>JAGAQI010000004.1 GCA_017622795.1 Lachnospiraceae bacterium
CGGAGTAACAGCAGCGGTGCTTGTGGTAAGTATATTTCTTCCGATTTATGTGCTGGCAAAGAAATATGAATAATGAAAGTTTTGAGAGAGTCCGGATGGCATTGCTGTCCGGATTTTTTATGTGGAGATTTGATTGAAAAAGAAGTCACAGAGTGGTAAAATTAGAAACAGGTAGTGGAAGATTGGCAAGCTATGAAAGGATGGGTGTTATGGAACAAAAGATTAAACAATTTATCGACCGAATGATAATAGACAATCCGGGTATCGAAGCAGTTGCATTGGCAAACAAGGATGAAGTGCTGTTAGAACATCGTTTTATGAGACTGCAGAGCCGTAATATTTATTCCCATACCAAGAGCTTTATGAGTACGGCGGCAGGCATTGCCCTGGAAGAAGGCGCTCTGACTTTGGAAGACCCATTGGTAAAGTATTTCCCAGACAAGGTTCCTGAAGTGCATCAAAAGTGGCTTAGGGAAATCCGGTTCCGTCATCTGCTTACCATGTCCAGCGGTTTTGGTAAAGCGTATTTAATGATTGACGGACGAAGACACGGAGAAGGTTTGCCAAATTATCTGGAATATATGATGTCCCGGGAGGTATTAAAGAAACCGGGTACAGAGTTTGATTATTCTACCGCAGACAGTCATCTGGCTGGTCTTATGCTGGCGAAAGCGGTGGGTAAAAACTTAAATGTATATTTATATGAAAAATTATTCCGTCCGCTGGGTATGGATTATCCGATTTGGGAATGTGACCCGCAGGGCAATCCAAACGGCGGCAGCGGTCTGTTTTTAAATATTATCGACCAGATAAAGCTGGGACAGTTATATTTGGCAGACGGTGTCTGGAAGGGTGAACGCCTCTTAAGCTCTCTTTGGATAAAAGAAGCAACCAGAAAACAGATGGAAACAAGTGGCGGTGACAGCTGGAACTGTGGTTACGGTTATCAGTTTTGGATGATGCCGCAGGAAGGAGCATATCGCGCGGATGGTGCCTTTGGTCAGGTTACTATTGTGCTTCCAAAGCAGGGATATGTGGTTGCGGTGCAGTGCTCCGAGTACGGAAATTTTGAAAAGGTGAAACAGGCACTGAATGAAATTGTGCTTGTAGATTTATAAATGGATGTTTTAATGAAAAACTTTTGTGAGAATTACGGATTGGGCGGGGTGCTTGCACTGCGCCCTGTTTCCGGTGGATTACTTCATAAAATGTACCGGGTGGAAACCACATCCGGTATTTATGCCGTAAAGGTGCTGAATCCGGAAATTATGCAGCGCCCGGAGGCTTTACAAAATATGATAAATTCCGAAAAGGTGGCTCATGCATTGGAACCGGTGGTTCCTTTGGTGGCAGCAAAGGAATTTAACGGAGCGTATGTAGTAGAATATGACGGTACCTGGTTTATGGTGTTTGACTGGATGGAGGGTGCTTCTGTTTTTGCACCGGATATTACGGTGGAACATTGTGCTAAAATGGGAGAACTGCTTGGAAAAATCCATGCCGCCGATGTGGAAGTGGAAGGGATGGAGCCTGAGGCAGAAGTAAGGAATGTGTTTGATTGGGAGAAACTTTGCGAGGCAATGGCGTGTGGAGAACAAGGAGAGGTTCCTAATCTAAAGGACTTTTTGCCGGAGCTTTTCGCACTGGATGCAGAGGTTGTTCATGCACTAAAAATTTCTTCCTCCCATAAGGTAATCAGTCACCGGGATTTGGACCCGAAAAATGTAATGTGGCAGGGCAATCAGCCTTACATTATTGATTGGGAAGCGGCAGGCTATGTGAATCCGTTTCAGGAACTGGTGGAAGTAATCAATTACTGGATTACAGAGATTGATGGTAGTTATAATTATGATAAATTAACAGTGTTGATGGATGCATATAAAGCTTTTAAAGAAGTCAGATTTGTAGACTGGGATACTGTGTTGTTTCGTAGTTTTGACGGTATTCTTGGTTGGTTGGAATACAATATGCGCCGGGCGGCAGGAATGACCAGGGAAGACGTCGCAGACCGCAAAGAAGGCAAAAAACAGGTGGAAGGTACCATTGCGGAGATTAAGAGACAGAAGGCGCAGATGGAAGAACTTAGGAGTTGGTTATATGGACATAGATAAAATTTTCCGTGAGGAGGACTTGTTTCCGCGGGAATTTGCAAATTTTGAAGCAAGAGACTACGGCATACTGTTTTACGATGAGTCCAACAAGGATTCTTATGACAGTAATCATGCGGTGATTTTTAAAGAGAAAATTGAAGATTTGGATGCAGTGCTTAAGAATATTGCGGCTTTTTATGAAAAAAAAGGATTAAAGGTCATGTTGTATCAGGCAACGGCAGAAGAGGGGTACTTTGCATCGAATACAGATGTGTTTGCAAAGCACGGCTTCAAGACATGGGAAGAAGAACTGCATATTATGGTTCCTCTGGAAGAAAATAAGCTGGTAACCAATCCGGAGATTTCAGTAAAACGGGTTACGGAATGGGACGAAGCTTTTGCAACAGAAATTTTTGAAAAAGCCGGGGAACCATGGGAAATTGGTGTGGCCAAGCGTATGATAAGGAATTCCAACACCGTGTTTTTAGTGGCGTATTATCAGGGATGTCCTGTTGGTATGACCTATGTGCATGTGCGGAGCGGTGTATGCCGTTATGACTATATACTGGTTTCCAAGGAACACAGAAGAATCGGTGTA
>JAGAQI010000071.1 GCA_017622795.1 Lachnospiraceae bacterium
ATCATATAATCTTACAATTTTCTTGGCGTGCATTTCGCCGATAGTACCATGAAGTACCTTTGCGTCCTGGCTGTAAACGTAAACCAGACTTCCATCAATCAGTCCATATCCGGTAATAACACCGTCAGATGGAGCATCGCTCTTTGGCAGGT
The DNA here is from genome assembly GCA_017622795.1 of Lachnospiraceae bacterium. GTDB lineage: Bacteria > Bacillota > Clostridia > Lachnospirales > Lachnospiraceae > SIG299. The sequence goes on from JAGAQI010000071.1 coordinate 153, forward strand.
CAAAGTCTGTATTTCTCTTTGTAACCAGTGCGCCAATTTCAACAAAGCTGTTGTCATCAAGCAATGCGGTAATTCTGTCTTTTGCAGACATTTGAGTAGAATTTCCCATTTCTTAGCCTCCATACTTTTTATATTTAGCACCTTCGCGTATGTAAACACTTACACGAAGTCCAATTTTCTGCCAATATAATTATATCTGAATAACACCATAATTGCAATAGTAAAATGGCACAAAATCCCTTCAATCTTTGCTACATTTTAACCAAAAAAGAAAAAAGGTTATCACCACAAAATGTAATGCATAACCTTTTTCATCCCTATATTTAGTAATTTTGTTTTCTTACTGAACATCCAAAACGGTAGAGGAATATTCGATGGAAGTAATTTCATCGCCCTCTAAAATGAATTTTAACTTCATGCCCTCTTTTTCATAAACAAGCATGCCGAACTCCTCTTTAAAGCCTTCTCCGTATGCCTTAATCATATCTGCCTTTGTTTCAAAGAGGCAAACACCTTCCGGAGTTTCAATTAAATCATCACAGAAAAATACGGTAGAAATATAGTCCTTACCATCCTGCTCATAAGTATCGATTTCAAAACTTCCGTAGCTGTAGGTTTTATCTAAGCCTTCAAAAGCACAGCTTGGCGCTTCGAAATAGGAATCTGCTTCACCAAGAGCTGCAATAATCGGTGCAGCCTCCATATCCATGCCAATCTTTACACCGTTATATTCAAACACATAACCCTTTGGCTCTGTCACCTTGTTTGTATCTGTTTTTTCATCATTTTTTGATTCAGAACCCTGGTTTTCCTGATTGTTCTGATTTTCTACTACTGTAGAGTTGTTTTCACTGTCATCTGCTTTTTCTTTGCCGCAACCTGTCATAACAAGAGCAAACATAAGCACTAATACTAATTTCTTCATTTATTTTTCTCCTCCATTCTGCTTTTCCTGCCATTCTTTTGTCTGACGATCAATTTCTTCATAATAAGCATCCAGCTTCTTTTTCCATGCCGTTTCTAACTTTTCTTCCCCTCTGCGGCTGGCAAGTCCGATTTCTTTACTCAAAAATTCACCCAGCCATTTGGTTGCTTTTTCTGCACCGGATAAATTCAAATGAAGACCGCCATCATAAGTATCTGTTGTAAAATCCAGACCACACTCTTCCTGCAGCTCCAGAAAATTGATATATACCAGATCATTTTCTTTTGCATACTCTTCCATCTGCACTTCCCACTGATCGTACCAGTACGGATAGAGACTCGGTGCCTTTACCAAAATCAGCTGAACACCTTTTTCTTTACAAAGCGCTGTCATCTTATCCAAATACTTGTAAGCGGTTTCGCCAAAGGAATAATCAGCCAATGGTCGTCCTTTCGGAACATTTTCTGCTGCTTTCACATCTACTCTCATATAATAACCGTTATGAGTTACTTTATCCTTATGGAACAGATATTTAAAATCATCGCCGTTCAGCTCCGTAATTCTGGTATGATACCGAAGAACCGGGAATACATAATCCAGAAACTTTTCATCTTCCATCATGGATGCCTTCACGGAATTTACTTTTGAAGATGACCATTTCATTCCGTCTAAAGTCATACGGTTGTATGCCTCATTCTGAGGAACATTGTATTTCATGGACAAAATATTAAAAATTACCACATCCGGGGTTTCGTATTTTAGCGTTTCTTCCAGTAAATAATAGGACTGCCAGATTAACTGCTGGGCACTTCCTCGGATATAACTGTTGATTCCGTATTCTTCCCATAATAATGCCGGAGTAAAGTTTTCATATACTTCACAGTCGCCGATGAATACTACATCATGGTCGTGTTCTTCGTCATAATACTCCGCTATCATGGCGCCTTCTACAATATCGGTCATGTACTTTGGCACCAAAAGCTTCTGTAACAAATACAAAGAACCAATAATTATGATAGTCACCACACAGAAAGTGAGCACTTTCCGGCTTCTGCTTAATTTCTTTTCTTCCACCTGATTCAAGCTTCCTTTCTGTTAAAACTGATTGTAAATAAACTGGCTGGCATCATATCCCACACCGTAGGCGCCGAATAACAATACTACCAGGAATAAACCGTACCAAATAATCACTCTTACCGGAAAAGCAAGAGTTCTGATTTTTCCTCTGACAGAACCACTGCGTTGGAGCATACTTACCGTAAAAACAAGCATCATACCAAGGAATAAAATAATGTAATCCTTAACTTCCAAACCAAGTTCCAACAACTGTCCGTTCCAAAGGACATTCCAGTTCCATGTAGTAAACATGGTACCAAACATTTTAAAAGTAAGCGGAACGTCACGATAGCAGTCAAACATGCGCAAGCTGCTCATCAGTAAGATAGTTCTGCCTACACGGAAAATTTTGAACCAAAGTGCTTTATCCGCTTTAGGAAACTTCTTATGGAACATCCGATACAACGGCTCTAATTCCTGGGAAATCATAATAACCACAAAGTTACCAAGACCCCAGACAATAAAGTTCCAGCTGGCACCATGCCAGATACCGGTGGTAAACCAAACAACAAAGGAGGAAAGATATACAGGAATTCTCTTTCCGATAATCTCTCCAAAATGCTTTCTGGAAAATTTAGAAAGCTTCAGCATTGGCTGACAAACCGATATCGGATAGAAAATATAATCCGTAAACCAGCTTCCCATGGTCATATGCCAACGATTCCAATACTCTTTAATATTCTTGGAAAAGTATGGACGGTGAAAGTTTTCCGTTACCTTAATTCCTAAAGTTTCTGCTATACCAATCGTAATATCAATACCGCCGGTGAAATCCGCATATAATTCCAATGCATAAAACAGCATTCCGGCAAATACAAAGGCTCCCTGATATTCCTCCGGTCCCTTGATTAAGGTATTTACAGCAACCAGCATACGGTCTGCAATTACCATTTTCTTAAAATAACCCCAAAGAATTCTCTGTAAGCCGGAAGCTACCGTTGCGGAATTAAATTTGTGCTCCTCATACAGTGTTTTTGCCAAATCATCAAATCTGCTGATTGGTCCCTGCACCAGCTGTGGAAAAAAGGATACAAACAGTGCAAATCGAAACGGATTTTTTTCTGCTTCATATTTTCCGCGGTATACATCAATTAAATATCCCATGGACTGGAACGTGTAAAACGAGATACCCATAGGCAGGACAAAGTCCACAAAATCCAATTTTGCTGTACTGCCAAATGTAGTCAGCATAGAATTCACATTAGCAATGGCAAAATTAGTGTACTTTAGTACTGCAAGAATACCAATATTGATAAACAGGCAAAGAAGAAGCAATCTCCACTGCTTCTTTTTTTCTTTTGCTTTATATTCTTTTCGTTCTTCCCTGGATAATTCCTTTTTATGTTCCTTTATATATGCATCGACCACTGCCTGTAACGAGGTAATCTTTCGTGCAATTAGGTAGGTGGATACCGTTGTAACAAAAATATATGGCAGATAAGACGCGCCGGCAAGAAAATAGAACACATAGCTTGCAGCTAACAGCAACATCCACTGCCATTTTTTTGGTATTACATAATAAAGGACACAGGTTGCTAATACAAAAAATAAAAACTCATATGAAGTAAATAACATTACTATGTCCGTCCTATGTTTAGTCTTCCATTAAACGCTCTACCAATGCCCAAATGCTTTCGGCAGAATTAAAGTTTTCCGGAGTGATTTCCTCTGCAGAAATAGCAACATCAAAATTATCGTTGATTTCTGCAATTAAAGAAACAATATCAAAAGAATCTAAAATTTTGTTGTCCACTAAATTCTTAGCTGTTTCAAAATCAATGTCCGGATGAAGATCGGATAAAATTTCAATAATCTCGTTCATAAAACTTATCTCCTTACACAATTATTCTTTACAGTATTGTAGACTAAATCTTCTATTTCGTCAAATGATTAATGCTCGTTTTTATACTTTTCCTTTAAAAAGACGCGGTTAATCTTTCCGTTTGGTGTCAGAGGCATCTCTGTAAGCTTTTCAATATAATTCGGAAGCATATAGCGAGGAAGCTTGTCCCTAAGTATCTTTGTAAGCTCTCCTGCTTCCATATCTCCCACATAATACAATACAATTTTTCCTTTTTCTGTATCATAAATACAACCGGAAAGCTTAATTTCTTCCAGCATATTTACATTAACCTCTATTTCACCCAGCTCGATACGGTGTCCCATGTGTTTTATCTGGTAGTCTTTTCGGGATACAAATACAAGCTCCCCATACTCATTATATTTTCCGATATCGCCGGTGCGGTAAATCAGTTCCGGATAAGCAGTGTTTAACGGATTCTGCACAAAAGCTTCCGCTGTTTTTTCCGGATTATTGTAGTATCCCATAGTTAGCGATGTACCGCGGATGCAGATTTCACCCGGTTCTCCGTCAGCTGCTCTTTTATTATTTTCATCTAACAGAATAATTTCTGTGTTTTTAAACGGTCTTCCCACCGGAATTGCTTCATCCAGTTCAAACTCCCGGTTAACCTTATAATAGCAGCACATACCGGTACCTTCCGTCGGACCGTAAAGATTCGTAAACTTTGCATTCGGTAAAGTTTCTCTCCAGATACGGAATTGCTTGATAGGAAATACTTCGCTGCCAAACGCAATCGTATGCAGATACTGCGGTACCACTTTCTTAAACGCACCAAAGGCAGAAATCATGGTTAACGCCGATACCACCCAACAAATCGTATTAATTTTATGCTCGTTTAAAAATTCCACCAGCTTAATCGGGAACATAAACAAGCTTTTTGGCACAAGATAAGTAGTAGCACCAAACTTAAGCGTCGGATACAGTTCCTTTAAGCAGGCATCAAAATATAACGGTGTCTGATTACCGAATACCGTATCTTCACTAAACTCTAGTGTTTCAGACAGCTGCTCGATATAATCCAATACACTACGATGACAAGCCACAACTCCCTTTGGAATACCTGTGGAGCCGGAAGTAAACACAACATAAATCGGATCCGTATCGATTGCTTTTGCACGGACTGCTGCAAGGCCCTCTGCATTTACCGGAGTCTGAATCAGCTCATCATATAAATATAATTCACCATCGAACTTAAAGTCTTTGGCAATTTCAACAGTCTGCGCATCGCAAATAATTGCTCTCGGCTTTAAGTTATCCAAAATCAAGTCTATGCGGACTCTAGGCATTTCTTCATCAATCGGCACATAAAAATTTCCTGAATTAATGACTCCAAAAAAAGCAGTAATTGTTTTTGGATGTTTATTCATGAACACAACAATCGGTTCTTTATATAAACCTTTTTCCATGAAAAAAGTAGCTACTGCTCTGTTTTGGTCATAAACCTCCTGAAAGGTAAGCACATCGTTTTCGTTAGCGAATGCAATTTTGTCCGGCACGCGCTTAACCGTACTGTCTAAATAGTCTAATACATGATTCTGCATAACAACTCTCCTTGTTTTTCCCCTGTTTATGTTAATAACCTGTTATATTTTGGTTTTAATCTTCCGCACTTAATAACCGCAGCTCTTGCCAAAACTTCCATAGCATCTAAATAGCCATGTCCGATTTTTTCATCCCTGCTGACCATGGAAAGCTCTGTACAGCCAAGAATAATCACCTCTGCACCTTTTTCATGAAGTTCTTCTTCAATCTGCTGGAATCGGTCCATATCTACCCGACGACCGGCCTTTACATTATTGTAAATAATATGCATTACCATTTCCTGCTTTTCCTTTGACGGAAGAATTACTTCTATTCCCTGCCGTTCCAGTTCTTCTTGAAATACCTTCGTCTGCACCGTGCCGTCTGTAGCTTCCAGGCCAACCTTATGGATACCTTCTTTTTTCAGATATTCTGCAGTTTCCCGAATGATATGCAAAACCGGTGCATCCAATTCCTGTTCAATTTCAGGATATAATGCATGGGCGGTAATACATGGAATGGCAATCAATTCTGCACCGGCTTTCGAAATTTTTCTCCCGCAATCAATAATCTGCGGTCCGGGATTTTCCTTTGACTTTCCGAGCAAGTATCCTGTTCTGTCAGGAATCTGCGGACAATTGTAAATAATCATAGGAATATGCTCCTGATCAGATGAAGCCTCCGTCATTTCAATTACCAGCTGCATAAAATATGCTGTTGCCATTGGGCCCAGTCCCCCGATGACACCTAATGTCTTCATTTCTATACGCCTCTTTTCCACTATTTAATTTCCGGATATAAACTCCGGTCAAAAATATGTGTATTCTTATGGGTAGAGGAATACGCCTCTAATTCCGCATCCGTCAAAAGGAAAAATTCACTTTTATCTTTTCTTGGAGTTGTATCAAAATGATACCAGCCGTCTTCAATATACACTAAATTCCAATAATGGGACGGATTCTTTGTAGCTTTTACAATATCAATATTTTGTATACCCGCCAAAGTCAGCAATTCTTTTGCAGTGGATGCATATACAAAGCAATCTCCTTCTTTTTTAAACAACCCTTCATATGCTCCGCGAATATAATTACCTTTTTCGGAATGATTTACATAACCGATATTGTTTTTTGTCCATTTATAAATTGCCTTTGCCTTTTCCCTGTCAGTCATTCCATCCTCTAATATAGAATCGAGAATTTCCCGGGCTTTGGCATGAATTGCATCTTCATCTTCCCACTTCGGAGCCTCAGCTAACACATTGATTTTACCTACTACAGATGTAGAATTGCCAGAACAATCTGTTACCGTATAAGTCACCTCGTAGCTGCCGACTTCCTTTAAATTTACGCCGCCTCGTTCAATAGAAAGCTTCATTTCCTCTTTGGAATCAATATCATCATAATAACTGACCGCCTTTTTATAGGACACTGTTCCTCCGACTTTTACATCAATATCTGTTACCGTTACCACCGGTGGTTTCGTATCTCTTTTCACAGTTAGCGTTGTTGTTTCCGAACTACTGTTACCGGAAGCATCTGTTGCTGTAACTGTTATAATTTGTTCTCCTTCCGATGTCCAGTCAGGTTCTGCTGTATATGCATTGTCAAAGGCATCTGAATTATCATAAGATAGTTCAAAATCAATAAATGCGGTTGGGTCTAACGGTTTATTTAACCAGGTTTCTGCCGGATGAAGAACAAGTGTCGGAGCTATCGTATCCTGAATTTCCAAAATAGATACTGCTTCTATTCCATTCACTAACAGCGTAATTTCATGCATTCCTTCCGCCATTACATTAATTGTATCCATGTTTGTAACAAAAGACACCTCACTTGCCGGCCGGTAGAGAAACTCTGTTGCCACCGGAAGCTTGTTCCCCAATTCAATTGTTACTTTTTTTACTAAATTAATAATACAAAGCTCTGCTTCTACTTCTGTAGAATTTCCTGCATTATCTTTTACAACAAAGCGGTATATTCCGTTTCCATAGCTTTCTATAGCAGGCTGCGGAATACTCTCTACGGTATAAGCAGACTCGTCCTTCACTTCTTCAATAAATTCTTCCAGGGTTACTCCGTTGTTATAATACTCTTCCGCATACATTGTTATCTTACGTGTTGTAACAACAGGGGCTGTAGTATCCGGTTTTATTGTCGGTCTATTTGTTGTCATTATATCAGAATCACCCGGGTTCTTTGCAGCATCAGATACAATCAGTTTTACCTGATAGGTAATCGGAAATACCTGAATTTTCCCTTTTTTTTCTCCACAGGAAGAGGTGTCAGGTTCTTCTATCCAGGTAAAAACACCTTTATCCCAGGAATATCTTCGAAATTCATCAATAGATACTTCTTCACCGACATTTACTGTTACTTCGTTTCTTACACGGGAAGAAACCAAAACAGCAAAAGAAGCCACCACAACAACAAGGAGGCCTACAACGGTTAATAAAATTGTCAATAATTTATTCCGTTTCATTTTTCTGTCCTTTTAATTACCATTATAAATTATCGTTGTTTCCCGTTCCGGGTATAAACTCTTATCAAACGTATAATAATTTGGTTTTTCTTTATAAAAATCTTCGTATTCCTGAATCTGTGCATCCGTTTGCATAAAACATTTATAAGTATGACCTGCTTTACGCGGACTGGAATCACAATGATACCAGCCATCACCTAAATTCACCAGATTCCACCAGTGGTTGGATTCGCCGCCAACTCTTCGAACCTCTAGGGTTTCAATGCCGCATTTCTGAAGTAAAATCGTAAATGTTGCATAATATGCATAACAATCACCGGAACGATCATGAAGTCCTTCGTATGCTCCGGCATAAATTGTACTTCTGTCACCTGCAGAATATGCATACTTTATTTTCGTTCTGCACCAATTCCAGAGTTTATAGCAGGTATCCCATTTTGACATATCCTCTGTAATCAGTTCTGCAATGAGTTCATCTGCAAGTTTATTTACTTCCGCTTCTTTTTGATCCATTATTTTAACAGTAATATTGATAGTTTCTACTACAACATTACCTGCTGCATCCGTTGCCTTATAGACAACCTGATAAACACCGGCCGTATCTAAATCCACCGCAGATGCATCAATTTCTAATTCAACATTAGTATCTGTATCGTCTGAAACACTGACACCTTTTTTGTAAGAGACCGTTTCGCCTACATATATTTCTTTATCACTTAATCCATCAATAACCGGAGCTGTAGTATCAGGTATTTGCGTCGGTGTAGGTGTTAAAGTTATTGTAGGTGTCGGAGTATTTGTCGGAGCAGGAGTTTCCGTAGGAGAAAAAGATTCCGGAAATTCTGTTATTTCTGACATAGGGGTTTCAGTAACACCGAATAATTCTATTGTATTCTGTTCTTCCTGCTTTTCGATAGTATTCTGACACCCACACAAAAAAATAAGTATCAGTAACCACAATACTCTTTTCTTCATCTGTTTTCTCCTTTGTAAAGCTTAACAAACCAAATTAAATAATAGCACAGTGTCCAAATTATGTCAAACTTTCTAAGGCTACATTCGAAGCATTTTTCTAATCTTTTCTGAATCAAAACCTTTTCTATACAATTTTGCAGCAATCTTTTGTTTTTCCTCGTAGGACATATCAACAAGCTGTTCTTCTGAAGCATGATACTTTTGTAATTGGCGTGCAATTGCCAGTTCCTCTTGGGCAATTCCATCTTCATTTTTGTAATTCTCTTCCATAGCCAAAATTATATCTTCCTCATTAATTCCTTTTTGCTTTAATAAGAATTCCAGTTCACGCTTACTCTTATACTCTTTTTTACCCCTTATATAATTACCCGCTACTCTGATATCATCCAAGTAGTGATAACCATCAATATACGATATGATTTCTTCTGTTACAGCTTCCTCGTATCCGTCTTTTAATAAACGGTTCCATAATTCTTTTCTGGAATAGTCTTTTCTTTCTAACAAACGTAACGCACGTTTTTTTCCTTTAATTAAAAGTTCTTTGTGCTCTACTTCTTTTTCCATTTTATACCTTCATTTCACTCTCATTTAATAAATTATTTATGCACAAAAACTGCCACAGGAAAACTCCTGTGGCAGTTAAATGAACCATATATATTATAAGTATAGCATTATTCTTCTGCCCCATTCTTAGCTGTTGCGGAAACAGGAAGACCAAACTTTTCACGAACCTTCATTTCTACTTCTTCCATAACTTCCGGATTTTCTTTTAAGTAGATTTTGGCATTTTCACGGCCCTGACCAATTTTGGCATCATTATACGCAAACCATGCACCGCTCTTAATAATGATGTTTTCATTAGCCGCCAGGTCGAGAATATCTCCTTCTCTGGAAATACCTTTGCCGAACATAATGTCAAATTCTGCTTCTTTAAAAGGCGGAGCTACTTTGTTTTTAACAACTTTAATACGGGTACGGCTACCTACTACTTCGCCGGCCACCTTTAAAGATTCAATTCGTCTGACATCTAAGCGTACAGAAGAATAGAATTTCAACGCACGACCACCGGTAGTTGTTTCCGGATTGCCAAACATTACACCAACCTTTTCACGAAGCTGGTTAATAAATATAACCACACAGTTGGAACGGCTGATTGCTGCAGTAAGCTTTCTTAAAGCCTGAGACATAAGTCTTGCCTGAAGACCAACATGGGAGTCACCCATATCTCCTTCAATTTCTGCTTTTGGAACCAAAGCGGCTACAGAGTCTACGATAACAATATCAATAGCTCCGGAGCGAACCATGGTTTCGGTAATTTCCAGTGCCTGCTCGCCGTTATCCGGCTGGGAAATATATAAGTTTTCAATATCTACCCCGTTATTTTTTGCATAAACAGGGTCAAGTGCATGTTCTGCATCAATAAAACCGGCAATGCCGCCACGTTTTTGAATTTCTGCCACCATATGTAAGGCAACTGTGGTTTTACCACTGGATTCAGGTCCGTAAATTTCTATAATACGACCCTTTGGAATACCGCCTACACCAAGGGCAATATCTAAACTTAAGGAACCGGTAGGCACTGCTTCTACATTCATGTGAGCAGCACTGTCACCCAGCTTCATAACAGAACCTTTACCATACTGCTTTTCAATTTGTCCTAATGCGGACTCTAATGCTTTTAACTTATCACTGTCTGCCATATTATTATACTCCTCCGTATCGAACGTATTTCGAACCTTTGTTCTGATATTACTTCATTTTTCTGCTTTTGTCAATAGGCAATTCGAATTTTTGTTCGATTTTTATTCTGTGCGCCATGTTGTCAATTTGTTTTGGGAATATAATCAGTTTAACAAATCCAAATCATAAATACAAGCAATCAAACAAAAAAACCTGTGTTTTTCCATGTAGAAAAACACAGGCAATTTTTGTGTATTATGTATAGTCTTAGAATCCCTTCGGCTGGGTTACTTTCGGATCATAGCCCTGGGCACGCAAAGCTTTGATAATCTTATCCTTGTGCTCATGACCAAATGCTTCCATGGTGATTGTAAGTTCTACCGCGCTGTTACGGTTGATGCTGACAAACTGGTTGTGATCCAGACGAATAACATTACCCTGATTTTCTGCAATAATACTTGCAACATTTACAAGCTCACCCGGTTTATCCGGAAGAAGTACAGACAGGGTAAAAATTCTTCCTCTCTGAATCAAACCGTGCTGTACTACGGAAGACACGGTAATAACATCCATATTACCTCCGGAAAGTACTGCAACTACCTTCTTATTTTCTGCATCCAGATGCTTCAATGCAGCAACTGTAAGAAGACCGGAGTTTTCTACTACCATTTTATGGTTTTCTAACATATCAAGGAAAGAAACAACCAGTTCACTATCATCGATAGTGATGATTTCATCAACATTTTCCTGAATGTATGGGAAAATCTTTGCACCCGGAGTTTTTACAGCGGTACCGTCCGCAATCGTATCCACGCTAGGTAAGGTAACAACCTCACCCTTACGTAAAGATTCCTGCATACAATTAGCACCCATCGGTTCTACACCGATGACACGAATCTTCGGATTTAACAGCTTTGCCAATGTGGAAATGCCGGCAAGAAGTCCGCCGCCACCCACCGGAACCAAAATAATATCCACGGTAGGTAAATCCTGTAAAATTTCCATCGCAATGGAACCCTGTCCCGTAGCAACGGTTTCATCATCAAACGGATGGATAAAGGTCATACCTTCTTTTTCTGCCAAATCCATGGCATATGTGCATGCTTCATCATATACATTACCGTATAATACCACTTCAGCGCCATAGCTCTTTGTGCGGTTTACCTTAATTAAAGGTGTTGTGGTAGGCATTACAATGATTGCCTTGCAACCAAACTTTTTTGCAGCATATGCAACACCCTGGGCATGATTACCGGCAGATGCAGTAATTAACCCCTTTGCTCTTTCTTCTTTGGAAAGTGTACTTACTTTGTAATAAGCACCACGAATCTTGTAAGCTCCTGTAACCTGCATATTCTCCGGCTTTAAATAAACCTTATTTCCGGTCATTTCGGAAAGGTAGGCACTGTGGACCAGCTTAGTCTTATTCGTGACCTTTTTCACTATCTCCGAAGCTTCTTCAAACTTTTCTAATGTCATCATGTTATTCTCTGTCCCCTTCCTCTGCAGCAATTCCGTCAAATAACGCATCTACAAATGCATCCGGATTAAATTTCTGCAAGTCTTCCATGTGTTCCCCAACACCGATATACTTTACCGGAACCCCAAGTTCCGCCTGAATGGCAAGGGCAATACCTCCCTTGGCAGTACCATCCAGTTTTGTAAGAATAATACCATCAATTGCCGCTGCTGCATTAAATTCTTTTGCCTGAACCAATGCATTCTGTCCGGTTGTTCCGTCTAATACCACCATAGTTTCCCTATGGCATCCGGGATACTCCCGTTCAATGACACGGTCAATCTTTTTTAATTCTTCCATCAGGTTCTTCTTATTATGAAGACGGCCTGCCGTATCACAAAGAAGTACATCTGTATTTCTGGCCTTTGCTGCAGTAACCGCATCAAATACTACCGCAGCAGGGTCAGAACCTTCTTTTTGTGCAATAATGTCTACTTCTGCGCGATGTGCCCATTCTGTAAGCTGTTCTATGGCTGCAGCACGGAACGTGTCCGCTGCCGCTACCAATACCTTTTTACCGTCTGCCTTTAACTGGCCGGCCAACTTTCCGATGGATGTGGTTTTGCCTACACCGTTTACTCCGATCAGAAGTACCACCGACTTTTTATTTTCAAAATCGTAAGCATCTTCCGGTACCGACATCTGCTCCTTCATACTGTCCATCAGAAGCTTTCTGCATTCGGAAGGATCCTTTGTCTTTGTTTCTTTAACCTTTTCTTTTAAATTATCAATAATTTTTGTAGTGGCATTGATACCCACATCCGACATAATCAGAATTTCTTCCAGTTCTTCGTAAAAATCATCATCAATGGCAGAAAAGCCTTTGAAAATAGAATCAATACCGGATACAATACTGTTTCTTGTTTTACTTAAGCCTTCGGAAAGTCTTTTAAAAAAACCTTTTCTTTCTCCCATGAATCCTCCTTGTTTTATAAAAACCTATTTATCCAGCTCATCTTCCAAAAGATTTACTGATACCAAAGTAGATACACCCTTTTCCTGCATGGTTATACCATACAAAATATCCGCTGCCGCCATGGTACCCCGACGATGGGTAATTACAATAAACTGTGTGTTCTTTGTCAGTTTATGTAAGTACTTTGCATATCTTCCAACGTTAGAGTCATCCAGCGCCGCTTCAATTTCGTCAAGAAGTGCAAACGGAGATGGTTTTAGGTTCTGGATAGCAAATAATAATGCAATCGCTGTTAATGCCTTTTCACCACCGGATAACTGCATCATATTCTGGAGCTTCTTTCCCGGAGGCTGAGCAATAATTCGAATACCTGCGGTAAGAACGTCTTCGTCCTCCATTAATTCCAAAGTACCCTGACCACCGCCAAAGAGTTCACGGAATACCACATCAAACTGAGCCTTAATAGCAGCAAACTTCTCTTCAAACTGTTTTCTCATTTCACTGTCTAACTGCTCAATAATCTTCATAAGAGCAGCTTCCGCTTCCATAAGATCGTTTCTCTGGTTATTATAAAGCTCGTAACGCTCCGAAAGATTTTTATAATCTTCAATGGCGTTTACATTGACATCACCAAGGGCTTTGATACCGGCCTTAATATCACCGATTTCCTTACGGATACCGGTGTATGCAGGAAGATTTTCATCACGGAATTCCTTCGCAGATTCTACGGTTACACCATATTCTTCCCACATATAGTTTGCCTGATTATGCATGATTTCCTGCAGTTTTTCCAGCTGTGCGTTCAAACGGAAGGAATCCTTGTCTAAATCGCTGATGTGTTTGGAGAGTTCTTCGCGTTTCGAGAAGAAATTCTTGTTTTCCTTGGATATTTCTTCTCGTTTTGTTTCCAATTCTTCTAACGTTTTTTCCAGTTCCGCTACAGTTTCGGTCCATGCAGCCATATTCTGCTTCGCTGTTTCAATTCCCTGTTCCTGTTCCGCTATTTGTTCTTTTGCAGAGCTGTTTTCCTCTTTCAGTATCTTTTTTTCTCTGTCTAACCGTTCCATTTCAGAAATAATTCGACTTCTGTTTTCATTAACGAATTGCAAATTATTTTCCAATTTAGCACATTCCAGCGTAAGGTTTGCATGCTCCTCGGAAAGTTTTTCTTCAATTGCACGGTTACGTTCCATGGATAAAGTACAGACTTCCGTCTTCTTCTTTGCATCTTCCATGGCAGATTCGTTTTTACTGATCCGGTCACGTAATTCCTTTGCACCGGACTGGTTATCACGATTTTTACTTTCGAGATTACTTACTTCCTGTTCAATCAGTTTGTAGCTTTCTTTTAATTTAGAAAGCTGCTCCTCTGCCGCAGAAAGATTCATTCTTGTCGTGTTTTGCTCTAAGTAAAGTTCCTGCAAACCATCCCGTTCGGAAGCAATATCTTTTGCAATTTTCTCGCGTTCTACGCGTATAGAATCACGTTTTTTTGTATACTCTTCAACTTTTTTTCTGCAATCTTCAATTTTCTTTTCCAGTTCTTCCATTTCCCTGCGGCGGCCAAGTAAATTACTGTTATTTTTATAGGCACCACCGGAAATAGAACCACCCGGACTTAACTGTTCGCCTTCTAAGGTAACAATACGAAGTGTATAATTATATTTTTTCGCAAGAGCTGTCGCATTATCCATCGTGTCTACCACAAGGATTCTGCCTACCAGATACTTTACAAGTTCTTCGTATTCTTTATCCACCCGGACCAAAGTATGGGCATACCCTATTACACCCTGTTCCTTTGCTGCCTGCTCCTGGCTCTGACCAAGTGCTTTTGAAGTAATGCTGGTTAACGGAAGAAATGTGGCACGACCCAGCTTGTTTTCCTTTAAATAGGTTACCATTTTTTTAGCTGTTGCTTCATCTTTGGTAACAATATTTTGGATACTTCCGCCTAAAGCAATTTCTAATGCTGTCTCATATTTGGATTCCACTTTGATGATATCCGCTACTACACCAAGGATCCCCGGCGTATCATTCTTACGTTCCATCACTTTACGTGTAGCATTACCGTAACCGTCATAGCGTTCTGTCAGATTGCGCAGCGCTTCTAACTTGGAAGACTCCTGGATGCGTATCCGCTCTGTTTGCTCCATAGCAGCCATCGTATCCACTGCTTTTTGCTTCCACTCCGTGGCGGAATCTTCCAGCTCTGCAATTTTATCACGGGCTGCCTGAATTTGATCCGTAATTTCCTTATGAGCTTTTTTGCATTTCTCTACTTCTTTTTCATATCCGGCTTCTTCGGATTTGTGAAGTAAAATTTTCTGTGTCAATTCTGCTTTTTTCAGGCTGTTCTGTTCTTCCAAAGTTACAAAATGCTGAAGATTTGCTTTTATCTCTGCATTTTGATCCATACAATCCAAAATCTGCTGATTACACTTTTCAATTGTTTTTGTATAATCTACCAGTCTTTTACGGATTTCCTGTAATTCTTCCGCAGCATCCGTTTGCTGCTCCTTCATTTCTTCTAAGGAAGCAGAAACGGTTTTATACTCCTTATCATACTGAGTCAGTTCCTTTTTACGGGCATCATGGTCTGCATTTAATGCCTCCTGGCGCTGATTAAAATGGCTTTCGCTAAGCTGCATGGAAGAAATTTTTTCCTTCATTAGCTTAATTTCGCCTTCTTTTTCCTGAATCATCATTAAGAAGCTTGTTCTCTGCTCTTTTTTATTGTCTATATCAGCCGCATACTGCTCTAATTCCGCCTCAAGACGCTCGTATTCCTGTTTCGTGTTATCGTATGCCTTATTGCTGTCTTCCAGTTCATCTGTGACGATTTTAGCACGGGAATCGATATCTTCCCGGTTCTTTTCACTGCGTTCATACTCTAACAGGAACAAATTGATTTCCAGCTTTTTTAATGCTTCCTTTAAGCGGAGATATTCCTTTGCCACTTCGGACTGCTTTGCAAGCGGACCTACCTGCTTTTCAATTTCAAGCAAAATATCCGTAATTCGGGAAAGGTTTAACTGCTCTTCCGCCAGTTCCTTTTCTGCAGCAGCTTTTCTCTTTTTATACTTTACAATACCGGCAGCTTCATCAAACAATTCACGACGTTCTTCCGGCTTACCGCTTAAAATCTTTTCCACCTGGCCCTGTCCGATAATCGAATAGCCTTCCTTACCAATACCGGTATCCAAAAACAGTTCATGGACATCACGGAGACGACAGGTGTTACCATTAATTAAATATTCACTTTCACCGGAACGGTATACGCGACGTGCTATTGTAACTTCCTCATATTCAATCGGAAGCATATGATCGGAATTGTCCAAAGTAATGGCAACATAGGCATAGCCCATAGGCTTACGCAACTGGGTACCGGAGAAAATGACATCCTCCATTTTACTGCCTCTAAGCTGCTTTGCACTCTGTTCACCCAAAACCCAGCGCACCGCATCCGCAACATTGCTCTTACCGCTGCCGTTAGGACCTACAATCGCGGTAATACCGTCATGAAACTTAAATACGATTTTATTTGCAAAGGATTTAAATCCATGTACTTCAATACTTTTTAAATACATTAGTTACCCTCTCTGTTCTTAAGCTTTGTCCGTCTGTTCAAATTGAAGCAGGGACTGATATGCTGCATTCTGTTCCGCAGCTTTTTTGGTTCTTCCTTTTCCTGTCATTAATGGTGTCTGATCCATATATGCCTGTACGGTAAATATTTTATTATGATCCGGCCCGTCTTCTGACAACAACACATAATGGAGTGTCTTCTTATATTTGTTCTGGATGACCTCCTGTAACATAGTCTTACTATCATAAAAGAGTTTTTTATGTTCAATATCCTGCAGAACATATTTCAAAATAAACTCTTTTGCACTAGTAAAACCACCATCCAGATACATTGCACCAATTAATGCTTCCCAAGCATCGGATAAAATAGAATCACGTTCACGTCCACCGGTTAAATCTTCACCATTTCCAAGTAAAAGAAAGCTCCCCAGATTAAGCTGTCTTGCACAAGTTGCCAGTGATTGCTCACAAACCAGGCTTGCCCGAAGCTTTGTCATTTGGCCTTCATTCATTTCCGGATGATTTTTAAATAAAAACTCACTGGAAACCACTTCCAAAACCGCATCACCTAAAAATTCCAAGCGTTCATTATCCATCAGCTCTTTTAAATTCTTTTCATGGGCATAAGAACTGTGTGTTAATGCTTGTTTCAGCAATGCTTCCTGTTTAAATTCATAGCCAATGTTTTTTTGTAATTCATTCAATTTTTTACGGTTCATAGGTTCCTCCTTTCTTTTTTATTACGTTTTTATTACACTTTCCTAGATACCTTTATGAAACAAAATTCGGGCTGTTGATTACTCAACAGCCCTTACGTGCCCGTTGCTTAATTTAATGCGCTTTTAATCTGCTCTACTGCATCACTGACTGTAACAATTTTCTCTGCCTCTTCATTGGCAATTTCAATGTCAAATTCTTCTTCCAGAGCCATAATAATCTGGAAAACATCCAGGGAGTCTGCACCAAGGTCATCTACAAAGGTGGTTTCCATGGTAATGGTATCTTCGTCTACTCCTAAAACCTCACTGATAATCTTCTGAATCTTTTCGAATTCCATATTATAATCCTCCTATTTTATTCTTCCTCTGCTTTTTTAATATTTTCGCTGATTTTTTCTCCGATATTCTGCTCTTTAAAAGCAACACACTGCAAAATAGAATTTCTGATTTCTTTTGCAGTAGAATTTCCGTGGCTCTTTACCACAAGACCGTTAAGACCGAGCATCGGTGCACCACCATGGTCTGAAGTGTCCATTTTCTTTAACGTCTTTTTAAAAGACGGTTTTAAAAGAAGGGCACCTATTTTACTGCGCAGATTTAACATCATGCCTTTTTTTATTTCACCCATTAATGCTCCGGAAACACCCTCATACAGCTTTAAAATGACATTTCCTACAAAAGCCTCACAAACAATGACATCTGCATAACCGTACGGAATATCTCTTGCTTCAATACTTCCGATGAAATTAATCTCATTACAATTTTTCAGTAACGGATACGTTTCTTTTACAAGCATGTTGCCCTTTTCTTCTTCGGCACCAATATTAACAATGGCAACCTTGGGATTTTTGATTCCGACAATATGCTCCATATAGATAGAGCCCATCTTTGCAAATTGAAGCAAATGGGATGGTCTGGCATCTACGTTAGCCCCGCAGTCAATAAGAAGTGAAACGCCGTTGGTAGTCGGAATCAGTGGTGCCAGAGGCGAACGCTCCACACCTTTAATTCTTCCTACAACCAGCTGTGCTCCGACCAAAACTGCGCCGGTACTGCCTGCAGACACAAAAGCATCAGCCGTACCATTTTTCACCAAGGACATGGCCACTACAATAGAAGAATCTTTTTTACGGCGAACCGCCATAACCGGAGCTTCTTCATTTGTAATCACTTCACTGGCAGGAGCAATTTCCAACCGGTCTCCAAAATCCGGATACTGCGCAAGTTCTTTTTTCAGAACCTCTTCTTGTCCGACAAGAAAAACCTTAATGCGGGAATCTTCCTGCACTGCCAGGACGGCTCCTTTTACTATTTCAGACGGGGCGTTGTCGCCACCCATTGCATCTACTGCAACTTTTACTAAATCACTCATTAAGACTCCTCCTGTCAGCCTGCTGCGTTTCCATCGATTTCCTATGGAAACGCAACATTCTATATCTCACTATACTAAATATTATTTTAAAAATCAACCATAAATCAAACTTTTCTGTAGAAGAAAGATTTTGCTGTGGCATAGCCCAAAGTATTCGCCTGAATAATCTGCTCCGTAGAACCGACAAACAGCACTCCGTCCTTCTTTAAAGATGCATTGAATTTCTTGTAGATTTCAGTTTTAGCTTCTTCCGTAAAATATATAAGCACATTACGGCAGACAATCAGGTCACAATCGGTCGGATACAAATCCTTCAACAGATTATGCTGCTTAAATTCTACACATCTTTTTACTTCATCTGCCACTTTATATGTATACTCATTCACCTGAGTAATATATTTCTTCATTAAATCTTCCGGCAAGGTTTTTAAACTTTTTACGTTATATAATCCATCCTTTGCCTTGGCTAACACCTGCTTATCAATATCTGTTGCAATAATTTTTATATTGTTAAGCGGCATATGTCGGGAAAGCATCATAACGAGGGAATATGGTTCATCACCGGTGGAACAGGCTGCACTCCAGATTTTTAACTTGGAAGACTTAGCCATAAGAGCCGGAAGGATTTCATTTTCCAATACTTTCCACTGCTCCGGATTTCTGTAAAATTCCGAAACATTGATAGTAAGATAATTAACAAACTCTTCAAACTTATCTTTGTCTGCTTTTATGGCAGCTACATAATCTGTATATGTTTTAATGCCATGCTTTGTGATAAGAGAATCTATTCTTCTTCTCATCTGTTTTTCTTTATAAGCATTCAGGTCAATTTGAGTCAATGCAAATATTTGTTTTTTAAAAACTTCATAGTCACCCATAAGTATCTCTCCTTATTCTCTATGGTATCCCCTTAGGTGGCATTTTTGAAAAAAGGGACTGTTGTTTTCAACAGCCCCTTATACCACTAGCTTTAATTATTCAGCGTCTTCTGCAACTGCTTCTTCAACAGGAGCTTCTTCTTCCTGAGCAGGAGCCTCTAATGCCTTGATGCTTAAGCTGATCTTCTTGTCTGCAATGTTGAAATCAACAATCTTTGCAGTAACTTCCTGACCAATCTTTAATACATCTGCAGGCTTTTCTACATGATTTCTGGAAATCTGGGAAACATGTAATAAAGCGTCAACACCAGGTACTAACTCAACGAAAGCACCAAAATCTGTCATACGTGCTACCTTACCGGTAACCACGTTACCAACTGCAAAATCATCTTCTGCATTTGCCCATGGGTTCTGATCTGCAAACTTAAGGGATAATGCAACCTTTTCACCTGTGATGTCCTTGATGAATGCGCGAACTGCATCGCCAGCCTTGAATACCTTCTTAGGATTCTCAACTCTGCCCCAGGACATTTCAGAAATATGAAGGAGACCGTCTACACCGCCAAGGTCAATGAATACACCGAAATCGGTAACATTCTTAACAGTACCTTCTACAACATCGCCAACCTGAATCTTAGCGAAAAGCTCCTTCTGAAGCTCTGCCTTCTTAGCAACTAAGAGCTGCTTACGGTCACCGATGATTCTTCTTCTCTTTGGATTGAACTCACTGATTACGAATTCAATTTCCTGATCCTTATACTTGGATAAATCCTTTTCGTAGGAATCAGAAACAAGGCTTGCAGGAATGAATACTCTTGTTTCGTCTACTACTACACTTAAGCCACCGTCTAAAACTGCGGAAACAGTTGCGGTTAAAACTTCCTTGTTGTTGAAAGCTTCTTCTAATCTCTTGCTACCCTTTTCAGCTGCAAGTCTCTTGTAGGTTAATAACACCTGACCTTCACCGTCATTTACCTTAAGAACCTTTGCCTGCATCTTGTCGCCTTCCTTAACAACTTCTGTTAAGTCAACGTTAGGAGTGTTTGTATATTCGCTTCTGGTAATGATACCATCAGCCTTATAACCGATATTTAAGACAATTTCATCTTCTTTAACACGAATAACAGTACCTTCAACTACCTCTCCGTTGTGTATTGTCTTAAAAGACTCCTCCAATAATTGTTCGAAACTTAAATCTGACATGCTGGTATGAACCTCCTCGATAATATTG
>JAGAQI010000072.1 GCA_017622795.1 Lachnospiraceae bacterium
CCATAACTCTGGAAGACTCGTTTTCTGTATACAAAAACTCATCCTGATACCATCTGGTAAATTCCTCACAAGCCGCGTTTGTGCAGGCACTGACGCTTTCTCTATCCTCTATGGTTGCAAAGCGATAACAGATACCATCCAAAGTGTCACCAACGCTGTGCTCCTCTTTTACAAACTCACTAAGCGGAAACTTCATATCAAAGCAGTTGCATTCGTTGCCCCAGTCATGAACATAACCCCGTTTTTCAAAAAAATGGCTGGCAGTATCATCAATGCGTTCATCCAACTGCTCATTTACTGCAGGAGCATAACGCTTGCTCGTCGGAATTCCCGGTGTGATGTAATCCTCGCCCAAGCCAACACTTACTTCCTCATAACTGGACTTACGGATTACTTTCTCAGATTCTTCCAACAGCCATGTACCAATACCCTGTTTCCGGTATTCCGGTGCCACGCAAAGAAGCATAATTGCGTTCTTATGTACTACCGAGACACCGATTAACTTCTTTTCTTCGTTACGTTTTTCAATTATGGTATTATCATGGTTTTTCAAAATGGAATATACCACGTCTTCTTCCCGAATCACATACGGAAGTGCACAGCGGAATAAACTATAAATTTCTTCTGTTAAACTATCGTTCATACTAACAATTCCCTCTCTATCCACTTTGCCACGCCGTCTTCGTCATTGTTTTCCACAACCACGTCCGCTGCTTCTTTCACCGGATCAATAGCATTCGCCACTGCTACCCCGACACCGCAATTTCTCAACGATTCCAGATCGTCATTATCATCGCCGAAATATGCTGCCTGCCCCGGCTCAATACCAAAGCTTTCTAACATCATTTGAATACCGTTCCACTTGGTTGCTTTTCTGTTCATAATCTGCACCAGGTTATTCCCTGCCACCGTGCAGTAGGTATCTTCCGTCAATAATGTTTCCACCAACGGTCCGATATTTTCATTCTCTTTGCTGACCAAAATCTTATATACAGGTCCATCCGTCGGAAGCTTCGGGAACCCGGTAAACACCTTAGCCTCCCACTCCGGAATTTCTATATTGGCATACACTTCATTGCCGCATTCCAAAGAAAGAATAATATCCGACAGTTCACAGAGCCTTTCCAAAATTGTTGCAACGCTTTCCCGTGCAATCGGATACCCTGCGGCTTCCTGGCCGGGCACAACTACGCCTGCTCCATTCATTACCACCATGGCATCAAACTGCACCTGCTTATGATAATCCAGAATGGCTCTCTCCGGTCTGGCTGTTGCCGCCATGATAAGGATACCTTTCTCATGGCATTGCTTCAGTACCCGTAACGTATAATCAGAAATGCTTTTGTCGGTATGTAACAAAGTACGGTCTAAATCTGTGATAATTGTTTTAATTGCTTTTGAGGATTTCTGCAAATCAGCATCTGTATCCAAAACAATCTGATACACCTGTGTCAGTTCGCCCTCATCATCCACTTCGTCAATCAGTTTGCCACCGTTATTCTGTATGGTTTTAGCAGAGCCAACATTATCTTTTGCACAGGAAATAATGACAGGATTTTGCCCGTATTCCCTCATAAGGGGAAGTGCTAATTCCAGCATCTTAGTTGCATACCCTTTTCTACGTTCTGACGGCCGGATTCCAAATCCAATGTGTCCGTCGATACCCATACTACAATAGCGCAAACTGATGGCCCCAAGAATCCGTTCTTCCTGCATCAAAAAATACAAGCTCTGTGTTTCTTTTCTATCTTCTTCCATCCAGCCCAGCCAATGCTCATAGGACACATTCCTACCTAACTTCTTACTATACCGTCTCATGGCTCCCGGATTGATTCTGCCGCCAAAGGCTTCCCACTCATCCATCATTTCTTCGTATCTGCTTTTGTGTTCTGCTACAGGTTGTACTAAACGTAAATTATCCATAGTTTCTCCTTATCTTTGGCGTTATTTGTAGTATAACACACCCAAACACTTTCTTCCACTGCACATTTTGAAGGTACCGCTTTGTGCATGTCCTTTTTGGTCTTTGCTTTCTTATGGCATTTGTATCCATCCCTAATTTGTTCGTAGCGGCTTGCGAAGCCTGTATAGAGTTTCAAGTATTTTGCTATATACCCAGCAATCCGACGACAGGAGGTCGGCGGAAGGCTTAACCGGCACGGACGGCGGGTTTAAGCCGTTTGCGTCGCCATACATACCTTTACGCAAAATGCTTAGAAACTCATGTAGGCGAAGCTTGAAGCGAAGAACAAATTAGGGATAGATACAAATTATATAAAAAACAAAGAGCTACAAAAAAGGACCGCGCAAAGCAGTCCTTCATTCTTACAGTCTTGTTGTTACGAAAATATCATAAATTGCCTTAATTGCAGTTTCAAAGTCGGAGTTCTTCACACCGATGATGATGTTTAACTCACTGGAGCCCTGGTCAATCATTCTAACGTTGATGTTGTTGTGTGCAAGGGCAGCAAGCACTCTTGCAGCCACACCACGGTTGGACTTCATGCCACGGCCTACTACTGCGATAAGAGCAAGGTCAGCGTCGATT
The DNA here is from genome assembly GCA_017622795.1 of Lachnospiraceae bacterium. Taxonomy (GTDB): domain Bacteria; phylum Bacillota; class Clostridia; order Lachnospirales; family Lachnospiraceae; genus SIG299. Next base: position 2,549 of record JAGAQI010000072.1, read on the forward strand.
TCGATGCTGTCCGGTTTCGCAAGGCGGTGCAGAGTGGATAATACGTGCTGCTCTCTGCCTTCAAATTCCTGCTGATGTACAAATACGCTCAAGGTATCGATACCGGATGGCATATGTTCGAAGGAAATACCGTTTTCTTCAAATGCCTGAAGAACCTTACGGCCAAAACCGACTTCGGAGTTCATCTTATCCTTTTCAATGTTAACGGAAACAAAGCCCTTCTTGCCTGCAACACCGGTAATGGTGTACTCAGACTGCTTGCAGGTGCTCTCTACAATCATAGTTCCTTCGTCTTCCGGACGGTTTGTGTTACGGATATTGATTGGAATACCACTGATGCGAACCGGGAACAGTGCATCTTCGTGAAGTACGGAGAAGCCCATGTAAGCAAGCTCGCGGAGTTCCTTATATGTAATGGTATTGATGCCTACCGGATTTTCTACGATTCTTGGGTCTGCTAAGAGAACGCCGGAAACGTCGGTCCAGTTTTCATAAATGTTGGCATGTACAGCTCTTGCCAGAATGGAACCGGTAATATCAGAACCGCCTCTGGAGAAGGTTTTAACGGTGCCGTCCAGCTTTGCGCCGTAGAAGCCCGGAAGAACTACGTTGTCGTATTCCTTCATTCTGGCCTTTAATGCCTTGTGGGTTTCTTCTGCTAAGAACTCACCGTTTTCATCAAAGAAAATTACTTCCGCGGCATCTAAGAACGGATAACCTAAGTATTCAGCCATGATAATACCGTTTAAGTATTCACCACGGGATGCAGCGTAGTCTTTGCCGGCCTTTGCCGCAAACTGCGCTTTCACGGTTTCAAATTCCTTATCTAACAAATCTGCTCTTAAATTAAGACCCTTGATGATTTCTTCATATCTTGCCTTAATCTGTTTCAGCTCTTTATCAAAATTTTTGCCTGCTTCTGCCAGAGCATAGCACGCATATAACATATCTGTTACCTTAGTGTCCTTGGAGTCACGTTTGCCCGGTGCAGATGGAACCACATATTTTCTGTCTGCTTCTGCCCGGATGATATCGCCTACTTTTTTAAACTGCTCCGCACTTGCCAGGGAACTTCCACCGAATTTAACTACTTTGCTCATGCTTATTCTCCATTTCTGATTTTACTGTACTAAAGTATATTCTCTATAATACACATTTTTCCGAATTTCGCAAGTATTTTTTGAAAAATAAACAAATTACTGTTCTCACAGACCATGACAGACCGACAAAATGCGTACTTGTGCGTAATTTTTCGGTCTGTTGCGGTCTGTGAAAGCATAAGCGCCAACCTCATGAGTAAAACAGCAAGTTGCAAAGCAACGACTGCCAGCTTGCTGGCAGGTTTTACGAATGAGAATAGCGCTTATAGAACAGTAATTTAGAGTATTCTCTGTCCGTTAATAACTAATCTGAAGTCCAAAGCCAGCTTTTCTGCTGCCTTGCGGCACAGAATCATGCGGCCCATGAAAATTTCAAAGTAGTCCATCACCGCACACACCGTAGTATCAATCACCAGGTTCAGCTCAATATGGGAACCGTTAACTACATGTACCTCGGACTGCTTGACGGAAAAATTTACCCGGTCGTGAATATCAAAGGTAGAAGGATCCTGATTCCGTACTCTGGTGTAGCGTACATCGGTCTTATCGGCCAAAATAAGGGCTGCTGCCACCGGATTAACCGGAAATGCAGTGGATTCATCGTGATTACCGATGGCGGTAATTACGGTGGAAATTTCCTCCGGGTCCATACCGAGACGATCTAAAATACGGAATGCCATTACTGCACCGCTCTGGGCGTGGTCTACACGGTTGATAACATTTCCGATATCATGCAGATAGCCTGCGATTTTAGCCAATTCCACATCTCTCTCCGGATATCCCAGTGTTTCCAAAATATTTCCGGCAAGCTCCGCCACCTTACCCACATGGGCAAAACTGTGCTCGGTATAGCCAAGGGCAACCAAAGACTCGTCCGCCTTCTTTATATAAGTTCTCACCGCATCATCATTGACAATATCTTTCCATGTAATCATACTCCATTAACCTCTTTTCTCAATTCTGATTATCCCTGATATACCGGAAAACTAACCGTAATTTTTGTTCCTTCCCCCGGTGTACTTTCCAAGTTAAGCTCCGCATCATGCTGCGCCACAATATGTTTTACAATGGCAAGTCCCAGACCGGTGCCTCCGGTTTCTTTGGAACGGCTCTTATCCACCCGGTAAAACCGCTCAAAAATGCGGTTCTGATGCTCCATGGGAATACCGATACCGGTGTCGCTGACAAGGAGATTCACATGTTCCTTTGTCTTTTCCACCTGCACCTTTACCATACCGTTTTCTTTATTGTAGCGGATGGCATTGTCGCACAGATTCCACAAAAGTTCCTCCAACAGACCTGCATTTCCATACACCACTGCAGATTCTCCCACATAGCGTAGGGAAACGTTTCTCTGCTCCGCAGACATTTTTAAACTCTCCAGATTGTTTTGCACCAGTTCAGCTAAATTAACCTGCTGCATCGGTACCGCATATTCCGTACGGTCCATTTCCGATAAATGAATAATATCATTAATCAGTGCCAAAAGTCTATTGGAATTATGCCGGATTTCCTTTGCATAGTGCTTTACTTCTTCTCCCTGCACCATACCGGCTTCCATCAGTTCAGAGTATCCGGAAATTGCAGTCAACGGAGTTTTTAATTCATGGGACACATTTGCCGTAAAATCCTGCCGCACCTTTGCCGCCCGCAGAATATTTTCATGCTGGGTGCGGATGGTCTGCATAAATGGCTCCAGTTCCTTATACTCCGAAGTAATATTTGCTTCCGGCCGATCCAGATTAGATGCCAGTTCTTTTAACGGCCGGATGATGCTTTTTGCAAAGATTCTTGCCAAAAGTACGCATAAACCAAACATTAACAGCAGAGCAATAAAAATTCCCGGCAGTGCGCTGAAAATAATCTTCCATGTGCTCTGTCCCGCTTTGGCAACGCGTAATACCGTACCGTCTCCCATTCGTCGGGCATAATAATAAGTATTATCCTCCAGGGTTTCCGACTTACGGATATCCACACCTTCACCCGTAGCCAGTGCCTCTAAAATCTCCGGACGCTTTGCGTGGTTTTCCATAATATCCTGATTGGCATCCGTATCTCCCAACACCTCACCATCTGCATCTATCCAGGTGATGCGGACATTTTCTGCCTTAAAATCGGTAACATAAATTTCCGTATTCTGATAAAGGTCTGCTTTATCAAGCAGACCTGCATAGGCTTTTAAATCTTCAATTATCTGTTGCTGAAGCAGCTGACGGAATACCACTGTAATCAGTGCCATGGTAACCACCGTGGCAAGAATGGCAATGGTAATCAGCTGACGGTTAATTTTTCTTCTCATTCAATTACATACCCTACATTTCTGACGGTGCGGATTCTGGCACCTTCTTCCTGAAGTTTTTGGCGCAATGTCTTTATGTGCATATCTACGGTTCTGGTTTCGCCCTCAAAATAAGTGCCCCATACCTGACCCATAATCTGCTCTCGTGTGAGCACAATACCCTGGTTGGCAATTAAATATTTCAACAGCTCGTACTCTTTAAAGGTAAGTTCCATCGGGTTATCTTTTACATAAGCCATGCGACGCTCTCCGTCCATGAAAATATCTCCCAGGCGGTAAAACTTTTCTTCCGAATCTGCCATGGTCCGGCGAAGCAGTGCCTTTACCCTGGATACCAGTTCCATAACGCCAAACGGCTTGGATAAATAGTCATCTGCTCCCATATCAAGGCCTCTGACCTTGTCAAGCTCTGTGGATTTTGCGGTTACCATAAGAATCGGGAGCCTTTTGGTATCGCCTCTGCTGCGCAGCTTCTTTAAAATATCCAGCCCGTCTTCATCCGGAAGCATCACATCAAGCAATACCAAATCCGGTGTACGTTCGTCCAGGCGGCGGTAAAATGGCTTTGCCAGTTCAAAGGCTTCTACGGTATAGCCGCTGTTCTTTAATGCAATTGTCTCGATTTCCCGGATATTCCGGTCGTCTTCTACAATATAAATAATCGCCATAATATCGTATCCTTTCCTGATTATTGTAATATGCGGCATGAAATTTTGCAATAAAATTCAGTAAAAGTTCAGCTTTTGCGAATGGTGCGGGCTGAACTTTTACATCTCCTTATTTAATTACTTTGTTGCCGCAAGCTCCGGCAGACGATATTCTCTCTGAACTAATTCAATAGCACGCTTAAATTCATCCTCGTCCTTTAAGCGGCCAATGTACTGATGGGCCTCCACATCATAATCCTCGGTCTGGATAATTGTTACCGCCACATTGGAACAGTGATCGGACACACGCTCATAATTGGTTAAAATATCATTTAACACAAAGCCGAGTTCAATGGTACATTCTCCGGCACGGAGTCTCTGTACGTGACGGTTTTTAATCATCAGATTGATATCATCAATAACTTCTTCCAGAGGCTCAACCTTCTTTGCCATGCTGATGTCATCATACTCGAAGGCTTCCACTGTCATATTTAAAATATCTTTGATGGCTCTGGTATATACTGCCAGTTCTTCTGTGGCTGCCTTGGAGAAAGAAATCTTCTTTTCATGAATTTCCCTCGCCGCATCACAGATATTTAACGCATGGTCGGAAATACGCTCCCAGTTACCGATGGAGTGAAGCAGGGTATTTACCGTATGACTGTCCTTGTTGGATAAATCCCTGGAATTTACCTTCATCAGATAAGCACCGACTTCATCCTCGTAACGGTCCACTAAGGTTTCCATTTCTACCAGTTCCTTTTCCCGCTTTTCGCTATAATTATCCAGCAGTTCAATGGCACCGAATAAAGAATCCTTTGTAATTCTTGCCATATCATCGGTAAGCTTCTTACACTGCTCTAACGCAATGCTTGGAGTATCCAAGAAACGCACATCCAAGGCTTTGAAAAGATTTTCCTTTTCCTGGTCTTCCTTGGAGTCCTTGATTACCCAGGTAGCCAGCTTTACCAACTGGTTTCCAAACGGAAGAAGCAATAAAGTTGCTCCGATGTTAAATAAGCTGTGAACCGTAGCAATACCTGCCGCATCCGCAGGTGTATTTAAAAATTCAAACGACATAAATGCATTGATGGTATAGAATACAATCATGAACACTGCTGTTCCGATAATGTTAAAGAACAAATGCACTGCTGCCGCACGCTTCGCATTTTTACTGGTACCGATACTGGAAATAATAGCAGTCACACAAGTACCGATATTCTGACCCATGATAATCGGCAAAGCAGTACCAAACGGAACCGCACCGGTCACGCAAAGTGCCTGCAAAATACCGACAGAAGCGGAAGAACTCTGGATAACGGCAGTCAACACCAAACCGGCCAACATACCAAGAATCGGGTTGGAGAACATAAGTAAAATGTTCGTAAATTCCGGCACATCTCTTAACGGTTTTACTGCAGCACTCATCTGATCCATACCGGTCATCAGAATTGCAAAACCAACTAATATGGTACCAATATTTTTCTTCTTTTCGCTCTTGCAGAACATCAGTAAGATGATACCGATTAACGCAAGAATCGGTGCGAAGGAGCTTGGCTTCATCAGTTTTAATAAGAAAGAATCTCCTTCAATACTGGATAAACTTAAAATCCAAGAGGTAATCGTGGTACCGATATTAGCACCCATAATGATACCCACTGCCTGAGTCAATTTCATAATACCGGAGTTTACAAAACCTACTACCATAACCGTGGTTGCCGAAGACGACTGAATGATACCGGTTACCAAAGTACCCAGCGCCACCGCCTTCAAACGGTTGGAAGTTAATTTCTCCAGCAAGCGTTCCAAACGTCCGCCGGAAAGTTTTTCTAAGCCTTTTCCCATAGCATCCATACCAAACAGGAACAGGGCCAGGCCACCTACCAATGCAAATACGCCAAAAATGTCCATGAAATAATTCTCCTTTTGTTGTACACATACAAAATTTACAACTCTTTTTCTTACATTTTGCATCGTACCCTACAAAATCAGCTTTTTCAATGGATTTTACAAAGGTTTGATTTTCTTTTACATGGATTTTACAAACGGTTTACTTGTCGTCTACATGACGTCCGATAATGGAGAAAATAACCCATTCCGCGATATTAACCGCGTGGTCGCCGATACGTTCAAAATACTTAGCTGCCATCAGCAAATCCTCCGCCTGCTCACCGTATTCTACATTTTCCCGTAGGATCACCAAAATCTCTTTCTTTACTGTCAGGAACAAATCATCTACCACATCGTCCCTGGTAATGACAGCCTTTGCCTGCTCCATGTCTTTATTTACATAAGCCTGCAGACTCTGGATTACCATAACAATGGTTTCCTTTGCCATCTGCTTGATGTGTCCCATGTTGATTTGATGCGGCTGCTCTGCCAAAAACATCGTCAACTCGGAAATGTCCGTAGCATGGTCGCCGATACGTTCCATATCGGTAATCATTTTTAACGCCGCAGAAATCTGACGAAGGTCACTGGCTACCGGCTGTTGCTGCAATAAAAGCTTTAGACAAAGTGCTTCAATTTCCCTCTCTGCGTGATTGATTTCTTCCTCAAATTCCATGGCCTGTTTCGCCTTCTCCACATCCTGTTGCACCAGACCATCCACCGCTGCTTCAATGGCCTGCTCAATCAGACTTCCCATGTGAATCAGACCGTTATTCAGTTCCTCAAGCTGCCTGTCGAACCGGTTTCTCATCATCCAAACCTCCCTGTAATATAATCTTCTGTTCTCTTATCCTTCGGCATGGAAAATAACTGCTCCGTCGGAGCTGCCTCCACCACCTCGCCAAGCAGGAAGAACACCGTTTTATCGGACACTCTGGTTGCCTGCTGCATATTGTGGGTAACCATAACAATGGTATACTGCTTCTTTAATTCCAGTGCCAAATCCTCAATTTTTGCCGTGGAAATCGGGTCCAGGGCAGAGGTTGGTTCGTCCATAAGCAAAACCTCCGGACAAACCGCCAAAGCTCTTGCAATACAAAGTCTTTGCTGCTGACCGCCGGAAAGCCCCAGAGCACTCTTTTTCAAACGGTCCTTTACTTCTTCCCAAATGGCCGCATCCCTCAGGGACTTTTCCACAATATCATCCAGCTTTGCCTTGCTTTTTACACCGTGGGTGCGGGGACCAAAAGCAATGTTGTCATAAATACTCATAGGAAACGGATTCGGTTTCTGAAACACCATGCCTACCCGTTTTCTGAGCAGATTGACATCCATGTTTCCGTAAATGTCCTCTCCATCCAGTAACATCTTACCAGAAATTTTACATCCCTCCACCAAGTCATTCATACGGTTTAAGGATTTCAGCAGTGTAGATTTTCCGCAGCCGGAAGGTCCGATAAATGCGGTAATCTCATTTGCCTCTATGTCCAAATTGATTCCCTTTAATGCCTGGAAATCGTTATAAAATAAATTCACATCCTTGATTTCTATTTTGCTCATATTTTCTCTTACTCTCCTTGTATCCGGCACAAAAACTACTGCTTTGCAATCTTCTTTGCCACCATGCCGGAAAGACCATTAATCAATACCACTACCACCAAAAGCACCACGGCGGTTGCATAAGCCTGATTCGTATACAGGCTTTCGCCGCTTAATACCCACATATGCAGTGCCAGGGTTTCCGCAGAAGCAAACAAACTGTCTGCCACCTCTGCCACGGTGCCGGAGGTATACAAAAGTGCTGCGGTTTCACCCACAATTCGCCCGATGGCAAGAATGACTCCGGCTAAAATTCCCGGAACTGCGGAAGGCAGCACAATCTTTAAAATGGTGCGGAATTTTCCGGCACCAAGGCCGAAGCTGGCTTCCCGATAAGAATCCGGTACAGAAAGCAGTGCCTCCTCCGTGGTTCTTAAAATCAACGGCAAAATCATGATGGAAAGGGTACATGCTCCCGCCAACAGAGAATAGTTCCAGCCAAGGGTTGTCACAAAACACAACATACCGAACAAGCCGTATACAATGGACGGAATGCCGGACAGGGTCTCTGCCATCAGGCGGATTACCTTAACAAAGGTATTTCCCCTCTTTGCATACTCTGCCAGATAAATTGCCGCACCGATGCCGCAGGGTACCGCAATTAAAAGGGAAATCGCCGTCATAAAAAAAGTATTGATAATTGCCGGAAGCATGGAAACATCTTCCGAAGTATACTCCCAGGCAAACAGGTCCGCGGTCAAATGCGGCACGCCCTTCATTAAAATGTATGCAATCAAAAACAGTAAGAGTCCCATGGTGGCAATGGCGGAAAGACCAACCAAAAGCAGCATCAAAAAAGACCCCGGATGCATTTTATAAGTATTTAATTTCTGCTTCCACGTACTTTGATTGATGAATTTAACTTCTTCCATTATGCATCCACCGCCTTTCTGCCATTTTTCTTTCTGCCGCCTTCCGGCTTCTTCAAAATAAAGAAGATGGAATTAATCAGCAGAATAAACAAAAACAGCACTACACCGTTGGCAATCAGTGCTTCCCGGTGAAGGTCGGTGGCGTAACCCATCTCCATAACAATATTGGTGGTCAGGGTTCGCACGCCCTTAAAAATACTTTCCGGAATTACCTTGTTGTTTCCCGCTACCATGTTTACCGCCATGGTTTCACCGATGGCACGGCCAATGCCCAGCACCACACCGGCGGATACACCGGACTTCGCCGCCGGCAGTACCACCTTAAACAAGCTACGCTCTCTGGTTGCCCCCAGGGCCAGTGCGCCTTCATAATAGCTTTCCGGCACCGCCCGGATGGCAGACTCCGCCACACCGATAATGGTAGGAAGAATCATAATTCCAAGCAGAATGCAGGCAGACAACAAGCTGAGTCCGTTGCCCGGGAAGGTGTTCCGGATAATCGGCACAATCACTACCAGTGCAAAGAAACCGTACACAATGGAGGGAATACCGGCCAACAGTTCCACTGCCGGTTTTAAAAACTTATACAGTTTCTTCGGACAGATTTTTGCCATGAATACCGCTGTCAAAACGCCAATAGGTACACCAATTAAAATTGCCCCGACCGTGGCATAAACACTGCCCACAATCATCGGGAAAATGCCAAACTTATTTTCTCCCGGACGCCACTGCTTTCCAAACAAAAAATCAGCCACGCCGATTTCGGTCACTGCCGGAAGACCGTTGGCAAATAAGAATACACAAATCACAACCACTGCCACAATGGAAACACAGGCAAGCAGTAGAAAGAAAATCTCTACTGCTTTTTCCATGGGTTGGTTTTTCGCTCCAAGCTCCGCCTGTTTCATATTCTTTTACTCCACAATATCAGACCAATTAGTTACAACACCGGTATAAATCTGCTCCACCTGAGACTTTGTCATGCTTTCCACCGGATTTTCCTTGTTTACGATAACTGCCACACCATCATTAGCAATGGTAATTTCGGTTAAGCCCTTTTCCTTTTCGCTGTCCTTTACTGCTCTGGAAGCCATACCGATGTCGCAAATACCCTCAATGGCATTGCTCATACCTGTGGAGGAGTCGCTGGTAAGAATTTCAATTTCCGCCTTTGCATTCACTGCAATATATGCTTCCTTTAACTTCTGCATTACCGGAGATACGGAAGAGGAACCTGCCACGGTAACCTTGCCGGATGCACCGTTGCTTGTAAAAGCGCCGTTTTCGGATACGGTAATATAACCTGCACCTTCAATGACTGCCTGACCCTCTGCACTTAAGATGTAGTTGATGAAATCCTGTGCCACATCGCTTAAGCCTTCCTTTACCGCAATGTTAAACGGACGGTAAATGCTGTAGGAACCGTTCTTGATATTTTCTACACTTGCGGTTACGCCATCGATTTGTACTGCC
>JAGAQI010000005.1 GCA_017622795.1 Lachnospiraceae bacterium
ATCAATGGAGCTTACTCCCATTTTAGTGCCTGCATCGCATTCCTGTAATAATTTAATGGTATCCGGATGTGCCATAATGATTTACCTTCTTTCTTTTTTCTACAGTATTCCGTCAGGCAAATCAATTTATACACAAATTTCTTATCTTGACCAAAACACCACATATTTCTGCACGAACCGTCAGCGAGAGCGGGTTCGTAAGAAATATGGGGTGTCTACTTCTTTTCCGGAATAACAAAAATAAAAATGAACGAACTCAGCAAAAGCATAAACGGATAAATCAGGTTCGGAATCACATCGAACGCACTGACGGTACAACCCAAATTTGCCGCCACGGAAACCGCCACCAGCATCTGGGCACCGTATGGAATAACTCCCTGGAAGATGCAGGAGAAGGTATCTAAAATAGATGCTGCTTTTCTTGGGGAAATGCCGTAAGACTGTCCCATTTCTTTTGCAATCGGATTTGCCATAACAATGGCAACCGTATTATTAGCCGTAGCAATGTCCATGGCACCTACCAAAAGTCCCATGCCGAGCATGCCGCCCTTTTTGCCCTTAAACACACGCTTAATCAGCTGAAGCAGGGCTTCAAAGCCGCCGTACTCACTAATCAGGGCACAGATAGCAGATACTAAAATTGCTACCATGGAAGTTTCAAACATACCGTCCACGCCGTCACCCATGCCGGAAAGCAAATCGGATGCTGCCGTAGCTCCGGTTGCCAGCATAATGACAGAACCGCTGACAATACCGATAATCAGCACGATAAATACATTAATACCCACAATACCGCCAAGCAAAACCAAAATGTAAGGAATAATCTGTACCAGATTGTATTCTCCGATGACCGGTTCACCCACATCGGCACCAAGCGTCAACAGTGCAATTACTGTCAGACTAGCCAAAGCTGCCGGAAGGGCAATGCCGAAGTTTTCTTTAAATTTGTCTTTCATGGCGCAGCCCTGACCGTTGCATGCCGCAATGGTGGTATCGGAAATAAAGGAAAGATTATCACCAAACATAGCACCGCCAACTACAGAGCCAAGGCAAATCGGAGTCCCAAAGCCGGAGCTTCCCGCAATAGCTACCGCAATCGGAGTAAGCAAGGTAATGGTGCCGACAGACGTACCCATAGCAAGGGAAACAAAGGCACTTACCACAAACAATACCAACACGGAAAACTGTGCAGGAATAAAGGAAAGTACAAAATATGCCACACTTTCCGCACTGCTTCTGCCCACTACTCCTACAAACATGCCTGCCAGCAGGAAAATCAGCACCATGGTAATGATATTTTTATCTCCCACACCGCGGCCCATTATTTCTAATTTTTCCTCGAACTTCACACTGCGGTTTTGCAAACATGCCACCAACAGGGCAATCACAAAAATAACCACGATAGGGATATTGTAAAAGCCCATACCGATTTTTAAAACATACTCAAATAAAATACCAAGACCTAAGTACAGCACCAAAAATACGCCGATCGGCAACAGTGCTTTCCCATTTGCTTTTTTCATGATGTCAATCCTCTTTTATTTCTTCTCTTTCTTCTTTTTTACTACAATAATTCCTACCGCTGCCGCAAGCGCAATCACTGCCGCACCAAGTAAAATAGGAATTGCTAACTTCATATCCAATCCGAAGATGCGGTTTTGCACGGCAAGACCATCATCCTGTGTAACTTCTGTACTATCGTTATCCACATCCGAATCCTGTTCTTCTGTTCCGATGCTTTCCTTCACACCAAGATTTGTACCTTTGGCTACCACAATATAATCCATCACTTCCACTTCACCGGTGAATAAATTGTCGTTGCCGGACATTTCAAATTCCTGCAGGGCACCGTTGACATGGGTAAAGAATTTAAATTCTCCGTCAGCCTGCATAAATTCCTGTGTCACTGGGACAGTCAACAGGAAGGTATCGGTAGCGGTACCTTTATTATTAATTTTGTATACTGCCACCAAATCATTACCACCGGCTCCGATTTCGGTTTTAAACATATCATAAATCACATCTGCTTCTGTCAGTACCGTTACAGTTAAGACCGGTGCAGATACATTTTTTCCGCCGGCATATTCTGCAGTTACATAAATTCCGGTAGCAGTATCAATGGAAGTTAAAATACCGCTCTTTTTGTAGTTGCCCTTAATGGCATTTCCCAAGGTAGATAAATCACAACCGTAGGTGCAAACCGTGGAAGCAATTCCGTTCACCTGATTTGCCACACCAACCGAACGCATAGCAAGAATTTTAGCCAGATTCGGAAGTCCTTTTTTAACTCCGCTTGGCTGGCGGATGTTATTCATGTAATATACATTTTCTGCCAGTTCTTCCGAGGCTGCCGTAATTACATCTGCCTGCATTTTTTCCACAAAGGTATTAAAATATCCCGGATCATAGGTTTTTCCCGTGGACGCTACCGTTCCTCCGAGGGTAACCACCTTAGAACATTCCAGCATATACTCATGAAACTTCTTTATCAAAGAAGGATTCTGATAAATAATGTTAAACAACGGAAAATCTGCATAAACTTCTGCAGACACCTGCTTTTCTTCATCGATCCGTCCGTAATCGATACGGTACATGACATCTAACGGAAAGTTTGCGGTGTTTTCCGCACTGCTCGGATAAAAACAACCAAAGCTTAAATCATAATCCCACGGAACCAGGACTGCCTTTCCGTTTTTGTCCACATACAAGCCAAAGTTTTTCTGGCCGTCAAACATATTGTCTATCTGACACAGCCAGCTGTGCACCGCAAAGTATTTTACCACTTCCTCCGTATCCAGTACCTGATTCACCAGTTCCAAATACTCGCTGCTGTTCACATCTACCGCCTGACCGTTAAAATCCAGACCATTACTTAGAAAATTGATACGGCGCACCCACTCGGTTACGGTAGGAATCATATCCTCCACATCCTTTAAGGTGTCCTCATCCTGCTCCCAAAGAAGGGAAGGGTCTGCTTCAATTTCCTCATATAAAAATCTGGTTCCTTCCGGTTTGCAAAGATAGCTGGAAAGCTCATCTTTATCCACACCGTAATAACGTTCCAAAATGGAGTGGTCCATGGCCTCCACCATAGCGTACACACCATAGTAATTATCATTGATATAAAGCTTTGCCAAACCATACTCCGGGGTTGGAAGTCCCATTTCGTCCATCAGCTTTAAAGCAAAAAATTCCTTCATCATGGTTTTATCAAAGAAGAAATTATTAAAACTGATTTTATCGCAGCCAAAGAAGTTCTGCTTCTTGCCGTAATCCTTTTTCTTAATATATTTACCGAAGTTGATGGTAAAAGAAAAACGGTCACTGCCCGGGTTTTCCGTAACGGAATGCTCCAGGGTATAGCTTCCCTTGGTACGCAGACCGCAGTAGCCCAAGGTTGCATCGCCGATGGTAACACTGGTTGTCATAACATACGGTTCATCCGCTGCATTTTGTAATAAGTAATTCAGATTGTTTTCTTCTATTGTGATACGTACTTCCTGAATCTCCTCTGCAAGAAAATAGGCAGAGTAATCTCCCTGTTCCGCTTTACCCTGAGTGGCATCATTCACCTGATAATCCGCCGGCGGGGTATTGTTTACCATATCTTCTGTAATCCACTCCGCAGCGGTACCGTGGGTGATTTTCTTTTCCTCATCTCCGCCTGTTACCTCATCTGCAAAAGCACAGTAAGGTGCCGTCAGACCAAGAAGCAAAGCACCTAAAAGTACACCGCAACAGCCTTTTTTTATTTTACTCCGTTTCATTTTCCTGCTCCTTTTTCTTTCGAATTTCAAAGTAGTCAATCGGTGTTCCTTCTCTGTGAAGAACCGCCTTCATGTAATCTTTCACATCGGTCAGCGGACGTTCAAATGCCATACCGCCATACAACAAGTTCACGCTGTGAATGTCGGAACCGCCGGTATACGGCAGATTATATTTTTCCGCATATTCCTTAGCCTGTACATCATACATGGTGCGGCCGTCTTCTTCCCGTACTTTTTTGCCATAGTGAGAGGCATTAAAGATTTCCACGCCGTCCACATAGTCCGGGTACAAACGGACTTCCGGGATATACCAGGCTTCACGGTACGGATGCGCCTGAATCACCATACCACCGTCTTTATGTACCAGTTCATATTGCTCTTCTACCGATATTTCACGAAGCTCCGGATGCTGCTTCATCCATTCTTTATCTAATCCGTAAATCAGAAAATCAGACCCCTGATAGGACTCTTCCCAGCCAAAAAACACTTGCAAACCGATATTATCTCCGGCTGCTTTGGCATTTTCATATCCCTTACAAAAGGCATCTACCCACTCTTCCCACGGAAGTTCCCGCGGAATCGCACAATTCCCCCGGAAGAAATGGTCCGTTACCATAACGCCGGTATATCCTGCTGCTTTGTACGCCCGTACCAGTTCTTCTGCGGTGTTTTGGGAACATGCACTGGCCTCTTTGGTATGCAGATGTGTTTCATACAAATATAATCTATCCATAAAGTACCTTCCTTCCGGTTACAATTTTCGCACAATGTTCATTATAACACACTTCCTGCAAAAAAGGAAATTATTCCTTACATTTTTCGAAAAACAACAATAGGCCGCTGTGACCTTTGAGTAAAAGTCACAACAGCCTATTGCCGTGCTTTTATAATTTGAATAGGATTGGGGTTTACTGTTTCATTGCTGCGTGGTACAGCATCTCGTCCAGACGTTCTTCCGTCCAGCGGTAAATACTTTGGAACGCTTCTTTCTTTTTTTCTTTTAAACCTGATATTTTTAAAGTAGGAATATCACTCGTAATGTTTTGCGGATTCTGTCTGGTATCTGCAAATACAAGTCCTTCCACCGCCTCCGGATATGCTGTTACAAACGCATGTACCGGAACCGCTCCTTGGGAAAGCCCTAACAGCAAATACGGTATATCCGGATACTTGCGTTTTACATTATGGAAGCAGGTACCGATTGCCTCTTCCATCTGACTGACCTCCATAATATCCGGGCAACAACTGTCGATTACCGCAAATCCATGTTCCTTAAAATATTCTGCCAGCTCTTCCTGACAGCTTTCTGCCGTTTCCCTGCTTTGAAAAATATGAAGAACTGCCTTTGGTTCCCCCTCCGGAACCCATTCTACCGCACGCATCCTTGCTTTTCTTTTTGCAGAAGAATCATCAAGTTCCTTTTTCATCATGATATCTAACCTTCTTCCTTGTAACAACACAATAACAAAAGCTTATGAGAATTGTTTGGGGAAATAAAAAAGCACTATCCATCATAGGACAGTGCTTTGCTCTTGTAATTCGTGCAACTGGCTGCCATTTTACAGGCCCTTTAGCTTTGCGTCACAGCTTTTCAACTGCTTTGCCCTATGTAGTTTGATTATATCGCCGCCACCCAAGTTTTTCCATAGGTCTTTGGACTCATCCCGCCGGTTACCAGCCCATAACTTCTTTTATCTTCTTTGCCAGCTTTTCCGCTGCTTTTTCATGAGTCTTTTCCGATGGATGCCAGTCTGCTGCAATACCGTCCGCCATGCTTTGGGCATCAAACTTCATCGCATGCACTTTACTGTCGGCAGTCTCCTTTACATATTGCTCCACCGCGTCTTCCACGCAGGAATACAAGTCTGCACCCATGATGCCAAGGGTAGCAAAAATAACCGCATCCGGGTTCTTTTCTCTTATCTGTTTTAAGAAGTTCACATATTCCGCCGTAAATTCCTGTTTTTTCGCAGCATCATTTTTTACGTAACTGGCATCATTGGTACCAAGATTGATTACTATCACATCCGGCTGACGCTTTGTAAAATCCCAGTCGGTTTCCTGGGCTATGAAATTACCCAGATAAGTTCCTCCGGAATTACCCATTTTACTGTAATAGTCAGGTACCAGCTGTTCTGCCTGTTTCTTTCCGTCACCGGAGTACCCGGAAATGATTCCGTATCCGCTGAAGGAAACCAAACTGTAATCCGCACCCAGCTTTTCTGCGGTTTTATAAGCATAAGTTTTGGTTGCATCTTCGGTTGTTGTAGAAAAATGATGGCTGGAATCCAGGTCATCCACACCATAGCCGCAGGTAATGGAATCTCCCACGAATTCTATCAGCGTATCCTTCTGTCCGGTTGGCTTAATGTCGCCGATACAGGTAGCTTCCACGGAACTGATGCCAAAGGTGGAATACGGTGCCTCGGAAAGCTTTACCACGCGTACGATATATTCTTTTGGTGTATCACTTTCACATACGGTATACACCTTTTCCATTTTATCCACCATATCATCCACGACGCGTTCCCCATTGACATAAATGGCAACTCTGGCCTGGTTATTTCTGGTCATAAAGCTGCTGTCCGGTTTCAGTTTTATGGTTGCCCGGGTTCCGGTAAAGGTAAATTCCATGCCGGTACCGGAATGTACCAGCCACAGCGTATCTTTTGCCTGCATGGTTCTTCCGATCGGACGGACAAATTCTTCCGTCGGAAGGAATGCTTTATCACTCGGGGTGGTTTCCGGTGTCGGGGTAGGAGTAGCCACCGGTGTTTCAGTTGCAACAGGAATATTGTCATTTTCCGGGTTCTCCGTCGTTTTACTTCCACAACCGGAAAAAGTGCAAATCAAAACAGCTGTAAGTAAACCAAATACTATCTTTTTCATATTATGTATCTCCTCAAAATCATGTTTTCTTAATTATAGCATAAAAAAAAGAGTACTGACAAGCACCTGCTGCCAATACTCTTTTCCATAAACTAAAGGACTATAAGTACCAGAGTAATTCGTTTCGTACACGATCCAGTCTTGCATCGGATAATCCGAAATCCATTTCTTTATAGCTCCACGCGCTTCTGGCAATACCGTAGTTATCCAGAACACGATGGATCGCACGATACCATTTTACCGTATCTTCCGGAGATACAATATTAATCACACCATACTCACCACAATACAATTCCGTATTATTCTTTCTTGCTGCTTCAATGGCGGATTCAAAAAGCTCTACAAAGTAAGTGCAATCCACTCCGCTTTCTTCAAACGGAATCCGGTCTTCACGGTTGATGGCATCGGTCCAGTAAGCCCCCTGATGAGTAAATTTTAACGGATCATAGCAGTGGAAGTTATAAACCACCTTGTCATCATACGGAGCAGCCAAATCTTTAACGGCAACTACACTGTTATTATAATAGCTGCCCACCAGAATAATGGTGTCCGGTGCGATGGCACGGATACGGCGGATGCATTCATTGGAAATACGGTTCCATGCATCAATAAAAGCGGCATCTGTTACTTCGTTTAACAGTTCAAATGCCATATGGTCGGAGTACTGTCCGTAGTGACGAGCAATTTCCTCCCACAAAAGATAAAAGCGCTCCTGCAATTTTTCGTTTTCAAAGAATCCGGTTTCTTTTTCTCCAAAGTCGAAGGAAAATCCCGCTGTTTTATGTAAATCCAACACAATATTCAAGTTATACTTCCGGCACCATTCTACTGCTCTGTCTATATAAGCAAAACCATCCGCTTTATACACGCCTGCTTCCTCTTCCAGTACGTTATAATCTACCGGAATTCTTACGTGGTCCAAATCCCAGGAAGAAATCTTTTCGATATCCTCTTCCTTAATAAAATTGTTCAGTCTGTCCTCGCTGTAATCGCACTGGGACAACCAGCCCCCTAAATTGACTCCTCTGTAAAAGCCTTTTTCCCGTAACATACTTTTTCTTCCACCTCTCTAAAAGTGTTTATAACCAACTTACCGGATTAATGTATCACTTTTTTCTTTTTTCTAATATCACATTTTTGTCGCAAATATCATTTTTTTGTCTTTTCGTGGTGGAATTTCAACTTTTTTGTGTTATACTGTTTCTATCGTAAACTTAGGGAGGCACCGGTTATGAATGTTGATAAGAATCTTTCC
Source organism: Lachnospiraceae bacterium (assembly GCA_017622795.1). Classification (GTDB taxonomy): domain Bacteria; phylum Bacillota; class Clostridia; order Lachnospirales; family Lachnospiraceae; genus SIG299. The sequence goes on from JAGAQI010000005.1 coordinate 7,912, forward strand.
TACATAGAATTTTCCAATCGGGAATCTAACAGATTCCATCTCCCCTACGATAGGGAAATGTTATTTTTCGAAAGCATCAAACAGGGAAATGCTGCAGAAGCAGCACGTTTGTTAAAACCCTTTAACAGCAAAGAAATGGGAATCCTCAGCAAAGATTCCCTTCGGAATTTAAAATACCATCTGATTATTACCATTGCCTTCCTTACCCGTTATTGTATCGAAGGCGGCATGGAAATGGAAACCGCCTACAATCTCAGTGACATTTACATCCAAAATGTGGATGAATGCCGGTCCGAACAAGAAATCCACCGCCTCCATCGGGAGGTGGTGGATGAATTTGTAAACCGTATGCATTCTCTTCATAAGCAAACACTGTATTCCAAGCCCGTCACTGCTTGTCTTGATTACATTTACGATAATCTGCATAATAAAATCACACTGGATGATCTGGCAGCAATAGCAGGCCTAAGTCCCTCTTATCTGTCCCGCCTGTTTCATAAAGAGGTAGGAATAAGTCTGTCCAAATATATTATCCAAAAGCGCATAGAATCTGCAGAAAACCTGTTGAAATACTCGGAATATTCCTTTGTGGAGATATCCAACTACCTTTGTTTCAGTTCGGAAAGCCACTTTATCCAAACATTTAAACAGTACACCGGCTACACCCCGAAGGTTTACCGGGAACAGTTCTTTCGGACCCATTGGAATTCGATGTATTAAAATCCTGCTTTTTCAATTTCCAGGACAAGATTTCTTCCGTATACTTCAGAACCCAGGCAATTCGGATGCAGATTATCAATAAAATATTCCGGAAGGTGCGGAACCAGCTGAAAGCCATCCACAATCGTCACATTCTTATACTGCTCCGCAATCTTTTTTAAATTGCTGCAGAATTTCATTAAGGTTGGCAGACCGTCCGGAACATCTCCACGCCAAATCGGGAGAATACAAAGCACCGGAGTATCTCCATAGAGTTCCTTTAATAACTTGTAATATTCTTCAATACCTTCCATGCTTTCGGTACCAAATTGGTTGGTACCCATGGAAATAATAATTTTGTCCGGCTTATAATCATACATCTGCATCAATACGTTTTTATCGTATACATAACCGCCGATACCCTGGTTTAATACCTCGTAATTTAAGAGACGGTTTGCCACGCTGACATAGGTATGGGCCGAGCGTAACGGTCCATAACCCTGGGTAATGGAATCTCCCATCCAAAGCACTTTTTCCTTCTTTGTAACAACTTCATACTCCCCGTTGATTTCGAAGTTACGTAACACCATGGTCGCATCCGCCGGAAGGTAAATGGTTACCTGCTTTGCTTCCGGGCTCTCCGGAAGTTCAAATGAAAGATTTCCCTCTTTTTTAATGTCTTTTATGTACCGGATATCCACCGCATGATTATCCACCCAAAGCTCCACGGAATCTTCGGAGCCTGTCCAAATTAACTTATATTCAAAAGAACAGGAAGCGGCGGTTGTAGTAAATTCCAAAGTTTTTGCAGTGGATGCCGTACATCTTTCAAACCAGAAATCTGATACCTTTTCAAAATATTCATTCTGCTCCTTGGTATACTGAAAGGCCTGAAGGTAGCCTTCTTCTGTTTCCTGATACCATAATACGCCATGGTAGATTGCTTTTAATTGTTCGTTGGATAATTTCATAGTATTTCCTCCCCTTTTCCCACTATTTCTTTACTACTGCTTTTCCTTTCCATTTTCCCTGTCTCCAGCGCAGCAAGGCAATAACGCCGCGGGTACATTCATCTGCAGCAGTACCCATAAAGACTCCGGCTACCCCCAGCGAGAAAAGCACGCCACAGCTGTAACCTACCGTGATTCCGACACCCCACATTACCGCCATTCCGATAAATACCGGGAACAAAACATCTCCCGCCGCTTTCATACTGCCGATAATTACCAAATTTGTGGTTCGTCCGATTTCAATCAGAATGGCTACCATCAAAATCTGCCGCACCAACACCATAGTTTCCGCATCACAGTTAAATATCTTTAATGTAACCGGACAAATCAGGCAGTTGATGGTTGCAATACAAACTGCCACCGGAAGAGCCGTGCGTAAGGTCTTCATAACCCGCTTATCTGCCGCTTCTTCCCGTCCGGCACCCACCAGGTGACCGGTTACAATTTGAGTCGCCTGGGCAAGAGCATTGGAAAACACAACAGAAAAGGACATTAATGCACTTGCAAATACCTTTGCATTTGCTGAGCTGGCGCCCATCGGATTAATAAAGGACATCAGCATTAACTGGTAGAAGGAATATGCCAGGTTTTCACCGGCAGACGGAACACCGATACGCAGCATTTTTACCAGAATTTTTGTCGGAAACGGTCTTAATATCCGTACGGAAATCGTTCCGATTTTTAACCTGTAAAAAATGATAAGTGCTACCGTTAAAGCCACCGTTCTAGCGGTTACGGTAGAAATGGCAACGCCTGCCACGCCCAAATTCAAATACTTTAACGGGCCATATAAAAACAGCCAGTTTCCGACAATATTCAGCCCATTCACTGCCAGAGAAATATACATTCCTATTCTGGTGTAACCGTGGCATCTGAGAATCTGCACCATCACATTGTAGCCTGCCTGTAAAAACAGGAAGCCGCCCACAATTTTCATGTAAGTGACTGCGTCTCCTACCTGACTGATATCTACCTTTAAGATCTTCATCAGACCGCCGGCAGTGAAATAAACAATGACGCTCAGTAAAATGCCAAGCACAAGATTAAAAATCACAGCCAGGGAATAAATCTGATTCATATTCTCTGTTTTTTTTGCTCCCAGATATTGCGCAACCACAACACCGGTAGCTCCCGCAATTACATTAAACAGGATGACAAACATGGTCATCATTTGGTTTGCATTTCCCACTGCGCCTACCGCATTTTGGGAATAGTTACTGAGCATTACCGTATCGACGTTGCTGAGTAAAATATTCAGCAGCAGTTCCATAAAAATCGGGCCTGCCAATAAAAACATGGAGGTAGTTTCATTAATTTCCATGCGAGGTTTTTGTTTCATGCATTGTCTCCTCTCTGTGTGTCAGGAATATTTAAAAATCTGTTTTACAAAGTTTCGCTACTGTTTCCACATGCCCGGTGTGTCCGAACTGGTCTACCGGACATACCTTTGTCAGCTCATATCCCTTTTCTTCTAAATATTTTACATCTCTCGCCAAGGTTGCCGGATCGCAGGAAACATAAACAATACGTTTCGGTTCCATGGCAACCACGGTATCCAACAGGCTCTCTTCACAACCTTTACGGGGAGGATCCACACAAATCACATCCGCCTTCATCGTGCCGTTGCTTTCTTTGTATTTTGCAGGCATTACATCTTCTGCTGCTCCGGTAAAAAATTCCGCATTTGCTATATTGTTAATTCTAGAATTAACTTTTGCGTCTTCAATAGCTTGAGGGACAATTTCCACGCCATACACCCTCTTTGCCTTTTGGGCAAGAAACAAGGAAATAGTTCCGATACCGCAATATAAATCCCAAACCGTTTCATTTCCGGATAGTTCTGCATATTCCAACGCTTTTTCGTAAAGCTTCACGGTTTGTTTTGGATTTACCTGATAGAAGGACAACGGTGATATCTGATACTTAATATTCCCAATATAATCCGTAATATAGTTGTCACCATACACCGGTAAAATTTCCTGTCCGAGGATTACATTGGTTTTTTTGGTATTTATATTTAGACAGAAGCTTTTTAATCTATAGGTACCAGCCCCTGTTTCAGGTTCCTTTCTAAATTCTTCTACCACCTTTGCCACACGCAACGCCAGCTCATCTGCTCCCGGAAATTTTCTTCCATTAATAATCAGACATACCATTACTTCTTTCGTATGGAAACCAACTCTGGTCAGCACATGGCGCAACAGACCTTTTCCGGTTTCTTCATTGTAGGCAGAAATCTTCCTTTCCCTCACAAACTGCTTAATTGTCGGAAGAATCATTGCATTTACCGGCTCCTGGATAGCACAATCGGTGCAGTCAATAATATGGTGGCTATGTCCGGCATAAAATCCCATCACCGGATTACCCTCTTTGTCTGTTCCCACCGGATACTGGGCTTTGTTTCTGTAATAAAACGGTATCTCCATACCAATCACCGGCTCCGTGATCATATTCAGACGTTCTTCCGGAATACCCCCAATACGAAACAGGCAGTTTCTTACTTTATCAGCCTTATACTGAAGCTGTCTTGCGTAGGAATAATGCTGCAACTGACAACCGCCGCATCGTCCTGTCACCGGGCATTTCGGTGTAACACGGTCAGGAGACGGAGAAATCAGTTCCTCCACCTTTGCATATCCATAAGTCTTTTTTGCTTTTAATACTTTTACCTTTACCACGTCCTGCGGTAATGCTCCCTTGACAAAGAGGGTATAGCCCTCATATTTGCCGATACCCTCTCCATCATTGCCAATGTCTTCGATTGTTATTGTTACAATTTGATTTTTAACCATACTTCCTCCAACCTTTCAGCTGGTGCCCTTTGCCACAGGCACTTTATTTGTATTAAATCACGTTTTAATTTTCACTTGTTTTTCTGACATTGGAATCAAACAGTTTTTGGAATCCCAGCCAGCCTTTTTCTTCCGTTCCGTTAAACAGTTCTGTCATAGTTTCCAGTTTCGCATCCAAATTATCTGCCATGCTGAGAGCCAATGCTTCTACTAAAGCCGGCTTTTTCGGAGAGCCGAACTCCAGCTCGCCGTGATGGGCAAGAATACAGTGTATTAATTCATGTTTTAACTTTTCAGGAAACCCCGGTATATCCGCCGCCAGATTTCCCACCAGTTCTGCACCAATATAAATATGGCCGAGCAACTGACCAGCATCGGTATAATCGTTTTCAGGGAACGCAGAAAGTTCCTGTATTTTTCCTACGTCATGGAACATCGCTGCCGTCAAAAGAAGGTCGCGGTTCACTATCGGATAATTCTTTGCAATGTAATCGCACAGTCTGGTTACACCTACGGTATGCTCCAGCAAACCCCCGATAAATCCATGATGCACCGCCTTTGCAGCAGAATGATTTACAAACGCTTTAGCAGCATCCTTATTCTCAATAAAGTAATTACTTGCCAGAGTTCTGAGATATTCATTTTTCATGCTCTTAATAAAGCAGGTCAGCTCCTGATACATTTCCTTTACATCCTTATCGGTACAAGGCATATATTCTCTCGGGTCATATTCTCCCTCATGGCACTTGTGCACCCGGCGGATATTCATTTGCAACGAATTTTGGAAGCTGACTACCTGAGCATCTACCCGGATATAATCCATGGAATCAAAATGATCAATTCCCGGTCCCAAATCCCAGATTTTTCCGTCTATTGTGCCACTTTTGTCCTGCAGAATTAAGGAATAATAACTTTTTCCCGCCTTTGTCTGCAATACCTGCTTACTTTTACACAAATATGTTTCTGAAAGCACATCGCCTTCTCTTAAATCTTTTAAATACCTCATGTTGCTCCTTTCATGTTAAACCATGATTTAATTTATTTCTTTCCAGTCAAAGAAACCTCTATCATCATTTCTCTTAAACCGTCTTCTGCCTTACGCAACAGTTTGACCTGCACGATTTCTCTGATACTCCGTTCCAGTATCAAATCCGAAAATCCACGGATTCCATCCACAGCTTCTCCTCCGACAGATATCAGAATATCTCCCGCTTTGATTCCGGCTGCCAATGCAGGAGATGCATTTTCTACCTCTCTGACATACACACCATTTTCCAGTCCGTACTCCTGTTTCAGATTCTTTGGAATATCCTGTCCCTTAATACCAAAATACGCAGATTCTGCATTATTTAGAAGTTTTACAATGACTCCGCGGATAGAATCCAACGATATTGCCGTAAAGATTCCGTCAGACGGATTTGCCTTATGATTATGGGTAATCAAGCCCAGTATTTTTCCTTCCAGATTAACCACAAAGCCATAACCCTGCGGATATTCCGTAATATTGGTGGTAAAATAGGAAACTTCACCGTCCGTTACAGGAACCGTTCCTCCAAGACTGGTAATCATTCCGAATTCCATGGAACCTTCATAACCGTTCGGTGCGCCTAAAGCAATGACAGGAGTACCCGTTACAATCTCTCCGGCTTCCGCAAAAAGTCCCATGGTAATCTGTTCCAGTAATTCTGCAGGAATGTTATTCAGCGAAACCGCAATCACGGCCAGCCCATAATCCCGGTCCATAGAATAAATTCTTCCGGGTATCACTGCTTCTCCGAAAAAGACATCAATTGCATTCGCACCGGTAAATTGCTCTGTACCGACCAGAATCAGTAAATCCACACCATCATTTCCCAGCACAAGGCCGGTAGTTCTGGTACGTTTTTCATATACTTCCTGAAACCAGTCCACACCCTGTTCAATTGCTTCCACCGTCACAAAAGCATCTGATACTTCCTCTGCCACTTTACGGATTGCATCATAAATCTGTAAATACGTATCTATCGGCGTTGGCTCCGGAGTCAGTTCGGCATCCGGGGTTACTTCCGGTACATTGGTAGGCTCCGGCGCATCGGTAAGCCCCGGTGTCGGTACCCCGCCCGGAGTTGCTTCCGCATCCGGTGTCGGTTCCGCATCCTTGGTTGGTTCCAGAGTTACTTCCGGTACATCGGTAGGCTCCGGCGTTTCCTCCGCCCCCTGAGTTGGCGTCTTTGTCGGTATCACCGTTAAACTAACCGGCGTTGTTGGTTCTGCTGTAGTCTCCGGCGTTGGTGTTTCTGTTGCCTTCTCCGGCTTCGGCGTCGGGGAAAGCGTAATTCTTACAGGTGCCGTAGGCTTTGGAAGCTCCACTTCCTGCCTCTTATCTTCCACCCCCAGCAATTTTTTCAGAGAATCTCCGGACAATAAATATGCTGCATGGGCTACCACACCAAATATCACAGCCATACAAACAACAAACCCTACTGTTCCCAGCCGTTTTAACCACTTTTTCTTCCGTTTCGGAACGATTTTCTCATTGATAAACTGATACTCTTCCGATTGTTTTTCTTTCAGTTCTTCTGTCATATACACCTCTCCATTATCCTGCCGGACAGCTTACTGTGCCTGTGGCAACGAAAAAATGAATTCTGTTCCAACACCTTCTGTACTTACCACAGAGATATTTTCTTCATGAGCCGTAATAATTTCCTTTACAATAGACAAGCCCAAACCGGTACCCTTTTTATCCTTACCTCTGGAAATATCCGTCTTATAAAAACGGTCCCAGATTCGGCCAAGACTCTCTTTAGGAATGCCAATACCATAGTCTTTTACCGCAATCATTACCTTGTTTCCCTTTTCTTCCGTGGTAATACGGATAGAAGACTCCGGATTACTGAATTTTCCCGCATTGTCAATCAAATTATATAAAACCTGCTGAATCTTATCCATATCTGCTCTCACAAACTGCTCTTTTTCGGAAAATACCAGATTCAGCACCAGTTTCTTTTTCTTAAAGGTTCCTTCAAAAGACAACGCAATCTGCTTAATCATCTGATTAATATCAAACTCCGTCTTATGAAGAATAATTCCGTTATCATCAAAGCTGTTTAACTCCAGCAAATTGGAGGTTAACTTTGTCAGACGTTCCGTTTCAAATATGACAATATCTAAATATTTTTCCTGCAGCTCCGGCGGAATGGTACCATCCTTAATTGCCTCAATGTACCCCTTGATAGAGGTTAACGGAGAACGGAAATCATGGGACACATTGGACACAAACTTACGTTGTGCATCATCCGCATTTTTCAGTTTATCTCCCATATACTGAATGGTATTTCCAAGTTCCCGGTATTCTTCCGAAGCAGAAAGTTCCAAAGGCTCTTTGAAATTCCCCCGTGAAAACTTCTTTGCAGCTTCTGCCATCCGTTTCACCGGCACAGCTGTCATACGGTAAAACAGCAGAAATACAGCTAATAAAACCGGTTGAAACAACAAATATGCAATATTGGCAAAGTCCAGATAGAAAACGCTTTCCGTTTCCACCCTGCTCATCGGTACAGACAGCACCAATTGACCTTTGTTAACATAATCGCTGATAATCGGTACAAGAACACACAGCATCGGTTCTGACATGATTCCTTTAAAATATACGTTTTCCTGAAATGTGTTCTCCATAAAGGAGGCATCCGCCTCCATAAGCGAAAAACCATTCGCTGTATGTTCGGAATCCATAACTACCAGCCCGGTTTTACTTACCAGCCATACTCTTGCATCCGTCATTGCTCCGTATAATTCCAGTTGCATCGATAAGTCACTATAATCAATATTTTGTTTATAGTACTCCAACAAATAGTCGGACACATACGCTGTACCATCCTGATACAGTTCCTCTTTTGTTTTAGAAAGCATTCTGTCCTGCATAAGATCAAGGCCAACGGTATTCAAGATAACAAACAAGGATACCGATACAACCAGAAACAGCAGCAACAGCTTCCACAGAAGGGAAAAATGTTTCATCGGCTCTTTACCTCAAACTTATAACCAATACCCCATACGGTAGCGATACTCCAATTCTCACGATCCTTTATTTTCTCACGAAGACGCTTCACGTGCACGTCTACGGTTCTTGTATCACCTACATATTCATAGCCCCAGATATGATCCAGCAGTTGTTCTCTTGTAAATACCTGATTCGGATGGGATGCTAAAAAGTACAGGAGTTCCAATTCCTTCGGAGGCATCTCCACCGTATGTCCCAAATAGGTTACGGAATAGTTTGTCTGATTTACCAGCAGGTCCGGATACTCCACATACTCGCCGCTCTGTGCATTCGGTGCCATATTTGTCTGCGTGCTGCCTTCCGCTGCCGTTTCCTCCTTTACCGGCTGGAATCGGCGGAGTACTGCCTTCACCCTTGCCACCAGTTCCTTCGAATCAAACGGCTTAATCATGTAATCATCGGCACCAAGTTCCAACCCAAGTACCTTGTCGAAAATTTCACCCTTGGCAGACAACATAATAATTGGCACAGAAGAGGTTTTTCTTACCGTACGGCAAACCTCGTACCCGTCTATACCGGGCAGCATCAAATCCAGCAGAATCAGATTCGGCTGAAACTCTTCAAAGGCTTTCAGAGCTTCTTCGCCATCTTCCACCATACGGGTTTCAAAACACTCCTTGGTAAGGTAGAGGGAAATCAGTTCTGCAATATTGGTATCATCATCCACAATAAGAATTTTCTGCTTGGTTGCCATAACATTGTCACCTTACTTTCTACTTTTTAATATCCGCAGTGAAAATTACTGTTTTATTTAAACTCTACAATTGTTACCCCCTGATCGCCTTCTCCGAAAGCACCAAGTCTATAACTCTTTACATATTTCGTTCTCTTAAGATGTGCATGGACCGCATCCTTCAATGCGCCGGTACCGCGTCCGTGAATAATCGTCACCTGGCTTAAATGCGACAAATACGCATCATCCAGATACTTATCCAGTTCCGGCAACGCTTCATCCACGCGCATACCGATAAGATTTAAATCCGTGCGGATGGTCATGGCCTTGCTCATCTTGATTTTACCGCTCTGGGTGTTCTTTTTCTCCGGCTCTTCTTTCTTCTCCCTGCCAATCCACTGAATATCTTTTTTATTCACCTGGGTCTGCATCACACCCATCTGTACGGTTAAATCACCCTTGGCATTCGGAAGGGTCACCACTTTTCCTTCCAGGTTAAAGCTGAGCACCATAACGGTATCGCCCACCTGAAGTTCTTTGCTGTCCACCGGATTCTGGTTCATCTTCTTGCGGACTGCAAGTTTTTTATCCTTTTCTCCGAGCTGTTCCCGCAGGGCAGAGCGCTCCAGTTCCATTTCGCGGTTGTTGCCGGACATGCCCCACTTATTAAACTTCTTAATGGTTTCGTCAGCATAATCCTTTGCTTTTTGCAGAATGTCCCTTGCTTCCTCGTTTGCCTCACGCAGAATACGCTCCTTAGCGTTATCCAGACGGTCATACTTTTCCGCCAGGCGCTTCTTCAGGGTTTCGATTTCTGCCTTGTATTCGTCAATCTGGCGCTTTTCTGCTTCCATGGCAAGACGCTTTTCCTCCAGGCCCGAAATTACATCCTCGAAGCTTTGGTCATTACTGCCGATGTATTCCCGTGCCTCCTCGATAATATCATCGGAAAGTCCCAGCTTGGAAGAAATAGCAAACGCATTACTCTTTCCCGGAATACCGATCAACAGACGATAGGTCGGACGCAAGGTTTCCACACTGAACTCACAACAGGCATTGGAAACACCCGGAGTGGACAGCGCATAAATCTTTAACTCACTGTAATGTGTTGTCGCCACGGTTTTGGTGCCGCGACGGTGCAAATTCGATAAAATCGCCATGGCAAGAGCCGCACCCTCGGTAGGGTCCGTTCCTGCCCCAAGTTCGTCAAACAGGCACAAAGAGTTCTCATCTGCCTGCTGCAAAATGCGAACTGTATTGGTCATATGGGAGGAGAAGGTGGAGAGACTCTGCTCAATGCTCTGCTCATCACCGATGTCAGCAAATACCTCCTTAAACACGGATAATTCCGAACCGTCAAAGGCCGGAATATGCAGCCCTGCCTGCCCCATCAGGGTAAAGAGACCTACGGTCTTTAATGTAACGGTTTTACCGCCGGTATTCGGACCTGTAATTACCAGCAAATCAAATTCATCCCCAAGATAAATATCAATCGGAACAACCACCTTGCTGTCAATCAGCGGATGACGTCCCTTCTTGATATTGATATAACCCCTGTCGTTAAACACAGGCTCACTGGCCTTCATTGCCTTGGCAAGAGACGCTCTGGCAAAGATGAAGTCTAACTCAATCAGGGTATCAATGTTATACTTTAAATCTTCCGTATGAACCGCCGCCTGGGCACTTAAGTCTGCTAAAATCTTTTCGATTTCCTTCGCTTCCTTCAGCATCAGCTCACTGAGTTCGTTGTTTAACTTTACAACCGCAGCCGGTTCCATAAACACGGTAGAACCCTTGGCGGACTGGTCATGAATCAGACCGTTAAACTGCCCCTTGTATTCCTGCTTCACCGGCAGACAATAGCGGCCGTTTCTCATGGTAACCAGGCTGTCCTGCAACATTCCCTTCGTTTCCTGGGAGCTGACGATGCTGCTTAACTGGTCACGGATTTTATCCGCCGTAATCTTCATGGAACGGCGTACACTCTTTAGTCCCGGGCTGGCATCATCTGCAATTTCTTCCTCAGACAAAATGCAACGCATAATCTCGTTGTTTAATACAGATAATGGCTCCAACATGGAAAACCGCTCGGAAAGGGAATCCTCCGGCTGCTCCTCCGTAACCTTACCGCCGTAGTTTTTTACCCGCAATGTTGCCGTAAGCACCGAGCTCAGCTTCAGTAATTCACCGGCAAGCAAAGAAGACCCAACCTCTAACAGCTTCAGTGCACCACGGATATCCGGCACGCCGTTAAAGGAAAGGCTTCCCTTCTGGTAAATGCGAAGCAGGGCATCTCTGGTTTCCTGCTGCATTCTTTTAATCTCTTCTAAATCGGTCTGCGGCACCAATTTACCGCAAAGTGCACGGCCCATTTCGGAACCGGCATATTTTTTTAACTGTTCAATGATTTTGTCATATTCCAGTGTTTTTAATGCTCTTTCATTCATACGATACTCTTTCTAAGCAGGCTGCTTGCCTGCATCACACTACAAATCCCTAGGCTTTTGCCTCATCCCAGGTATGGCGGTGCAGCTGTCCCTTCATGTTCATGCCCTCGAAATTATTCTGACGAAGTGCCTCGTACAGCATAATTGCCACGGAATTTCCAAGGTTTAAGGAACGGATGTCACCAATCATCGGAATACGCACGGAGGTTTCCGGATACTGTAACAGAATTTCCTCCGGAATACCTGCACTTTCCTTGCCGAACATAATATAATCATCCGGGCCGTATTCCACATGGGTATAGGCCTTTTCTGCCTTCGTTGTTGCCATATAAATCTTTGCTCCCGGATTTTTCTCCAGAAACTCCTCAAAGTTCTTATATACTGCCAGGTCTAAATCCTTCCAGTAATCCATACCGGCACGGCGAACCGCCTTATCACTAATATCAAACCCTAACGGTTCAATCAGATGCAGCTTTGTTCCTGTTGCCACACAGGTACGGCCGATATTTCCTGTATTTGCCGGAATTTCCGGCTCCAATAAAACTATGTTCATAGTCTTCCTTATTTCCTCTCAAACGTTCTAGCTTTTTCGTATTCATCCACACGGTTCGGCTCTAAAAATCTGGTCTCGTCTTCGTTGATAAGAACCCTGTCATTACCATCGTTCATTCTTCCGATAACTGCCGCAGTAATACCAGCTTCTTTCAGGACCTTGATTGCCGCCGTACTGTCATGGGTTAAGAATAACAGTGCACCGTCTCCCTTCAGCTGATACGGATTCACGTCAAAATACTCACAAATTTCCACGGTTTCCTGATAAATCGGAATCTTCTTTAAGTCCAGTTCCACACCGGCATTAAGACGCTCGCAAAGCTCCCAGACAGCACCAAACACGCCGCCCTCTGCCACATCATGCATATGACGGATGCCAAGTTCCTGCAGCACTTTAATCTCCGGCAATATAGAAACCTCCGTATCTCTTGCTGCCGCTTTGTCAATAAAAGTATACGTATAACGTTCATGCAGATTCTCCCTGTAATACTTTGCAAGAAGGGCTGCCCCTGCAATTCCCGCAGATTTTGTCATCACAAGGTCACTGCCGTATACGTTTTCCTCTAATGTCATAACTGCAGAGGGGCTTCCCATGGCTGTTACGGAAATTACCGGTTCCGTAACAAAAGCACTTACCTGGGTATGACCGTTCGCCAATACAACCTCAGATTCTTCACACGCAGACACTACTTCCTTCATCAAATCTTTTAATACAGTTTCTTCCGCAGTTTCCGGAAGCATCAGCTGTACCGTTACCGCATCTGTAGTTGCACCGGATGCAGCCAGGGAATTACATGCCCGTTTCACTGCAACTGCTGCCAGGCCCTCCTCGGCACCGGAAAGGGTTGTACAGGACGCTGCCATGACACCTGTGTTTTCTTTTGGTGCAAACAATCCCGCATCGCTGCCGACTGCCGCCTTAGAAACCACACCCTCCTGTTTATTCACTGTTTTAATCACGGACCGCTTTAATACAGCCTCCGATACTTTTCCTGCTTTCATGTCCTGTCTCCTCTGTTGTTGACTTTTTTCACCGACGCACGTATACTAAAGAATATAAGCGAGCATAGGAAGAATCATGGCAAATACTAAAATAATTACGATTACACTTGCAAAAATTTGTCTTTTCTTTCTGTTCATTTTATATAGTCTCCTTTCGAAATTAACCCTAAAGTGAGGTTCTGTTTATGATACCTGTATTTTTTATAATAACCCTTTTGCTGGTCGTTTGGATTCATTACCAAAAACGCCGAACCGACCGCATTTCCTCCAAAAGCAGCGAAGCCTTCTGGGAGCGGGAACGGCAGGCTAACCTGACCAGAAAAAAGGATATTTCCAATTTGGATTTTATTCATGTTCCGCTAAACACGTTGCCGTTTCCGGAAACCGGTTCCGAAGAAATATCCGATATTCAAAGGCACCTTATTAACCTTTCTGCCGGAAAAATTGTAAATTTCACCGGCAGGAGCAACACCGACTTAAAACTCCAATACGGCGCCCCGAATATCAATCTTCTGATGGAGTATGATAAAAACTATCTGGAGCTGGTCCGCAGCTTATACCGCTACGGTAAGCTCTTATATGAGCAAGGTCTGGCAGACGAGGCTGCAACTGTTTTAAACTATGCCCTGTCCATCAAAACCGATATCAGTGCTAATTATACCTTACTTGCCACAATTTATAAAGAAAAAAATGATACGGAAGGCATTAATTCCGTAATTTCTGCCGCCGAGGAGCTTACTTCCATGACCAAAAAGGCTCTTCTTGCCAATTTAGTGGCTATACGGGACTCTGCCGTAGTTCAGTAGCAGCTTATCTATCAGCCGGGAAGCCTCACTTTTGGAAAGGTCTTCCGTATGGTACTTATCTTCCAATTTGTGATATTTCAAAATAGCGTTCAGAAATGAACGCTGTTTTTGCGTCATCGGTTCCGTTTTCTTTGCTTTAAAAAACATCGGTACCGGTTCAAATAACTCCGGTTCTTTGTTCATGGCTTTCAAACATTGATACAGTTCCACCGTCACCTTAGCATCTTCAAAGGCTCTGTGGGCACGCTCGTTGGTTAATCCAAAATGATGCACCATAGTTTCCAGCCTTTTATTTGGTAATTCCGGACAAAGCACTCTGGAAAGCTTCAATGTATCAATACCGTAAAATTGCGGTTCTTCATATCCGCATCGTCTGATGGCCTGTACCAGAAAACTGTGGTCAAAGCTGATATTATGGCCAAGCAAAATAGTATCACCCTCCATAAACTCAAGCCATGCTTTTACTGCTTCTGCTTCTTCCGGTGCATCAGCAAGCATCTCATCGGTAATTCCCGTAAGCTCTGTTATCCGCTCCGGTAACGGACGCCCCGGATTAATCAGCGTCCGGAACACCTCTCCCGTTGACCGCCGGAAAGCACCGATTTCAATAATTCGTTCTTTTTCCGGACTGATGCCCGTTGTTTCTACGTCGATGGCTATAATTCCCTGCATAAACTATCTCTCTTTCCGTTACTTGGCAGGCTGCTTTTGCAACGCTGCCATTATCTGTCCGCCGAAGCCATACCCGCCTTGCACACATCTGCCAAAAAGCACTCTGTGCACTTTGGGCTTCTGGCCGTGCAGATGGTTCTGCCCAACGTAATAATGTGAATATTGTATAAAATCCAGTGGTCCTTTGGAAGAACCTCCATCAAATCAAATTCAATTTTCTCCGGATCCTGCTCCTTGGTAAATCCCAGCTTGTTGGAAATTCTCTTTACATGGGTATCTACCACAATGCTCGGTTCATTGTAAATGTTGCCCCGGATTACGTTGGCCGTTTTTCTTCCTACGCCCGCTAGGGACGTTAAGTCCTCCAGAGAACTTGGTACTTCTCCGCCAAACTCCGTTAAGACTCTTCTTGCACAGGCAATAATATTCTTTGCCTTGTTATGGTAAAACCCGGTGGCATGGATGTCCTGCTCCAGTTCCTTCAAGTCAGCATTTGCAAAGGCTTCCACATCCGGGTATTTTACAAATAAATCCTTGGTAACAATATTTACCCTGGCGTCAGTACACTGGGCGCTGAGTATGGTTGCCACCAACAGCTGCCACGGGTTCTCATGATCCAGATAACACCGATACTCCGTACCATACTGCGTATCCAGGCGCTTTAATACCTCTGCTATCCGTTCTTTTTCTTTTGTTGATATTCTGCGCTTTGCCATAAGGCACCTCCATACATTGCTTCTCTTCGTTCATAGGAAAACAACACCAAACAGGATTCACCCGTCATCAGTCCGCATTCCGCGGTTTTTACAGGGTCAAAGGAAAACTTCTCGATATCATGCATGCCCTCTTCTTCCCGTTTTACTTCAAAGGAAAGATAGGCTTCTTTTAGTTCCTGCTTGTCTAGCCTGCTTTGCGAACCGAACACCGGACGGGACTTTGGTTTTTCCCTGAGACAGTAGTCGAAGAAGAGTATTTCTGCAAAAACTATGCTTGCTTTTTCTGTTTCTGCAAACAATTTTTCCTTCGCAAACTCCCACAAAATTTCATAACGTTTATTTCGGGAAATTTTCAAACCCGCATAGTTGTTTTCTTCGTAAAACACTGCCAATTTCTCATATAACTCAAAGTAGGAATCTACATGCTTCTGCAAATACATCATACTATACACAAACTGTCCGCTGTTATAGTAAACCTCTACCAGTTCTTCCACTTTTTTTAGAAGGATGATGTCATCGTAGGATAACCATTTTGTAGACAATACCTCATACGGCGGTGCACTCTGATAAATTATCTCATTCTCATCTGCCATGCCCTCCATTGGTGCTCCGGAGAGCACCTTTAAAAAGCCAAGCTGCAGCTGATGGGGATTCATCCGGTATACTTCGTTAAAGGAGTTTTTGAAGGATTCCAAATCCTCCTTCGGAAGTCCCGCAATCAAATCCAAATGGATATGTACGTTGTTCTTTTCCCTAACTGCTGCCACTGTTTTCTTCAGCTCAGAGAGCTCTGTTTTACGGTTTACTGCGGTTAGTGTCTCGTTGTTTATCGACTGCACCCCGATTTCCAACTGCACCAGTCCCGGCCGCAGGGAATTTAACAACTCTATTTGTTCCTTGGTCAGCAAATCTGCCGCCACCTCAAAATGGAAGTTAGTAATTCCGTTATCGTTCTCTTTGATATAATGTAAAAGTTCCACTGTCCGCGGTCCGTTGATATTAAAGGTACGGTCGATAAATTTCACCTGAGGAACCCATCTCTCCAAAAAGAAGCCCAGTTCTTTTTTCACTAAATCCAGGTTTCTGAACCTCACTCGCTTGTCCAAGGAAGACAAACAGTACGCACAGGAAAACGGACATCCCCTGCTGGATTCATAGTAGATGATACGGTTATCAAAAAAGCTTAAATTTTCATCTCCGTAAGGAAACGGAAGGGCGGAAAAGTCCAACGGAAGGGCTGGTTCTGTGGTAAGAATTTCACCGCTATTTTCACGTACCACAATGCCGGGAATTTCATTCAGAGATAATTCTTTCCTATACGCCTTCGCAAGCTTTGCAAAAGTATCTTCCCCTTCACCAACCATGACGCCCCGCACCTCAGGAAGCTCTGTGAGCAGTTCTTCTGCCCGGTAGGACACCTCCGGTCCGCCCAGCCAGATTTCACTCTGCGGGCGGATTTTTTTATAATCTTTGATTACTGTTTTAATAAATTCAATATTCCAAATATAACAAGAGAACGCCACCACATCCGCATTTTTCTCATACAAGCCCCGCAAAACCTCACCGGGCTGCTGGTTGATGGTATACTCTGCAATCTCTGCTTCCTGCCCTTTGGATGCCGCATAAGACTTCAGGCAGTAGACCGCTAAATTGGAATGTATGTACTTTGCATTGACTGCTGCCAGTAAAATCTTCATGGGGTAACCTTTCTATTCTTCGTTTTTTACTTTTTCCCAGGATTTTGGAAAGTGCTTTTTCATAAATTCCTGCTTTTGCTCATTTCCTTCAAAAAATCCGGACCGGCTAAGTCCCTGTGCAATAAAATCGACTAATTCGTTTTGTCTCTCTACCGATTGCTCATTGTAGCGGAGAACAACCAATTTCCCTTCTGATTCATATTTCAAAAACTCTTCATATACATCAGCAATTTTTATTGTTTCAGCAATTATGAAGCTTTGAATGGGCATCCAACTGTGTAATTCCGGGAATGATGGAGCCATGGTAAAAGTTTCTCAAAATACATTTCCTCCCTAGTTAACATTTATTATTCTGCATTTTTGTAAGAAATCAAAATATGACACGGCGCAAATATCACCGCTGAAATAATCAGCAATACCGACCTGCACATAATTCCGCTGAACAAAAATATCACCGACGGCAGAATGGACAATGCTAGCGCCCGAAATACCGTATTTTTCTTAAAGCAAATTATCCAAATGATGCAGTATGCCAGTATCAATGCCACGTTCGTCAGCAAATACACTGCAAACGCTTCGTCCGACCACCAGCCAAACCAGGTACCCGGTATGTTAATTATCATAAAACCAAAACACCCGAACCGGCCAATTTGCTCTAAATGTTCAATGGTTTTGTTTGACCATTTGTTGATAAAACCACCTTTACATTTGATGGCATAAATGATGTTGGGTATCATGATTATTATGATAAATATGAGTCCAAAAATGTTCAGCCAGTCCATGTAATACTCCTTCAAAAATCTTTCCGGTTAAAAAAATAACAATTCTCCTCACCAATTATCTCAGCAAGCATCTTCTTAATCTCTACGCCATGTGGCGGTGGCTCGATTGTACCGCAAACTGTTCTGAGACAACTTCTTTGCGTGCATATCTTAAACTTCCAGTGATTAGTATCGGACTCATCCACGGTATAATCGTCACAATCCCAATCTTCCATGCAATGATATAAAGTGCTGTACAGTTCCCGCTTTTGCTGTTCTGACATCGGCCAAATTCTACCACTGATTAAATTACCACTATGATAAAGTCTTACCTGGATTTCTGTTTGAAGCACTTTTGTTACAACGCTTACTATATCTTCTGTATTTTCCCAAGAAATAGTACAACTGGTAATGTGATTGCTCTCATTTTTTGCCATAGTATCACCTCGAAATCATAGCATTTTACTGTTCGGCATATTGGAAGCTGATGCTGCGGAACTTTCGAATCTGGCCGGGATCAAGGATTTTCTTGTTTTTGGGGTATTTATACCAAATTTCTATCTATATACCCAAATGAAACCAAAATCAACCTATTTGACAGCTTTACAGCTTCAAATTCCATTTTGTAAAAACATTTCCTTCACAATCGCTTCCGCACACTCCACGGAACTCATCGTACTTGTATCCACTCTCATACTGTACTTAATATTCTCTGCCATCAGTTCCGCCTGCTCCTGTGACTGGTTCTCGAACCGGTCACCTCTTGCAATGTTTCTCCCTCTGCAAATTTCCAACGGACAATACACTTCCACGATATCTAACGGATTGTCCTTTAAAATTGCTTTTAACTGCTCATAGTGTGGTTTGATTTCCTCCCACCATCTCCTGGAACAAATCATTTGCCACCACATAAAAAAATACATCGTCCCGTTCCTGCAATGCCTCTACAATGGAGGTTTTGCCGGAGCTGGTGACTCCGTTTAAAAAAATGATTCTGCCCTTGTTCATACTATCTCCTTACTTTAAAAACGGCATCATATACACCGGCAGCATCAAAATATCGGTATCCTTCTTCAAATCCTTGGTGTAAACCAAATACTTATCGCCAATCCGTTCCGAGAACTTCTCACAGAAAGCATCCAAAGATTTATGCGTGTTATATCCCGCGGCCTTCACCTCGATGGGGCTAATTTTATTTTTCTTCGAAATCAGAAAATCAACCTCAAAGTTATGATTTGTTTTTTCATTCAAAAAAGTGTGATAATACAAAGAATGTCCACTTGCTACCAACATCTGCGCCACAACATTTTCATACAAATATCCCAAGTTTACCCCAAGCTTATCGCTCAGCAACTTTTCATAAATAACATTCTCTGTAAAATCCTTATCCTTAAAAATAAGCGTGGTAAACAAACCGGTGTCTGCCAGAAAAAGTTTGAAACGCCTTAAATCTTTTGCATTTGCCATCCCAACGTTAGGGTCATTGGCATGATACGCCACCTGTACCGTTTTAGAATCTGCCATATCTGCAATCAATTCTAACACCGTTTCCGCTCTTTCACCTTCTAATACACTGGATACCTGATATCTAGACGCATTTGTATTCAACTGGGCGGGAATAGCATCAAAAAGCATTGAAATTCTTCCTGTCGTATCAATTTTCTTGAAATCATCCTCATACAATTTCAAAATATCTCTTTTTACTGCATCCACTTTTCTGAAATTGTTTGTTTCGAGATATTCGTTCACTGCCTGAGGCATGCCTCCCACCAACATGTATAACCGAAAATCTCTCATAAGCTTTCTATGAACAGCATCCCCCAGAGAAATACGTTTTTCAAACACTTCACGCAAAAGCTTCGATGTGGCTCTATCTCCCATTGCCCATAGAAACTCTTCAAAGTCCATCGGTAGCATGCTTATTTTACGTTCTTCACTTGGAATCAATATATCCTTTATGTTCTTCTTGATAGAAATCAACGAACCGGTTTCTATATAGTCGTACCTATGATCCTTGACCAAATGCTTAATTGCCTGTCTGGCCATTGGACATAACTGGACTTCATCAAAAATGATAGCAGACTCCCTTTCGTGTAAATCCACTTTATAAATCAGCTGTAGCCGCAGGAACACATAATCCAAATCTGACACGTCATCAAACAATTCCCTGACTTCTTTGGATGCCTTTGAAAAATCAATCAGAATATAGCTTTTATATTCCTTCTTTGCGAAATCTTCTACAACTGTGGATTTTCCTACCCGCCTTGCGCCCTCAATCAGCAAAGCAGTTCTTCCACCCGATTCCTGTTTCCACTCTAAAAGCTTGCTATATATCTTCCTTTCAAACATTGCATTTCCTGCCTTTCTACAAAATCGTCATTTTACCCTTTCGTATTTCTACAAATTCGTCGATTTTATTTTAGCATTTTACTGCAAATTCGTCAATTTTACTTTAGTGCTTTTACCACAAATTCGTTAATTTCATTTCTCCATTTTACTGCAAATTCGTTAATTTCAACACTTCTCCAATATCCCGAATCTCATAATCCGGCTTAAGTGCACTGGTATTTTTCGCACCCTTAGGGTTGAACCAACAAGTCTTGATTCCGGCATTGACGCCGCCCTGGATATCACTGGTTAGGGAATCACCCACAATCAGTACTTCATCCTTAGCATACTCGCCAATCTCTGCAAAAACCGCATCAAAAAAACCTTTGTTTGGCTTCTCAACACCTACCACTTCAGAAATAAAAACATGGTCAAATTCCTTGTCGAGGCCGGAATTTTTCAGCTTTCCGTCCTGGGCAACCTTGGTGCCGTTAGTTACGGCGCACTGCAGCACCTTGCCCTTTAACGCCTGAACCGTTTCCAATGCATTCTCGTAAAATACAACGGTTTCCCCAAGCAAAATCTGGTACAGTTCATTAAAACCTGCCGCCACAGAAGAATCTAAACCATACGCATTTAAGAAATCCTCAAAGCGCTTCACTAAAAGCACCGGCTTTTCAATTTCGCCCCGCTCCATCGCCTGCCAGTAGCCACGATTAATTGCCTTATAGTTCTCCAGCATTTCATCGGTACACTCACCCAGCTTATATTTTTCAAAACATCCGCGGATGCCTGCCTCCTCTGCCTTTTCAAAATTCAGCAGAGTGGCGTCCACGTCCCATAAAATTACTTTAAACATTGTCTACTGCCTTTCTCAAATCTGCAACATACTGCGCCTGCTGCTTCTTTAAAAACGCGCCCACAAAAGGCTTTATGAAAAACTTTTTCGCTGTGACATCCTCCGTGAACTCGATTTCACACCGACCATTCTTTTCTGAAAAGATACCGATCCAGTGCCCTTTCATATTACTGTTTTCCATGTCAAACTCCCACCGTATGCATGGTTCACATGCAGTCACCGTAAATGTTGTAGCGTATCCGTCCTTTGTATATTCCACAAATTGAATATCGCTCAACACCTCTATTTTGCTTAAGTCACTACGCCACTGATAATTTTCAAGCGAGGTAACCATATTCCAAACATGCGACAAGTCACAATCAAAGCTTGCATTTATACTTGATATTGCCATACTATTACACTTCTCCTTTAAACAACGACATTTCTACCAGTCTTAGCGGCCGATTCGAAATTAGCTATTTACAGCACTTGATATTTATCTTCTATCCCGGTGTCGCATTTATCCGAACAGAACCCTGGAGAAACGTCCTCACTTGACGAGGTATTTTAGAGTCTAGTGAGGCTACGTTTCGATGAGAGCGAGAGCGTGTTCTGGCAGGATAAATGCGACACCGGGATAATATAAAAATCAATTGGTGTTATTTCAAATTCTCCGCACGCTCTTTAATCTTCTTATTAAAATTGATGATGTTATGGTCGTACTCCTCCTCCATCAGACTGGAGTGTAACAGAAAATCTGCGGTCGCCTTATTGTTTGCCATCGGAATATCATACACCTGAGCAATACGAAGTAGCGCCTTTACATCCGGGTCATGTGGCTGTGCTGCAAACGGGTCGGAAAAGAATACCACGAAGTCAATTTTTCCTTCTACAATTTTGGCACCAATCTGCTGGTCACCGCCCAGCGGACCGGAATTGTAACCACGCACCGGAAGGCCGGTTGCTTCCGTAATCATGCGGGCGGTGGTACCGGTACCGGACAGAAAATGTCCCTTTAAAATTTCTTTATTCGCTTCACACCAGCCTACCATCTCCGCCTTCTTGCCGTCGTGGGCAATCAAGGCAATGTTTTTTTGTTTCCCTATGGTCATTGTAATAAAATCATCATTCATTGTAGTTTCCTCCGTAGTCGCTCTGCATCTGCAACCTTCTAGCGTCCCTCTTTTGTTACGGTCATGCCAAGCTGGATAGTTTCCTTTTCCAACTGAATGACTGCATTTTTAATTTCGATTAACTGTTCCGGTGTCAGATTTCCTTCCACTGCAGAATTTGCATTATTCAAAAATTCATTTACGGTTTCCCGAAGGTCTGCCAGCTTATCCTGCAGAGCAAGTACCTGCTCTACATCCACCAGCTCTTCCGTAGCTTCCTCAAAGGTCATACCGGCGGCATCTGCCAAATCCACTTCTGTCATGCCATGAATTGCATCACACGGATATCCGGTTGCTTCACGAATCTTCTGCTCCAGTGCTTCCTTGGCTTCTGTTTCACCATGAACCAGGAAGATATGTTGCGGTGCCTTCTGAAGTCCCTTTACCCAGTCAAGTAATCCTTCATAATCCGCATGACCGGAGAAACCTTCCAAATTATAAATTTTAGCCTGCACTAAAATCTTTTCACCAAGCACGGAAAGCTCCTTTTCGCCATCCACAATACGACGTCCCAACGTTCCGTTTGCCTGATAACCGACAAAAACAATACTGCTCTTCGGATTCCAAAGGTTGTGTTTTAAATGATGGCGGATACGTCCCGCATCGCACATGCCACTGGCAGAAATAATAATCTTCGGACAATTATCCTCATTCAGTGCCTTAGATTCATCACTGGTTCTGGTGAAATTCAAATTCGGGAAATCCAGCGGGTTATCACCGTTTAAAATATAGTCTTTGGTTTCCTCATCAAACACCTGGGCATTTCTTCTAAACACCTGGGTAGTAGTCACGGCCATCGGGCTGTCGATATACACCTGCACTTTCGAAAGCAGGTCATGATAATATTCATCGGACTCATAAAAACGGTTTAATTCATAAATCAGCTCCTGGGTACGGCCTACCGCAAAGGCAGGAATAATCACGTTGCCGCCCCGCTTTACGGTATCTGCAATAATATCAATGAGTGCTTGGATACTGGACTCATTACTTTCATGCAAACGGTCGCCGTAGGTGGATTCCATCACCACAAAATCTGCCTTTTTAATCTTTTTCGGATCTCTGAGAATCGGTCTGTCATCCACGCCGATATCACCGGTATATACTAATTTTACGGTTTTTTCATTTTCCGTAATCCAAAGCTCCGTAATAGCAGAGCCAAGGATATGGCCCGCATCGTTAAACACAGCGTGCATCTGGTCATTAATATTGAATAACTGATCGTACAAAATCGGACTCACCAGCTTTAATGCCGCATTGGCATCTTCCATGGTATACATCGGTTCCACCGGCGGAAGTCCCTTTCTTGCTGCCTTTTTACTCTGCCACTCTGCTTCCTTCTGCTGAATATGTGCACAGTCCGGAAGCATAACCTTAAGTAAATCCGCCGTAGCATCCGTGCAATAAATCGGTCCGGCAAAGCCCTGCTTTACAAGCAGAGGAAGTCTGCCGCAGTGGTCCACATGGGCGTGGCTCAAAATCACACATTCTATTTCTGCAGGGTTAAACGGAAAAGGCTCTAAATTCTGCGCCTCCTCTTTTTTTCCTCCCTGAAACATACCGCAATCCAGTAAAATCTGATGTTTATCTGTCGTCACCAAGTGACAGGAACCGGTTACCTCATTTACTGCTCCGCAAAACTTAATTTTCATAGTTGTTTCTCCTTTCACGTCAACGATATATAAAATATATTTTTGTTTTCTCTCCTACTATTATGTACATTTTCCCATCTTTAATAATACCGTTTTACTGTTCCTGTGTCAATGAATCCTTCGAGGATTCCGCTTCTTCTGCCGCTTTTTCTTTCAAAAATTTTATTGCTTTCTCATCACCTAATTCTGCAGCCCTTTTGAGCCACTCTTCTCCTTTTTTTTCATCCGGTTGTACCCCAAGTCCCTCAAAATACATCACCGCAACCCGTCTGCAGCTTCGGGTATCCTGTTGTTCTGCTGCCTTTAAGTACCAGAATAGCGCCTGCTCATAATTCTGTGGCACACCTTTACCGTTATAGTATAAATATCCAATCATTCTTTGTGCCAAACGTTCTCCCTGCTCTGCTGCTTTCATGCACCATTCAAACGCTTTTTGGTAATCCTGCTCTACTCCTTTTCCTTCATAATACATTGCACCAAGATTCCGCTGGGCTATTGGTAACCCCAGCTCCGCTGCCTGCGCATATATCTCTACCGCTTTTTGATAGTCCTGCTTTAAGACATCACCCTTCTCAAATTTAGAAGCCAAATTATTTAGTCCCATAATGTCGCCCTGACTTGCCGCTCTTATCGTCCAGTTTACCGATTCTTCCTCATTTTCCTCGACACCCAATCCTTTTTCATACATATAGCCTACCTGGCGCTGCGCCTGCGCAAAGCCATGCTCCGCCGACTTCCTGTACCAGGCAAATGCCTCCTCTAAATTCTTATTTACGCCAATGCCACGTTCATATATGCTTCCCATGTTAAATTCGGCAAGTGCAAAGCCTTGCTCCGCCGATTTTTGATACCATTCCCGCGCTTTTTCCGGATTTTTATCCACCCCCAGGCCATTTTCATATGCATATCCCAATTCGCTTTGGGCCACAGCATGTCCCTGCTCCGCGGCTTTTAAATACCACTCCGCGGCTTTTTCTGCGCTCTTTTTAACACCCTCTCCATTGAAATACATAAGTGCTGTATTATACTGTGCATGCACATGTCCCGCTTTTGCCGCTTTCCGCCACCATTTTCCGGCACGTCTCATGTTTACCTTGGTTCCGTATCCGTCTGCATACCAGCATCCAAGCAGAAACATAGAATCCGCATATCCTAATTTTGCCGATTTTTTGATGGTTTGAAAATTTATATTTGCTCCGATATCCGTTGTATTCATCCTATTCTCCTTCCCAAACATTGGTACAAACCAAATGATACCACATTCTGAACAAAAAATCCACGTTTCCTGTTCATTATCAAAAACGGAAAACACCGCAATTTCTGCCGGTAAAATAGCAGTATTCTGCTAGTTTCGAAACTGTTGTTCCCGTACAATAAAAGTATACTGTAGGAAAGGGGAATACTTATGAACTATGTTTATGAAATGCCGGCCGCAATGCTTCAAAAGACCGACAAAAAAGGAACTGTAGAACGCTTTTTATACAATACCGAAACCTATGACGAGCGGGTGTCCCTGCCAATGGCAAAAGCCGCCTGGGTTTACTTACCTTACGGTTACGACAATAAAAAACAATATAATGTTCTTTACCTGCTTCACGGCGGTGGTGTTAACGAAGACTGGTGGTTTAAAATGTTTCCGGATACCGTTACCATTTTAGACAATATGATGGCCCGGGGCATCTGCGAACCATGCATTATTGTTGCCCCAACCTACTATCGTGGTGCAGAAGCGGACCGCAATGCGGAATTTATCACAGAACACTTCCGGTTTGAGCTGCGCAACGATTTAATTCCGGCTATCGAAAGCAAGTACTCTACCTACGCAACAGGTGATGTTTCCGAAGAAAACCTCATTAAGACCCGTAAGCACCGTGCTTTTGCCGGACTTTCCCTGGGCTCCATGACAACCTACCGTGCCGCATTCTATAACAACTATGATTTATTCTCCTGGTACGGCCCATTTTCCGGCTGCTGTGGTCCTAAGGGCGACCGTACCGTAGAAGTTAAACGCATTATTGAAACTTTAGAAAACGGAGTAAAAAACAATCTTCCTTTGGATTACATGTTCTGCTGCAACGGCGACCAGGATATTGCTTATGAAGAACATATGGAAATTATGGGCAATGTCATAAAAAACTGTAATCTGTTAAAGCAAGATGAAAACTATGATTTCTTTATCATTCCGGGTGGCGTTCATGATATGAAGGCATGGCAATTACACTTATATCACGCACTTCAGATTTTCTTTACAAAATAAATCGTCCTACAAAAAAACGTCGTAGCCCCTACGCTACGACGTTTTTGTATTATGTTATTCTTCACTCGAAATATGAAGTTCATAACATCCCGGGACTCCCGGTTCTTCTTTCACCTCATACTGATAGATTTCTCCGTTCTTCTCATAGCTTACAGATGCGGCTCCGTCGGTCATATCCTCCGTGATATCAATTTTTATATCACCATCTACAAAATAAACCTTATCGTCTTCCTTTGCTACTCCGATATTATCCACTGTGATGCTGGTATCCTTAACAATGTAAACTTCCGGGAATGAGCTTTCCGCACCAACACCTGCAATCTTCAAAGAATCCGCATCCGTTGCATCACTGATAAGAACAAATTCCACGCTATCCTCATCTTGTACATTCAATGTTGTGGAATACTGCACAGTGCCGTCCTCCAGGACCACACCTTCCATCTCTACCTCCTGCCATACCCCATTTAAATTTATTTTCGCTACTACCGTTTCCACCCAAGTACTTCCGGTCATGGCATAAGCCACTCCGTTACTTCCGGCAAACAATACCGCTGCAATTGCTGCTGCCATAGCCAGTTTTCTGCCGACAGACATTTCTTTTTTCTTTACATTCCTTTCGTCCATGTTCATCACCTTTCTTCGCAAGTCCTCCGGGGCATGCAGTTCACCATAGGTGTTCTGAACATAGTTCTTTAGTTTATCTTCCTTACTCATTCCATGCCTCCTTCAAGTCACCTTTCAATTTTTGTCTTGCCCGGAGAAGTCTTGATTTTACCGCAGTTTCGGAAAGCTTCAGCATCTGTGCAATTTCCCTGATACTGTATTCTTCGTAATAATATAGATACACGATTTGCCGGTATTTCTGAGGAAGGTTCTGCACCGCAAAATATAACTCACTTCTTTCCGGTGTGGAAAATACCGGCTCCTCTGTCAGCTCTTCCAGATAGGTTGTACGGCGTTTCCATCCGGAACGCCACAGACTGTGGCACTCATTCACCGCCACCCGTATCAGCCACTTTCTGGCATGGTCCTCATCCTCAAAGTTTTCTGTTCTTTCCCAAAGCTTAACAAAAGTATTCTGCACCACGTCCTCTGCATCTGCAAGGGTATTACACCCATTCACGGCCACACGGTATATACAGTCCAGATATTTTTCTGTCAAGCGTTCGTATTCCTGCGTATCCAAAGTATTTCTCCTGTTTTTGTATTGTTCGAAAGGCCTTTCTGATTATAGAACGCATGAGAAAGGTAAAAGGTTGCAAATAAGTTTAAACTATCATAAAAAGCTTCCATGCTGTTACAGCATGGAAGCTTTGCATCCGCTCGAATCAAAGTATTTAAGCACTAACTGTTCTCATGCACACCTGTACATTTACAACCACAGCCAAACGGCAGGTTCTCCAGTTGTCTGCTGTCACCGTACACCTTTAACTGACCGTTAGTATAAGCTACCCGTGGCGTAATTTTACCCTCCAGCATTTGCAGGATAACCTCTGCAGTAGTTACAATAATCAAATCCCGGTCATAGTATTCGTATGGCTCCACATTTACCTTGCCGTCATCCAGTTCCACATAGAAGTAGCCTTCGCCCTCGCCTTCTACATTAAACTGGTATGCCACATGTCCCACCTGCCGGCTGACTTGCACCACTTTCATGGCATCTTTTACTCTTGCAACAAGTTCTTCATATTTCATAGACTACCTCCTAAACTCCTTATGCAAAAGCATAACCTAGTTCTATAGTCCTATTATAATCCTATTTTCTGAAAATTTCAAGCCGCAACTTTAATTTTATATACAATTTATTTTTGCATAAAAAACCGGGCTACCACTCTTGGTTTTCCAAAAGCTGATAACCCGGAATCTTATTATTATTTTCTCGCCAGCTGAATTCGAATCAGCGACTTACGTAAAGACAGTTCCGCTCTGGCAATGTTGATATTAGCATCACCACTGGAAAGTCTCTTTTCTGCACGGGCTTTGGATTCCTCCGCACGGTGCAGGTCGATTTCTTCCGGCCATTCACAGGATTCTGCCAGAATTGTCATGTGGTCCTGGAAAATTTCCACGAAACCGTCATGCAATGCGGCAATTTTCTGTTCGCCGTCCTCTTTAATTTTGAGGACACCCGGAACTAAAATCGCGGTCAGTGGGATATGTCCTTTTAACACACCCATTTCCCCTTCGGAGGTTCTAAGCTCCACCATTTCCACATCTCCGTCATAGAAAATGCGGTCCGGTGAAATCACCTGAAGGCGGAAAAACTTACTCATATCTGCCATAAAGTCCTCCATCGGTGCAGTAACGTTTTTTGCAATTGCAAAGATATTTTTGGCTGTATCGTATCTGTGTTCGCCTGGACTCCTCCGACAGTTATTCGTCTCCGACGGACAAAGCGAAATACAGTTCCGCTCTCTCCGCCGTAGCCGAACACCTGTCGGCTGAGATGTCGTACACCTAGATATGATACACTCAAAAATATTATCTTGCAACTAGTCAAAAAACGCCTACTGCACCCTACTTATCACCTTTACTTCTTTACTCTTGCCAAAACATCGTCGATGTTACCTGCATTTAAGAAGTAACTTTCCGGAATGTCGTCATGCTTGCCCTCTAAGATTTCCTTGAAGCCCTGAATGGTTTCGGAAATAGGCACATAACGGCCAGGAAGACCGGTAAACTGCTCTGCAACGTGGAATGGCTGGGATAAGAATCTCTGTACTCTTCTTGCTCTTGCAACGAGGAGTTTTTCATCTTCGGAAAGTTCATCCATACCGAGGATGGCGATGATATCCTGTAATTCCTTATATCTCTGCAGAATTTCCTGTACGCCGCGGGCAACCTGATAGTGTTCTTCACCAACGATACGTGGGTCAAGAATACGGGAAGTGGAAGCCAGTGGGTCAACC
>JAGAQI010000006.1 GCA_017622795.1 Lachnospiraceae bacterium
CGCTATGATTGGTATGAAGAATGCCGGTCTCATTCAGGCAAACCAGTATACTTTCGTGCAGTTTGTTAATATTAAAGACGGTGACTGGGTAACAGAAGTTGCTCCTGCCCTGGTTGCTTTCATCGGCTTTGTTCTTATTGCGATTCTTGCTAAATTAAAGGTGAAGGGTAATATCATTATCGGTATTATTGTTTCTACCGTACTTTACTATGCATTTACCGCACAGGTTCCAAGCTTTGACATTGCCGGCGTTGGTCAGGCATTCAAGGATTTCGGAGCAGTTGGTATCACTGCTTTATTTGACGGTGCAGCATGGGGTAAGGCATTTACCGGTGCTCATATCGGTGGTATCTTCAATGCAGTTATGTTAATCATCACCTTCTGCCTTGTTGACATGTTCGATACGGTTGGTACTCTTTACGGTGCTGCTTCCCAGGCTAACATGCTTGACGAAAACGGTGACCCTGTAAACGTAGATAAGGCTATGACTTCCGACTCTATCGGTACCGTTGCAGGTGCTGTTTTCGGTACAAGTACCGTTACTACTTTCGTTGAATCTGCTTCCGGTGTTGCTGAAGGCGGCAGAACCGGTCTTACCGGCATAGTTGTATCCATCTGCTTTGCACTCTGCTTATTCTTAAGCCCTGTTGCAAGTATTGTTCCTGGTTGTGCTACCGCTCCTGCTTTAATCTTCGTTGGTGTTCTTATGCTTAAGAACTTTGCAAAGGTTGACATGGACGACATGCTGTCTGCAGTTCCTGCATTCTTAGCATTAATCATGATGCCTCTTACCTACTCCATTTCCAATGGTATCGGTATTGCGGCTATCGCTTATGTGCTGATTGCTCTTTGCACAAAGAAGTACACAAAGAAGGATATCGTGGTTACTATCATTGCAATTTTATTTGCACTCAGATTTGCTTTGATTTACATGTAAACATGTAGGGATAAGTAAAAGTTAATAGGAGAAAAGGCTCTTTCGCTTAGGTGAAGGAGCCTTTATTTTTTTGCCCGCATAAATTTTGGACAGGTTTCATATAGTGGAATCAGGACACAAAGAAGGAGGCAGAAATTTATGCGGGAAAAACAAAAAAACGGGAAACTGACAGTGACAATCGTCTTGTTTTTATTATTATGTGTTGCATTGCTGTTGGGGGATAAAGGAATTGTTGGAATGAATAAAGCCAAACTGCCGGAGGCAACAGCGTCACCAACGCCGGAGGTTCCTTTGCATTTGTCGAATGTATGGCTGTTGGAAGCCTCCGGACAGAATTTGACAGTGCTGCAGGAAGGGGAAGAAAAGCAGTACCGCCTGGCAACTGCGCTATCTGCTCCTTTGAAACAATGCATTGCAGACGTTACGATAGACAAAGGTGTGGTAACGGGGCTTGTGGTTAAGCAGGATACCATAGAAGGTAGGGTGCTTCGTATCGGAGAGGATTTTGTAGAACTGGAAGGCTACGGGGTACTGGAGCTGGAGGAGGACAGCAGGGTGTACCGTATGTATGACGGTGTGGAGGAAGTAACCTGGCAGGAGGTTTTGGTAGGATATACCACGTCTGCGTTTGTAGTGGCTGACAAAAAAATATGTGCCGCGCTTATTCAAAAGCCGGTGGAGGTGACAAGTATCCGGGTGTTGCTGCAGACGTCTTCCTATGGTGGATATTATCATGACTTCATTGAATGCGGGAGCGAAACTGCCTTTTATATCAGTGACGGAGTAGGAAAAACGGAGTGGAAAAACGCGGGAGAACAGGTAGTGCTGACGCCGGAGCTGGTTGCGGAATACGGCGGAAGGGTTTACCTTGGAACAGAAGGAGATAAGGGAAAGATTTCGCTTTATAATGTGAAACGGGCAGTAGGAGTTCCTTCCTATCGGGGAACGATAGAGGTAGCTTTGGCAGATAATAAGCTTTTGGCAGTGAATGAACTCTCTTTGGAAGAGTATTTGTATGGCGTGCTGCCAAGTGAAATGCCGGAAAGTTTTGGTACGGAAGCATTGAAGGCCCAGGCGGTATGTGCCAGAAGCTATGCATGTAATCAGTTGCTCGCGAACCGGTACCATGCGTATGGCGCCCATGTGGATGACAGCATGAACTGTCAGGTATATCAGAATTACGGGGAAACAAGTGCTTCCGTAGAAGCGGTGGATGCGACCTTTGGACGTGTATTATCCAGAAATGGGGAATGTATTACGGCATACTATTTTTCCTGTTCCTACGGACATACTTCGGACAGTTATGATATTTGGGGAGAAAGTGCAGGGACTTTGTTCGAAGGAGTACTGCAGAAAGACGGAGAAACACCGGGTAACCTGGCAACGGAAAAACAGTTTGAAGATTTCTTGGACAGTGAAGGACCTTGGTACGATGCAGAGTCTGTATGGTTCCGTTGGAATACGGTATTGGGTGCTGAATTAAATGAGCGGATTTTGCTCCGCCTTCAGGAACGTCAACAAACGGTACCTGATCAGATTTTAATAAAGGTATCTGAGCAAGGCGATGAAATGAGGTTTGAACAGGGCGAAGTAAAGAAGTTTGGAACACTGCAAAACATTATAGTTGCAGAAAGAGGGGACAGCGGTATAGTCACTAAACTGGTTTTGGTGGGCAGTGAGGCAACCTATCTGCTTCAAAAGGAATATAATATCCGTTATGTTCTGGCACCGATGAATGTGGTATATCTACAGGATGGCAGTACCTCCGGGAATATGAATCTCTTACCAAGCGCCTATTTTGTAGTGGAAAAAGGTGCAAACAACTTTTGGATTCGGGGGGGAGGTCACGGACACGGTGCAGGTATGAGTCAATACGGGGCAAAATACCTGGCTTCCGAAGGAAAAGGATTCGAAGAAATTTTAAATCATTATTACAGGGATACGGAAATTACGTATCTTTACCACCGGTAAGCAGCATATTCAATTCTGCACCGAGGAATAAGAGATACATACAAAAGTACAACCAAAGCATACAGATGGCAAGGGTAGTAAGGCTGCCGTAAGTATAAGTGAAATCATTCAGGTTATTGATATAAAAGGAAAACAAAAAGGAGAAGCCGAGCCATCCGGCCGTAGTCATAAGAGCTCCCGGAAGCTCCCGTAAAAGGGAGGATTTACGGTTGGGTATTATTAAATACAGGAGCAGGAAAAAAACAGTTAGTATCGCAATGGTAACAAGGAAACGTATACTCATGATGAACATAGCCAAATCACCCAAAAGAGGAAGCTTTTGGAGAATAAAGGCATAGATACGGTTGCCGAAAACCAGTAACAATAAAGTGGCGATGAGCAACATGGCGAAGCCAAGGGTATACAGCATGGCTATAAAACGGATTAAAAAGTAGTTTCGGGTTTCTTTGTGTCCGTAGACTGCATTTAACCCACGCACCAAAGCAAGCATTCCGCGGGATGCGGACCAAAGTGCTGCAATAACGGTAACGGAAAGAACAGTTCCGGAAGCTTTCTTTGTCAGTTCGGAAAGGACAGTATGAACAACCGTAATTACCGAATCAGGAAAGACTCCGGAGAGAAGTAACAGTAAATCTTCTGCAGAAACAGGCAAATAGTTTAACAGGGTAAGTAAAAACATTACAAAGGGAAAAAAGGACAAAATAATAAAAAATGCTGCCTGGGCTGCAAAAGCAGAAATAGAATCTTCCCGTAGTTTTATTAAAAATTTTCGTATATAAGAAAAGTAATAGTTTAGCATAGATATCCTCCATAGCTTACATAGTATCATAAAAGAGGGGAAAAGTATACGGTAATATTATTGAGTCTTAACTAGTTTTTTATTGCATATTTTTGTATACTGTAGTAAAATATACTAAGAAAGTTATATCATTCTGATGAAGAAACTTACAAAAGACGGGGTGCGGTATGGAAGATAACCTTGACAGAATTTCCATCGAACAATTTAAAAATTTTATAAAAACACTGGATACCAGCATGAATGACTATCTGTACATCATGGATTTACAGAATGACTATTATTGTATTTCCAAAAATGCTGCCGTGCGTTTTCTGCTTCCGAGCGCAGAGTTTAACGATGTTGCAGAAAATCTGCAAAAAGTAATTTTGCCGGAAGATGCAAAAATGGTATTTGACGACATTATGCTTATCCGGGAAGGCAAAAAGCAGTTTCATGATTTGCAATACCGCTGGTTAGATCAGGAGCACCGCTCTGTATGGATTAACTGTCGCGGACGTGTTTTATGCGATGAGAATGGTCAGCCGGAATATTTAATCGGTTGTATTAACGAAGTGGGCAAGAAGCAGATGGCCGATAATGTCAGCGGTCTTCTTGGTGAGTCCAGCCTAAAACGTGATTTGGTAGAGCATGATGGCCGTTTAGATGGTTTCATGCTTCGTCTCGGTATCGACCGTTTCAAAGAAATCAATGAAAATCAGGGCATGGACTACGGCGACATGATTTTGCGTAAAACCGCGGAGTGCATTGCGTCGGTTATCCGTCCGGATCAAAAATTGTACCGTATTGTGGCTGATGAATTTGCAGTAGTAGATTTTTCCGGCCGTGACGAGGCGGAGGCAATTCGCCTGTACGAGGATATCCGCCAGAGCATTAACCGTTTTATTGTAGAAAATGAGTATGAGGTATTCTACACAATTTCTGCCGGCATTATGGAGTTTAAGAGTGTAGTAAACCATACGTACTATAATCTGATGAAATTGTCCGAGTTTTCTCTCAATGAAGCAAAGGATAATGGTAAGAACAAGTATTATACTTATACAAGAGCAGATTATCATGTATTTACGCACAAAAAGGCATTAACCAAGATTATGCGTAATGCCATTAACAATAACTTTGAAGGTTTCGATGCCCATTTCCAGCCAATTATGGATATTAAACAGAATAAATTGGTCGGCGCTGAAACTTTGATGCGTTTCCGTTGCGAGGAAATGGGAAATGTTACCCCATATGAGTTTGTGCCTCTTTTGGAAGATAGTGGTTTAATCATTCCGGTAGGTTGCTGGATTCTGTATAAAGCAATGGAAGCTTGTAAAGAAATCCAAAAAGAAATTCCGGAATTCCGTGTATCGGTAAATATTTCTTATGTACAGGTGCTTCGCAGTAATATTTTAGATGATATTGTCTATGGTTTGAAGAAATTTGACTTAAAGCCGGAAAGCCTGATTATTGAGCTTACGGAAAGCGGCTTTTTGGAAGAGAATGAAAACTTCATCCGGTTCTGTGACGGTTTAAAGAAATACGGCATTCCGTTAGCACTGGACGACTTTGGTACCGGTTATTCCAACTTCCATTATTTAAGCCATTTAACACCGAATACTATTAAAATTGACCGCTCCTTTACCTTAAAGGCATTAAAGAGTGATTATGAGTTCGGTTTATTACAGCACATGGCGGATATGACCCACAGTATTGATTCCAAGTTCTGTATCGAGGGTATCGAAACAGAAGAAGAATTAAACAAAATCTGTAAGATGGGTCCGGACTATATCCAGGGTTATTACTTTGGTAAGCCATGTACCTATGACAGTTTTGTAGAGGATTATGTAAAGTAATGAAAAAGAGTTCCTGATAAGGAACTCTTTTTTATTCTCGCAGTAATCCGTGCTTGCATATATTTTATGGATAAGGTATACTTTAATGTTAGTGGTGCAGTTTGTATTTGTGACACTATAAATTTATTGAAATAGAGGATAAGATGAAGAAATCTGTGAAGGTGAAACCGCATCCTATGGCGGTGATTCTTTTTGTTTTATATTTACTTTTACTGTTTTATCTGCTGTTTTTTTCCGAAACCTACGGAAGAACCATGGACAGCGGGTACCGGTATAATTTGGAGCCTTTGAAGGAAATCAAGAGATTTTGGAGCAACCGAGATTCTTTGGGGCTTCGGAGTGTGGTAATTAATTTAGTGGGTAATATTGTAGCATTTGCACCTTTTGGCTTCTTTTTGCCGATGATGTGCAGAATCGGCAGAAATATATTTGCCTGCGTTTTTCATACGGCATGTTTCAGCCTGGCTGTGGAAACCGTACAGCTGTTTACCAAGGTCGGAGCCTTTGACGTGGATGACATTTTGTTGAACGCAGTAGGCGGCTTGGTTGGCTTTTTATGCTATTCCCTGGTGTGGAAACCGATGAGAAAAAATAAGTAAAGCAGTGTTTGGAAAGTGAGAAACATATGAAGGAAAAAAAGAACAGACTCCGCTTTGCCGGCAGGCAGCACGCAAGGGGAGGAATTATTTCCACAGTTATAGCAGGAATTGCCTGGGTTATTTTTCTTGCCTTGTGCGTATATTCGTCCTCTACCGGAGGAAATGCCGCAGGAGTGGCAGGCATTCTTGGAATTGCAGATGCGGTTTTTGCCATTGTCGGCATGGGAATTGCATTTAAAGGATTTCATGAAAGAGATGTGTATTATGTTTTACCGGCCGTGGGCATGGTACTGAACGGAATTTTATTTGTCATTTACTTTTCCCTGTATTTTATGGGAGTGGCAATTGCATAAAAGAGTTTATAAGAAGGAGAGTGCAATTTAATGGAAACAGATATGGATTTTATGAAAGAACGATATGATCTTTGTGCAGAACGTATCAGGGAAATTGCAGAGGTGCAGGAAGTACCGGAAAAGTACCGGGACTATTTTAAGAGTGAAGCAGAATTCATTCTTTCTACCGTAGAAATGGCGAAGCTGGTAGAAGAAGGAAACTATACCAAGCAGTCTTTAGAGGAACTGGAGGCATGGAACGAGCGGTTATATGTTAAATTTGTACCGGAAAACTATGAGACAAGCTATGCAAATCCTGCCTATGCTGTAAAGAAGTTTGGTGTAAGGGAAGGAAAGTTGCTTTGTGCTCTTTCTGCAAAGTTTCAGGAGTTGATTGGTCATGCGGCAAAGCAGAAGTTGTATTTTCAAACGATTGTAATGGAACTGTTTTTGGAAGTATATGGCCGCTATTGTGAGTATGATGAGTATGCGGTAAAGGATGCCAAGGCTTCCTACAAAAGCTTTTTAATGGACTATCGCAGGGATTATTTGGAGGACAGCATTAGGAACCGTTATAATCCGGAACTGTCTTTTGTAAAGGATATTATTTGTGCGGATGCCTCCGACGAAAGAAATATGTACCGTTACGGTGCTTATATTACAGACATTGAAAGAAAAACCGCTGCTTTCTTAAACAAGCTGTCCCAGGTAGAAATTGATGCGATGGCAGACACCTATGTGGACGGATATATCCGCGGCTTTGAAACCATGGGTGTGGTGCGTAAGGAAAACGGTGTGGCACTGATGATGTGCCCGATTGGTTTTGAACGCATGGCAAAGGCTGCAATCGAACGTTTTGAAAAGCAGGGGGTACGGGTAACCGTACAGAATACCGGTACGGCCGGTAACCGCCAGTTTGGTTATGACCACAGACAGGACCATGCGCTTGCTTTCGATAAGGTTTATGTCAACCGGTATATGGAAGATATGGCAGCAGTGTATGAAGAAAATAAGGACCTGATTTCCTTGTACATTGGTCCGGCAGTGGTAGAAACCTTTGGTGAACCGGATTTTGATCCGGTAAACAAAAAAGAAGCGGTGCAGTTAGATAAGCGTCAGATTAAGTTAGACCGGGAATTCGACCAGAGAGCAGCGAAAATTGCATACAGCTATATCAAGAGCGATGAAACCTCTTTTACGATCATTGCTTACCCGGTACCAACCATTGGCGATAAATTCGAAGAAATCTTTGCGGAAACCGTGCGTTGCAACACTCTTTCCAATGAGGAATACAGCAAAATCCAACAGGCGTTAATTGACGAACTGGATACCGGCTACGCATGTAAGATTTTGGGCACCAACGGTAATGAAACCGATTTAACCGTTATGCTGATGGAAACTGCAGATCCGGCAAAGGAAACAAAGTTTGAAAACTGTACGGCAGATGTAAATATTCCTGTGGGTGAAGTGTTTACTTCCCCGGTACTTAAGGGAACCAATGGATTGCTTCATGTGTCCAAGGTATTCTTAAACGGTTATGAATATAAAAATTTAAAGGTTTGGTTTGAGGACGGAAAGACCACAAAGCTTTCCTGCGAGAACTTTGCTACGGAAGAAGAAAATCAAAAGTTTATTTCCGAGAACCTGTTGTTTCATCACGACTGGGTACCCCTTGGAGAATTTGCCATCGGAACCAACACCACCGCCTTTGTGATGGGTGAAAAGTACGATATTGCGGCTAAGCTTCCGATTCTCATTGCAGAAAAGACCGGTCCGCATTTTGCCATCGGCGACACCTGCTACAAGAGAAGTGAAGACCATAAGGTTTACAACAGAGACGGCAAGGAAATCATCGCAAGAGATAACGAGGTTTCCCTCTTACGTAAAACCGAGCCGGAAAAGGCATACTTTAACTGCCACACGGATATTACCATTCCTTACGGTGAAATCGGCGAAATCTCTTCCCTGAAGAAAGACGGCAGTAAGACGGTACTTATCAAAGATGGACGATTTGTCCTGCCGGGCACGGAAGAATTAAATAAGCCGTTAGAGGAGTATGAGGCAACAAAGTAATAAAATTACATTGGGAGTACAAAGGAGAATATTATTATGAATTTTAAAGTTATTGCCTTGATTGTCATGGGCATCACATTTTTGTTTGATACCCTGATGCACTATTTAGATACCAAATCCGCAGAGCGTGAAATTCCTGCAAACGTAGCAGATATCTACGATAAGGAAGAGTACAAGCGCTGGCTGGCTTACGACAAGGAATGCAACAAGCTTGCCTTATGGCGCCATTTGGTATCTTATGTGGTAGCGTTCCTGTTAATCGGTTTGGATGGCTATGCGGCTGTTGTAAATTTAGTAGGTGCAGAAGGCTTATACAGTGCCGCCATTGCTGTAATTATTGCAGATACGGTAATCAGCATGGTTTGGTCCACACCGTTTTCCTATGTTGCCAATATGGGCATCGAGCAGAAATACGGCTTTAACAAAA
The DNA here is from genome assembly GCA_017622795.1 of Lachnospiraceae bacterium. Lineage (GTDB taxonomy): Bacteria > Bacillota > Clostridia > Lachnospirales > Lachnospiraceae > SIG299. The sequence continues at coordinate 8,971 of JAGAQI010000006.1, forward strand.
TGACAAAGAAAACCTTTGTGGTGGATTTAATCAAGGAAACAGTCATCAGTCTTGCTTTAATGTGTGGTTTGATTTGCATTGTGGTTTTGGTGCATCAGGCACTTGGCAATTGGTTACTGATTATTCTTACCGCAGTAATTATGGCATTTTTGGTTATCATGGTATTTTTACAGCCGGTATTTACACGTATCTTTAACAAGCTGACTCCGTTAGAAGAGGGCGAACTGAGAACACGTTTAACCGAGCTGTTAGAAAAGAATGGTTGCTCTGTACGTCAGATTAGTGTATCTGATGGTTCCAAACGTTCCACCAAGGCAAATGCGTATTTTGGCGGATTTGGTAAGATGAAGACCATCGTTCTTTACGACACACTGCTTGAGCAGATGACGGAAGATGAGATTATTGCCGTATTTGCCCACGAAATGGGCCACAACAAGCACAAGGATACTATCAAGCTTCTCGGTATCAACGTGGTAAACGTACTGATGATTGCAGTATCCCTGTGGGCAGTAGTTTCTTTACCTGAAATTTATCAGGATTTCGGCTTTGACGGCGTGAACTACGGTTTTGCATTCGTGCTGGCAGGCACAGTGTGCATGGCATTTATTTCTCCGTTTATCGGATTGTTTGCCAGTGTTCTGTCCAGAAAGTTTGAATACGCGGCTGACAAGTTTGCGGCAGATAACGGTTACGGCGAAGCGCTCATTTCCGGTTTAAAGAAACTGGCAAAGAATAATTTTGCATGTCTCACACCGCATCCGATTGTGGTGGCGCTGACTTACTCCCATCCGACCATCAGCCAGAGAGTGGAATATATTGAAAAATGTATGAAAAACAAGTAAAATAAAATCATTACATAAAGGAGATTAGTAAAATGGCAAAAGTAGGAATTGTAATGGGAAGTGATTCTGACCTTCCTATCATGAGCAAGGCAGCAGAGATGTTAGACAAGTTCGGTATCGACTATGAGGTAACCGTAATTTCCGCGCATCGTATGCCTGACGTATTTTTTGATTATGCAAAGACAGCAAAGGAAAAGGGCTTTAAGGTAATTATCGCAGGTGCCGGCGGTGCCGCTCATTTACCTGGCATGTGTGCCGCTATTTTCCCACTGCCTGTTATCGGCGTGCCGATTCACACAAAGACGTTAAGCGGCGTGGATTCCCTGTACTCCATCGTACAGATGCCTGGCGGAATTCCTGTAGCAACCGTAGCAATCAACGGTGCACAGAACGCCGGTATTCTTGCTGCTAAGATGCTTGCAGTTTCGGATGATGAAATGCTTAAGAAGATTGAAGACTATGCCGCATCCTTAAAGGACAGCGTAATGGTGAAGAAAGAAAAAATCGAAACCGTAGGTTACAAAAAGTATTTAGAAGAAATGTAAAAAATATGTTGACATAAGTAATTACTTGTGTTATTATAGTTGAGTATGTGGCGAGTAATCGTCCAACTAAGAAGCAGAGTATCCACTCTCACCCCCAGCACTTAGGTCGCAAAAGGGTTTGATTATTTTCTAAATATTGCAGGTATCATTAGGTTAATACCGCGCATAAACAGCAGAAAGTAAAGGATAGTCTGAGTTTCTTAGACTATCCTTTTTTGCGGGATAAGCAAAGTTTCGAAGTGCTTATCACGCTAACAATTCATTTATTTTTGGAGGTGCAGAACCATTAGCGAATTAATGATCAACGAACAAATCAGAGACAAAGAAATCCGTTTAATCGGAGAAGACGGCGAACAGTTAGGTATTATGTCCGCAAAGGATGCTTTAAAGATGGCGAAGGAAGCAGA
>JAGAQI010000073.1 GCA_017622795.1 Lachnospiraceae bacterium
CAGGATAATGAAGGCTGGCTAACACATTTAACTTCGGGCGTATTGTCCCAATTCCAAATTTCGTAGGCCAATCACCTTCATTATAAAATAAAAGAGTGAAGGCTGTTTAAACCTTCACTTATATATTACGAATTCCAATTTTTCTAACAGATGGGATGGAAAGAATAAATATTATTTTGACGACAACTTGACGACACAAAGAAGACACCATGCTTTCCTCCTTTATTTATGCGTATTTGCGGAGGACGGTCGAATTCGAGTCCCGTCTCGCGCTCTGAAGAAAAAAATAGCTCATCCGAAAGGATGGGCTATTTTTTTGTTCGAACACCGTGGCCGGTGCTCGAACGGTTCGAGGTCTCGCCTGCCGGCTCGGTCGGCGCTAAACGCTCTCCACCGGAGAGCAGCGCCCCGTCTCGCGCAAGTATGAGACGGTTGAAGACAAGCCACTCGGCAACCGTCTCGTAAAACTTGCCGGTAATTAATATAATTCTAATCTGCCTTTAATGGTATAGCCATATCTATTATGATAGAATCTTTTTAAGAAATAACAAGGGAGAGCAGTATTTATGTCGAAGAAGTTATGGAATAAGGATTTTATCTTACTTTTGCAGGGCAGCACGGTGAGTGTTATCGGTGATTTGATGTATAGTGTTGCTATCGGCTACTGGGTGTTTGAACAGACCGGTTCCAGCAGTCTGATGGGTATCATGACATCCATTTCCATGTTTGTTACCATGTTTTTATCACCATTTACCGGAAGTATTATTGATAAGTGCAACCGCAAGTGGGTGCTGGTGGGAATGGATTTACTGCAAAGTGCAATTATGCTGACCATTGGCACACTTGCTTATATGAATAAATTGAATGTTCCGGGGGTACTGATAGCGGCGTTTTTGGCTGCCCTTGGCAGTGTGTTTTATTCTCCGGCGGTCAGTACGTTAATGATTGATATCATTCCTGACGATGATATGGTGCGTGGACAATCCATTTTTTCGGGAATCAATTCCCTGGTCAACATGGTAGGAACGGCGTTCAGCGGTGTGATGGTAGCATTTCTGGGAGTTCCGTTTATTGTGGTTCTTAATGGCCTGAGTAATTTGTATTCCGCAGTTTCAGAGATGTTTATTCATGTTCCTCAAACCGTACAGCAGGGAACGAAAGTATCGGTGAAGAATGTTCTAAAAGATTCCAAAGCAGCAGTACGGGAGATTTTTTCGAATCCGTGTTTAAGGGTGTTTGTACCATGTGCATTGATTCTGAATCTTCTGGCTGCAGGCCCGTTAGCACTTTTGTTGCCGTTTTGTATGGAAAAGGGATTCACCGTGGATATGTATGGATATCTGATGTCTGCCTGGACAGCAGCATGTGTGATTTGTACATTACTGTTAGGCGTGGTAAAACTGAAACCTAAGACACGGTTCTTTGTTATGGCGGTGGGATTTTGCGCTTCAGGTATATTTTTGATTTTTGGCTATTTGTCTACTGATTTTCTGTTGATGTGTGGTCTGGCTTTTATAGGAGCCTTCTTCAACTGCGCCGGCAATACGGTTTTCAACGCTTCGCTGATGTTGGCGCTGCCGGAGGAAAACAGAGGGGCAATTCTGGGATTCATTCAGTCTGCTTCTGTGGGCGGAACGGCATTGTCTACAGTGTTATATGGTGTATTGGGTGATTTGTTCCCGTTGTACATAGTATTTACCATTGGTAACGTTCTCTCGTTGATTCCGATGCTATATATGTGCGGTCACCCGAAAACAAAGGAATTTATTATTTCACACTAATATAAATAAAAAACAGGAGCAAGGTGAGTCACCCTCACTTGCTCCTGTTTTTCATTTGCTATTTGGATTCTATAATAACATCATTCCCGGCAATTCCTTTTAAGATATCCAGAACTTCTTTTTCATCATAGTAAGCGGCACGGATGGTAACCCGGTCACCTTCGTATAACCGCTGTTCCCCATCATCCATTTCTTCCAAAACATCACTGTCGGCATGGGAAATGCTTTCAATGACAGAAGCATGCGGCCACATAATGTCACGGACTGCTTTTCCGACGGCAAAGTCATTTGGAGAAACAATCAGTGTGAATCGGGAGATTTTCATTTCTTTGCCGTGGTGGTAGTTTTCGGTCATTTCCTCCAGGGCTTTGTCGTAGAACGGAGTCTGGTTGAAGAGTTCTGTAATCAGACTGACTATAAATACCACAAGGGCAACATAAAACAGTCCGGTAAACTGCCCGGAAAGCTCTACAAACAGTACGGATGCGGTAAGCGGAGCACGTAAGGTTCCGCCGATAAAGGCACACATACCAAGAAAAATCATAAGGGTTGACAGTTCAGCAGGCATACCAAGGAGTAATAAAAGTTTATTGCTTAGTGCAGCTGCCAGAACACCGATGGCCAGAGTTGGAATAAAGATGCCGCCGGTGGCACCGCTGTCGGTAACTAAAAGCATCATCACCAAACGGATGATAAACAGGGCAAGCAGAAGCAGTGTACCTGTATTATGTTCTAAAATATGTACAATCATGTGATGGCCGCTGTAGGTGCCATCAGCAAGAAACAGGCAAAGGATACCGGCTAAAACGAAGGTAACCATAAGCTTTACCGGAACAGGTCCTTTTTTTCCACGGCCGGTGAAACGGCGGAAGAACAGGATAGAACCGTCAAATATCGCTACTGCAATAGAAATAAGAACTCCCAGTAAAATGAGATATCCTGCATGGGAAAGCTCAAAGGCAGGCAAGTTTTCCAAAGTAAAGAGCGCCGGATTCATATGGAACGCATTACAAAGCAGGTGATTGGCTCCGGTGGCAGAAAGAACAGCCATGGAAACGGTAAGTACCAGCATCGGAGAAAAACGCTTATGAATTTCTTCCAAAGCAAACAAAATACCGGAAAGAGGTGCTCCGGTAGCAACGGCAAAACCTGCTCCCGCACCACCGGTCATAACATAACGGTTCCAGGCAATTTGTTTACGGGAAGCTTTTCCGGACATACATCCGATGGAAGTACCGATAAGTACGGCCGGACCTTCGCTGCCGCAAGGCAGACCGGCAAAAAAACTAATCATACTGCCAATGAAGGTTGCCAGAAGGGTTTTTGCCCAGCGGAAAGGTAAAATACCGCGCAAGATTCCTTCGCTTCGCGGGATGCCGCCGCCCTTACATTCCGGAACTGCTTTGTGAAGGAGTGACATAAGATAAGCCAGACCGATTAATACGGCAAATACAAGCAGAACGGACCAGATGGAGTTCTTTGCTTCCTGATACAAAAAGCGGGAAAAATGCTCTGCTTTGCCGGCAAGAAATTTAAATAAAAAGATTGTACCGCCGGTTAGGACTCCGGTGAGAATACCGTAGCCAATACACGGCAAAATGTTTGTTAGATAGGCATTGTAATTCTTTTGTTTCACGAAGGAAACCTCCTTTTGCTTTATTGTTTTAGCTTTTTAAGACTTTTTCAAATATCAATCCGGAAACAAACCAGGCCGGAGCATAATCCAGTCGGATGAGTCCCTTGTAATTATATTTTGCTTTACTGTAGTCCCAAGGACAGGATTTATGTTTCTTTAATACGGAACCGCTGATAAATTCCCCGGTGAAAATCAGCATAGTATAAAGAATTCCCCGGACGACGGTTGGTACACCGGCAAGCAGTCTGCTGATGGGGGCGAATAATGCTGCCATGCCATAGATGGGAAACATCCAGACGGAGGTCTGGCAACGCAGGGTTTTGTCTTTGTGACGGCGGATGGCATCCATACCGGTCCAAAAACATTCCATGCACCAGCCTATGGCTCCGCAGGTAATAAAGTCTTTCAAAAATTTAAGTAATTGCATGAAGAAACGTTCCTTCCGTTCAAGATAAACTTAGTATGGCAGGAACGTTTCTATTTTATGCTATTTACTTTACATTTTCAACCTCAATTTTATCACCGTAAACAATATCGGAAATACTTACTGAGATAACAGCTCTAACGCGGTTTGTAAGGCATAGTCCGTACTGAGCGCCCGGACCTCGTTTCTTCCGGGATTACCAAACTGACAGGTTTTGGTAGTGAGTTCTCCGTTGATATAAAATCCGAAGCATACCATGCCCACCGGCTTTTTCTCGGTGCCGCCGGAAGGACCTGCAATGCCGGAAACGGAGATTCCGACTTCGGAACCGGATTCTTTTGCTACTCCGGCAGCCATTTCTGCCACCACCGGTTCGCTGACGACACCATATTGAAAAATGGTGTCCTGCGAAACACCAAGGTATTTCATTTTTGCTTCGTTGGCATAGGTAACAAAGCTGACATTAAGTACTTTGGAAGCATTTGCCACATTGACGATACGGGCGGCAATCAGACCGCCGGTACAGGATTCCGCGCAAGCGATATGCCAGCCTTTTTCTGTTAATTTATTTACCAATTGTTCTTCTAAGGTCATGCACATGGAGAGTCTCCTTTATTATAATATAACTTTTTCGGACAGTGATTAATGAATGCTGAGATTGGAAAACACCTCACCGAGTCCCGCCTGAATCAGTAAGTCTGCATTGTTATCATACGGGGTGGAGGATTTGTTAATCAGCACCAGATGGCTTCCCTGAAAATAGCGGATAAAGGAAGCTGCGGGATAAACGGACAGGGAGGTGCCGCCCACAATCAGCACGTCAGCATGGGAAATCAGGGCAAGTGCCGTATCAATGTCATTATCCTTTAAGCTTTCTTCATACAATACCACATCCGGTTTTAACATGCCGCCACACTCACAACGGGGCACCGGTTCACTGCCAATCATGGCTGTGAGCGGATGGAATTTTCCACATTTCATACAGTAATTGCGGTGGATGCTTCCGTGAAGCTCAATGACGTTTTCGCTTCCTCCGGCCTGATGCAGGCCATCGATGTTTTGGGTGATGACCCCGGAAAGCTTTCCTGCTTCCTCCAGTTTTGCAAGGAAGCGGTGTGTTATATTTGGCTCCACATTGGTGACTATCATTTTATCCCGGTAAAACTCATAAAATTCCTCCGGCTTCTGGACAAAAAAACTGTGGCTTAAAATGGTTTCCGGGTTGTATTTGTATTTTTGATGATACAGACCGTCGGCACTGCGGAAATCGGGGATACCGCTTTCTGTACTGACACCGGCGCCGCCAAAGAAGACGATGCGTTTGCCGTTATCAAGAATGGTTTGCAAGGCTTCAATTTTTTCTTTCAGTTCCGGGGTGATGTTCTGGTCCATGTGGTAAGTCCTCCCTTATAATAAAGTATAGTATATATCGGTTATTTCTTCTGGATACGGTGTTTTTGCGGCTGAATAGTAAGCTCTGTTACATTGACATGGTCGCCGCAGGAGAGAACATAGGAAATAGTATCCGCAATGTCCTCAGGGAACAGACAGGCCGCTTCATCTGCAGTAAAATCCGCATTGCGGTACAGGTTGGTCTGTGTCATATCCGGAAGAAGGGTAGTTACCTTGATATTGTTTTTTCTGGCTTCTTCGAAAAGACTGTTTGCAAAACTGAGTAAACCCGCTTTGGTGGCGCCGTAAGCACAGCCATAGGTGTTGTTTTTCTTTGCAGTAACGGAAGAAAGGAAAATAATGTGTCCGCTTTTGCGTTGCTTCATAAAGCTGAGAAATTCCGTGGTAATCAGAATAGGAGCTTCTAGATTCGTGCGGATTAACTGCTGTAAATCACTTGGCTTAAGAGTTTCCTGTAAGCCGTACAGACCGATGCCGGCACTATGGATAAGTATATCCGGTGATGGTTGCGGCATACGGTTACTGATATCCTGCAATGTTTTTGCAAGAGCTTTCGTATTCGTAATATCGCAGGAAAAACGATGAAAATTTTCCGGGTAGGAAAGGGATTCATCAAAAGTCCGGCCGATGCCGAATACTTCATAGCCTTCCCCATTAAGACGAAGAGCAGTGGCAAGACCGATACCGGAGGATGCGCCGGTAAGCAATACGGTTTTCATAGGATTATTCTCCTCCGTTCCATACAAAAATTTTTTCTTCCGGCAAATAGTGTAATAGCCGTTCTTTCAGATATTGTACCATTTCTTCGGATAAAGTTCCATAGTGGGATACTCCGTTTTCGGTAATATAAGGATATTGTACAATGGCACTGTCGGGCCGTTTCTTTCTCATGTTTTTCAGATATTCCGTACTGATGCGGAATACGCCGATGCTGACGTCATATAAATCGGCGGCAGAAATCGAGGAAAACACGCTATCTACAAGAGTAGAATACGATTCTTTCCAACCACCGTGGAAAATCATCGGGTCGAAGCAAAGGCGCACGGAAAAGCCGGCCCGGTTTGCCACAGTAAGTGCTTTTAGGCGTAGCGGCAGGGAAGCGGCTCCGTGTTCCGTTGTTTGACACAGGTGCTCCGGAGAAATGGTCCAGGCAAAAATAATCTGCTTTTGCAGGTTTCTGTTGTTGTGGTAAATAGCGGACAACGATTCAAAAACAGCCGGATTTCCGGATTTTGTCCGGATTTCTAAAGTGAGATCCGGGTGCGTTGCAGCAAAGTTAAGCCATCGGGACACAAAGGAAAAGGTGTTCTCCAGTGCAAGCAAATCTGTGTCATAGGAAACACACAAATATACCGGGTGCTCTTTTAACAAAGCTTCCAGTTCGGTAAAATAGTCCTCCAGATTTACAAAAACAACCACATGTCCGGATGGGTACATGCCCTGCAGATAGCAGTAATCACAGTGATAAATACAGTTCATCATGCAGGAGGTATAGTAAAAGTGTTCGTTGCCAAAGCTTTGGCAGACCGGAGCCCCTTTGTAAAGCAAGGTGCCGGTTTTCTTGGCAAGAATCAGTGAAGGAGCTTTCTTTTGCATGGCAAAATCCTGATGGCTGCGGTTGAAAATATCTTTATAATGGTCAATCCATATCGGGGTGGAGGAAAGCCGGTTTTTTAAGTTGTTGTTCCCAACTTCTTTTTCTGCATAGACCGTTGTAAAAAACGGTTGGTACATGGAAACTGTGGTTGGTGTCTGCGTTTTTGCCGGCGGAACCGCTTCGTTTATTATTTGTTCCCGAAATCGTAACAGGTGGGGCATTGCCTGTTTCTTTCCACGGATGGAAAGACCATCCAGGGAAGTCAGAAATACTTTCAATAATTTTGATAATGGTTTATTGTCCAGCTTTGCATAGAAAAGCAGACGTTCGTAGTCTTTACACATAGCCTCCGTCATGGGAAGCCGCTCTTTGACTGCAGCGGATAAAGAAAGTTCTTCTAATGACAGAGAAGGCACAGCTGCAAGGGTGTTACATAAAAAATCATGAAGCTGTTTTGCGAAAGACAGAACAGTATCTAAATGCGGAGCAAGGAGTAAATCCGGCTGAACCGAAGATTCCTGCGGCTGTCCCGGAATATCGGAAATTACTTTAAAGAAAAACATCCGGTCGGGAGAAACGTGAGGAAGTAATGCCTGATACAGGGCAGAGGCTTCCATGTCGATGAGTGTTCCGTCTGCAAGCATAGAAAAATCATGACATACGGTTGCGGATGTAATTACTTCGCCAAGGCGGAAGGAATGCCGGTATAGTAAATCGGGATAAAAAGTCCGTCCGGTCGGTTGCTCCGTAATTTTGGATACTAAAAACAAATCTCCGATATGTGTATCGCCATCCCGGGAAAAACAGCCGCCGGCAATTCCGAAATTAATTACAATATCATGTCCGGAGGAGGAAGGATACTTTGCAAAATGTCTGGCGGTTACAGCGGCAGCGGAAATCATGCCGGAGCCGGTAATAACTAAACGGAATTCTTCTCCTTCAAACAACTGATACAGGGTTTCTTCAGAATTCTTTTTTAAACTCAGACGTTGAATCAGCCCTTTTGCCTCCGGATATAGGGCGGTGATAAAAGTAATCATGGAAACGTTCCTTCCTTAAAATAAAATTTCATATGGACAGTATACCATTTTCTACGGAACATGTCAAAAACAGGCATTGTTTTTCAAAGGAAAAAGAGCTATAATGAAAGATAACTATATATGAAAAAATTTCAAGTTTATAATAGAAAAACAGAGGTTTGGAATGGGTAAAAAATATCGTGTCGGATGTAAAGGATTGGATGACTTCGGAAAGGGAAAAATTGTGTTTAATAACAAGCCGTTTTCCGTTCCGTATATGCTTCCCGGGGAAAAGGGAGAAATAGAGCTGGTGTTCCGCGCAAAGGAAACTGCCGCAAAACTGGTATCTTTGGACAAATTATCGGAAGCGCGCGTAGAACCGGAATGTCAGGTGTATGAAACCTGCGGAGGCTGTCATGTGCTGCATATGCAGTATGCAACACAGCTTGAATGGAAACAGCAGAAGATAAAGGACTTATTTCCGGAGGAAGACAGAAGGGGAATTCTGGCACCTGTTATCGGAATGGAAGATCCGTTTCATTACCGGCACAAAATCTATGCTTCCTTCGCAAATGGAAAAAAGGGAGAAATTCTCGCAGGAATTTATGAAGAAAATTCCCACCGGGTGGTAAAGACAAAGCAGTGCCGGATACAGCACCCGCTGGCAAACGAGATTATTTCTTATGTTGCTGGTTTGATGAAAAAGCAGCATATTCCGGCCTATAACGAAGATAATGGAAAAGGCGTTTTGCGCCACATATATATCCGCATTGGGGAAAAAACCGGACAGGTTATGGTAGTGTTGGTTACCGGCAGTAAGGAATTTAAGGAAAAGAATATTTTTGTGGATGGTCTCAGAAAGCAGTTTCCGCAGATTACTACCATCATTCATAATATCAACAGTGCAAAAACCAGCATGGTGCTGGGAAAAACGGAAACGGTATTGTTTGGCTCCGGAACCATTGAAGATGAACTGTGTGGTTTGAAGTTTGATATTTCTTCCAGGTCCTTTTACCAGGTGAACCCGGTGCAGACGGAAAAATTATACACTACAGCTGTAGAATTTGCGGGACTTACCGGCGCAGAAACGGTGCTGGATGCTTACTGCGGAATCGGAACCATATCCATGGTGGCAGCAAAACAGGCAAAGGAAGTTTTGGGTGTGGAATTAAATGAAACAGCCATTCAGGATGCTAAAAAGAACGCAAAGAAAAATAACTGCAGCAATGTTCGTTTTATTGCAGCAGATGCCGGCGAATATATGGTGCAGCTGGCAAAAAATCCGGAGGCTGTAAAGCCGGATGTAGTATTTATGGACCCACCCCGCAGCGGCAGTGATGCTAACTTTCTAAATTCCGTAGTTAAGCTTGCACCGAAGAAAATTGTGTATATTTCCTGCAATCCGGATACACAAAAAACAGATATTGATGTGTTAAAGAAAAAGGGTTACCGTGTGGAAAAAATGCAGGCGGTGGATTGCTTCTGCCATACCCGGCATGTGGAGAATATAGCGTTATTAGTAAGGAATTAGACAGTATGAGTAAGACAGCAAAAAAAGACAAATCAGTGGTTGATTTGACCAACGGTTCCATTGTAAAAGGAATGGTTTCTTTTGCCATTCCGGTATTTTTGGGTCAATTGTTACAGCAACTGTACAATATGGCAGATGCCTGGGTGGTAGGAAACTTTGCGGACAATGATGCATTTGCCGCAGTCAGCTCTGCAGGAAGCCTGATCTTTTTTATTACAGGTTTTTTCAGTGGTATTGCCATTGGCGGCGGTGTTGTGATTTCCCGTTATGTGGGAGCAGGAAACAAAGAAATGATTTCCCGCTCCATACATACTAACTTTTTGTTTGGTATTTTGGCATCTGTAGGTGCCACGGTAGTAGGGCTTTTATTAGTGCCGAAGCTGCTTGTATGGATGAAAGTTCCGGAAAGTGTTGTCGGCAATTCCGGCACCTATTTTTCGATTTATTTTGCCGGGGTGTCCACGGTGATTATGTATAATGTGGGCATGTCCATTTTACGTGCATTGGGTGACAGCATTCATCCGCTATATTATCTGGCAATTTCTTCCGTAACCAATGTTATCCTGGATTTGCTGTTTGTGGCAGTATTTGAATGGGGCGTTTCGGGAGCTGCCATAGCCACGGTAATTTCCCAGGGACTCAGTGCTGTTCTTTGTATGATACAAATGTGCAGAATGAAGGATGAAACCACGCGGCTTGACTTTAGAAAAATAAAATTTCATAAAAAAATCATGGGAGAGGTTATCCGGCAGGGCCTCCCGTCCGGTATTCAGAACTCTGTTATCAGTATCGGAAATATGGTGGTGCAGACCAATATTAACAGTTTTGGTGCCTTTGCCATGTCTGGACACGGAGCCTATGCAAAAATTGAGGGCTTGGTATTTATGCCGATTACCAGTATGTCCATGACACTGCCTACCTTTATCAGTCAAAATTTAGGTGCAGGTAAGGTGAACCGTGCAAAAAAAGGTGCCTTATTTGGTATTATTTCCGGAATGCTTATGGCAGAAGCAGTCGGCATCCTGTGTTATTTTGGGGCGGCATATGCACTCCGTATTTTTGTGGATGTACCGGAAGCAATTGCTTTCGGAGAAATTCATGCGAAGGTAGTTTCACTGTTTTTCTTCCTGTTGGCATTTTCCCATTGTGCGGCAGGTGTACTCAGAGGCTGCGGAAAGGCCGTTGTGCCAATGGTTACCATGCTGGCTTTCTGGTGCGGAACACGTATTGTGTATGTGACACAAACGTTGAAATATATTCCGGAATTTGCGACCATTTCCTGGGCATATCCTTTGACATGGTCTTTAAGCAGTATTGTATTTTTAGTATTTTTATTAAAATCCGACTGGGCAAATGCCTGGCAGAAAAAAAGTGCATAAAAGGAGAAGCATATGTGTACAACAGCAGAAACTACCGGATTGGAACAGGAGTTAATTAAAGATATCGAAGGAGAACGTATTTATACGCCGGGAATGCAGGAATTGGCAAGAAAGAGTGCGGCAGAAGGCTGTGTTCTTTTGAAAAATAACGGAGTTCTTCCGTTAAAAAAGGATAAAACGGTTTCCGTATTCGGCAGATGTCAGGTGGATACTTTTTATGTAGGATACGGCAGCGGAGGTAATGTGCATCCTCCGAAGAAGGTATCGTTTTTGGAGGGACTTCGCAGTTGTGAAGGCATCTCTCTGAATGAAACGGTGTCTAAAGTGTACGAAGATTGGTGCCATAAAAAGGAAAACATAGCAGACCCGGGCACCGAATGGGGCAAGTGGCCGTATTATTATCCGGAGATGCCGTTAGAGGAAGCATTTGTAGAAAAGGCAGCAAAAGAATCAGAAATTGCGTTGCTTTTTATCGGACGTGCTGCCGGCGAGGAAAGAGAAAACTTCCTGGGCGAGGGAAGTTATTATCTGACAGAAGAAGAAAAACGGATGCTCGCTTTGGTAACTGCACATTTTGAAGATACCGTAGTAGTTTTAAATTGTGGCAATATCATTGATATGGCATGGACATTGGAATATAACATCAGTGCTCTGCTTATGGTATGGCTTCCGGGAATGGAAGCAGGAAATGCTTTGGCGGATGTATTATCCGGTAAAGAAAATCCAAGCGGAAAATTGAATGATACCATTGCGGTAAGCTATGAAGACTATCCGAGCGCAGCCAATTTCGGTAAAAAAGAATATAACTGTTATGAAGAAGATATTTATGTGGGCTACCGCTATTTTGAAACCTTTGCAAAGGAAAAAATTCTGTATTCCTTCGGATATGGTTTGTCCTATACAACCTTTGATGTATTGCCTTTGTCTTATCGAGGACAGGGTACCGATGATTACTTTGAGATTTCCGTTAGAGTAAGCAATACCGGTAAGGTAGCAGGAAAAGAAGTGGTACAGTTGTATATGGAAGCTCCGCAGGGAACTCTCGGCAGAGAAAAAAGGAGCCTTCTTACTTTCCAGAAGACTGAAGAACTGGCTCCGGGCACTTCCCAGGATTTGATGTTTAAAGTGCCGTTAGAGCAGCTGGCAGCCTTTGACGATTCCGGAAAGACAGGCTATAAAAATACCTATGTTTTAGAAAAGGGAGATTACTGGTATTTCTTTGGTGTAAGCAATACAAAAGGAAGAGTTGTGTTCCGTAATGCCGGAGGTACGGCAATCAAGGAAACAAGATTGTTCCGCCGTTTAGAAGAAATCTGTCCGGTGCAGCAGGAATTTGAGCGTTTGTTCCCGATTGAAGACGGAAAACAGTATTTCCCGGGAAGAGAAACCGTGGAAAAGGGGCAGGTGAATATGAAGCGCCGGATTTTAGAGGAACTTCCGGAGGAGATTTCGGTAACCGGCGACAGAGGAATCCTTTTCTCTGAGGTTGTCAAAGGAAATGTTCCGTTGGAAGCCTTTGTAGCGCAGCTGACGGATGATGAACTGGAAGCATTGACCAGAGGAGAAGGCCCGATGGACCGACCGTCCGGAGTAGGCGGAAATACCGGTGTTTTTGGAGGTTTTTACCCATCTTTGCGCGAAAAAGCGGTGCCGGTAATTGTAACAGCGGACGGACCGGCAGGTTTGCGTATTAAGCGCTATACTTCCTTAATGCCATGCGGAACTGCATTGGCTTGTACCTGGAATGTGGAACTGATTGAGCAGATGTTTGAGAAGATGGCAGATGAACTGGATCGCTTTGATGTAGATATTTTACTGTCTCCGGGCTTAAATATACACAGAAATCCGTTATGCGGAAGAAACTTCGAATATTTTTCCGAAGATCCGTATGTATCCGGAAAAATGGCCGCAGCGGCAGTCCGGGGAATCCAGAAGAATGGCCGTTCGGCCTGCCCAAAGCATTTTGCCTGCAATAATCAGGAGGTAAACCGCCATCATAATGATTCCAGGGTATCGGGAAGAGCATTGCGTGAGATTTATTTGCGTGGCTTTGAAATCTGTGTAAAGGAAGCGCATCCAAAGAATATTATGACATCCTACAATAAGATAAACGGCGTGTGGAGTCATTATAATTTTGATTTGGCAAAGACGGTACTCAGGGATGAGTGGAAGTATGACGGTGTCATTATGACCGACTGGTGGATGCAGAAATCATCAAGTCCGGAATTCCCGAATCTGAGGGATAATGCCTACCGCGTTCGTGCCGGAGTGGATGTTTTAATGCCGGGTAGCGTGGTCGGAAGCAAGGAAAAAGAGTATATTTCCGACGGAACGCTGTTGGAAACCTTAGGTAAGCCGGAGGGAATTACCCGAGGAGAACTGCAGAGAACAGCAATGCAGGTACTGAAATTTGCACTGCAAAAAAAGAAATAAAAAAATAACCGTGCCAGACCCGTGAACTGACCCCAAAAAGTTAGACCTAAAAATCTAATTTTTTGGGGTCACCTTACAACGCTAACGGTCTATGCACGGTTATTTTTTTATTTTTGTAAAATCTTAATATCGGAAGATTCGTCTAAGATGAGGCAGCCATAGAAACCGGCATCCTCTAACTTGCCGAAAAGCTTACCGATTTTCTTTGGCTTTTCAAATAACGTAACATCATATTCTGCACGGTATTCGTCGGCTTTCTTAATAGCAGCAACTACATCATTTTCCGGATAGATAACCGCTAATTTTGGACGGGCACCGGAAAGCTTTGCCTGTTTGTCCATTAAGATACTGGCAATACGCTCAAAGCCGATGGAAAAACCAACTGCCGGAACGCTTTCGCCGATGAACTTACCGATCATATTGTCGTAACGACCGCCGCCGGCAATGGAGGAACCGAAGTCTAAGGATTCTACCTCGAAGATAGTGCCGGTGT
Organism: Lachnospiraceae bacterium; assembly: GCA_017622795.1. GTDB lineage: Bacteria > Bacillota > Clostridia > Lachnospirales > Lachnospiraceae > SIG299. The sequence goes on from JAGAQI010000073.1 coordinate 13,707, forward strand.
AGTAGCCCTGACCACGAACAAGGGAACGGTCGTATTCAATCTGGTAACGGTCACCGGATAACTGTTTTACGGTATCGATGATAGAAGCAACACTGTCGATGGCTTCTGTGTCGGTACAGTATTTTCTTGCTTCCTCTAAGGTGAATGGGGTAATGCTCATCATGGAAACAAACTTTTCTACGGTAGCATCTGCAAATCCCTTATCAAGAAGTTCTTTTCTGACACCCTCCGCACCGATTTTATCTAATTTATCGAAGGTGATACAAACGCTGTCTGCATCTGCTGCTTCAAAGCCTGCCGCAGAGATTAAGTTCTTTAAGATGCGGCGGTCGTTGATGCGGATTCTGAAATTTTCAATGCCGATGTTAAGTAATGCTTTTGCTGTGGTATCAATTAATTCTACTTCACAGTTAGTGGAAGAAGAACCTAAAATATCAATGTCACACTGCACGAATTCACGGAGACGGCCCTTTTGCGGACGTTCTGCACGGAATACGCGGTCAATCTGGATTACCTTAAACGGAGTGCTTAAGGAATTACGGTTGCATGCATAGTAACGGGAGAGCGGAAGAGTTAAATCATAACGCAGACCCATGTCGGACAATTCCTTTGGATTGCCGGAGGCAATGGCTTCCTGTAATTTTTCACCGCGCTTTAAAATCTTAAACAGGAGATTTAAGTTTTCGCCGCCTTCACTCTTATCCAGATTTTCGATATCTTCCAGAATCGGAGTGGTAATGCGTTCAAAACCGCAGGCACGGTAGGTTTCTAAAATTTTACCTTGAAGATAGTCGCGCAGGGCGGTTTCCTTTGGTAAATAATCGTTGGTTCCTTTAACAGAATTTACTTTCATGTTGAATCCTCCTTAAAAACAGAAAACGCCGTAGTTTTCACTACGGCGTTTGTAACCTTATAGGTTTATGCCAATTAATTAAGCAAGTGTATTAACAGCCTTAGTGAGTCTGGATACCTTTCTAGCAGCTGTGTTCTTATGGAAGATTCCCTTAGCAGCAGCCTTGTCGATAGCAACAACAGCTTCTGTTAATGCAGCAGTAGCAGCAGCCTTATCGTTCTGTGCAACAGCAGCTTCAACCTTCTTTACTAAAGTCTTGATTTTGGACTTAGTCATCTTGTTTCTTAAAGTCTTAGTTTCGATAACCTTGATTCTCTTCTTAGCAGATTTAATGTTAGCCAATGAAAACACCTCCAATGCAATAATCTCTTTTTTCTCTTGCATGATCCTGTTCTAGTGAAACAGGACACGGACGTTTCACTAAAAACATACTGTATAATAATAATCTATAAAAAAGAAAAAGTCAAGCCCTCTTTTTAAAATATATGTAGTATTTTTTTGCGGTATTTTTACATACTATATACAAGATGCATTTTGGATGCTTGTCAGTGGAGGTTGGAAGTAAAGAATGACATATCGCAGTGACTTAATTATAGAAGCAATGGAAATGGAAATTGGTGCTTCAGTCGGAGCAGAGCAGTACCGGGAAATGCCGGAGAATCCAAAGGGTGTTGTTATAACAGAAAACCGGAATCCGGGAAAGAACATGAAGGTGACCGTGGTACAGATTCAAAATGAAGAAGGCGCAAAAGCTTTGGGACGGCCAACCGGTACTTATATTACTATGGAATTTCCGGAACTGCTTTCAGAGGAAGAAGCACTTAAGGAACTTGCGGAAGCGGAGCTTTCACATCAACTAACGGAATTGCTGGCAGGAAAGAAGGCAGAACATGTGTTAGTCGTGGGGCTAGGAAACCGGGAGGTAACCGCCGATGCGGTCGGACCTCTGACAATAGATAATCTGATGGTCACCAGGCACTATTTTCAGGAAGAAAGCGTGGGGAAAGCGGTAGGAAAGAAATATCGTAAGGTTAGTGCACTTGTACCGGGCGTTATGGCACAAACCGGTATGGAAACCATGGAGCTGATCCGTGGGGTAGTGGAACAGACAAAACCGGATGTAGTCTTTGCGGTGGATGCTTTGGCAGCCAGAAGTCCGAAACGATTAAATACAACGATCCAGTTGACGGATACGGGAATCAGTCCGGGGGCCGGTGTGGGAAATAACCGGAAAGAATTAAATGAAAAAAGCCTGGGATGTCCGGTGATTGCCATCGGAGTGCCTACGGTGCTGGATGCAGTAACGATTGCGAAGGAAGAAGACGCGGAGGATGTGAAGGAGTTTTTTGTTATGCCCCGGACCATTGACAGTGCGGTACAGTATGTGAGCGAATTGATAGCAGGTGGGATTAATCGTGTCAATCAAAAAGAGAAATATTAAAATTGAAATTATATTGTTTGCCTGCTTTGCGATTTTGTTTCTTCGGGCATTACCGGAGGCGTGGAAAGAAAAGTCAAAGGGGCTTTCTTCTTCGGTGTATGCGGAGAAAGAGGACGAGCAGGCAACAGGAAACATGCTGGTGGTGGAGTATGCCACCGGCAACGATACTATATTAAACAGACAAGTCGGCGGGATATGGATTCCAACCCCTACGGTACCGCCTACTCCGTTACCTACGGCAACACCGGTGCCAACCTACGGACCGGCTCCGGAACGGTCTGTTAAGGTGGCAGATATTGTCGGAAAAAAATATGTCCTGGAAGATTTGTTGAATGTTACTTATTTAAAAGAGAATCTTTACATAGTAAATGCAACAACAAAAATGACGGAGACGGATTTCGATGCAGAGTATTTTATTTCTAAGGACCTGTCTCTGCAAATTCCTGATAATCCGGAGGAACCGCAAATTTTAATCTTTCATACCCATGCGTCGGAAGGTTTTGCGGACAGTCGACCGGGGGAAACAGAAGACACCGTGGTAGGAGTAGGAACATTACTTGCGGAGGTTTTAGAAGAAAAGTATGGATATCAGGTAATGCATGACACTACGGTATTTGACCGGAAAAACGGAAAGGATAACCGGAACTTTGCATACAATGATGCTTTAACGCATTTGGAACAATTACTGAAGGAGTATCCGTCCATAGAGGTTGTAATTGATTTGCACAGGGATGCGGGAGAAAAACGGGTAGTAACCGTAAACGGCAGGCAGACAGCAAAAGTGATGCTGTTTAACGGCCTTTGCAGAAATACCAAGGGAAAGCTTACGTATCTGCCAAACGATAATCTGAAGGACAATCTGGCGTTTAGCTTCCAAATGAAATTAATCGGAGATGAGATGTATCCGGGACTTATGAATCGAATTTTTTTAAAGGATTACCGGTATAATATGCATTTAAAAGAAAGGTTTCTTTTAGTCGAGCTGGGAACGGAAAAAAACACGGTAGAGGAAGCAAAAAATGCCATGGAACCGTTGGCGGATGTACTGCATCAGGTGCTGGGTGGATAAGAAAGGAAATCTTGACAGAATCCGTGGAATCAGTTACTATTATTCTGGTTTTGTATGCGCAGAAGTAAAGCGCACAAAAGTGAGGTATTTTATCAAGAATTTTTACGATAGTAATTGAGGAGAGGTTTGGCTAGAATGGTAAAGAAAACATCTCCGGAAATGGAGGAACTATGGCAACAGTTGACCAGAGCAAAATCAGAAATTTTTGTATTATTGCACACATCGACCACGGAAAATCTACACTGGCAGACCGCATTATCGAAAAAACCGGTCTTCTTACCAGCAGGGAAATGCAGGCCCAGGTGCTTGATAACATGGAACTGGAAAGAGAACGTGGCATTACGATTAAAGCGCAGACCGTGCGTACCATTTATAAGGCAAAAGACGGAGAGGAATATATCTTCAATTTGATTGATACTCCGGGACACGTAGACTTTAACTATGAGGTTTCCCGTAGTCTGGCAGCCTGTGAGGGTGCGGTACTGGTGGTAGACGCTGCCCAGGGTATTGAGGCCCAGACATTAGCAAATGTTTATCTTGCGGTGGATCACAATCTGGATGTTATTCCGGTTATTAATAAGATTGACCTGCCAAGTGCAGAACCACAGCGTGTGATTGCAGAGATTGAAGACGTGATTGGTATCGTAGCGGAGGATGCACCGCTGATTTCTGCCAAGAACGGTTTAAATATTGAAGATGTATTAGAAGCAATTGTGGCAAAGGTTCCTGCGCCAAAGGGGGATGCGGGTGCACCGCTGCAGGCACTGATTTTTGACTCCATTTATGACTCCTATAAGGGTGTTATCGTATTCTTACGTGTCATGGAGGGTACCGTAAAGAAGGGTACCAAAATTAAAATGATGGCAACAGGAGCTTCTGCAGAAGTAGTGGAACTGGGTATTTTCGGACCGGGTCAGTTTATTCCTTGTGACGAACTGTCTGCCGGTATGGTAGGTTACATTACTGCCAGCTTAAAGAATGTAAAGGATACCCGTGTGGGTGATACCGTTACTGATGCGGACCGTCCGTGTGCAGAGCCGCTGCCGGGCTATAAGAAGGTAAATCCGATGGTGTACTGCGGTATGTATCCTGCAGACGGCGCCAAGTATCCGGATTTACGTGACGCGTTGGAAAAGCTTCAGTTAAATGATGCGTCCCTGTTCTATGAGCCGGAAACTTCCATCGCCCTTGGCTTTGGTTTCCGTTGCGGTTTCCTTGGACTTCTTCATCTGGAAATTATCCAGGAACGTCTGGAGCGTGAGTATAATTTAGATTTGGTTACTACTGCACCGAGTGTTATTTATAAAGTATATAAGACCGATGGCGAAGTGATTGACATTACCAATCCGTCCAACTTACCGGACCCATCGGAAATTGAACATATGGAAGAGCCGATGGTTTCTGCGGAAATCATGGTAACTACCGAGTTTGTGGGTGCCATTATGACACTTTGCCAGGAGCGCCGCGGTGTTTATCTTGGCATGGAATATATGGAACAGACCAGAGCCCTGCTTAAGTATGAGCTTCCGCTTAATGAAATTATTTACGATTTCTTCGATGCGCTGAAGTCCCGTTCCAAGGGTTATGCTTCCTTCGATTATGAGTTAAAGGGTTATGTACCGTCCAACCTTGTAAAGTTAGATATTCTTATCAATAAGGAAGAGGTGGATGCCCTGTCCTTTATTGTCCATGCGGATACTGCGTATGAACGCGGACGCAGAATGTGCGAACGCTTAAAGGACGAAATTCCGAGACACCTGTTTGAAATTCCGATTCAGGCAGCAGTGGGCAGTAAGATTATTGCCAGAGAAACCGTAAAGGCTATGCGTAAGGACGTTTTGGCCAAGTGTTACGGTGGTGATATTTCCCGTAAGAAAAAGCTTCTGGAAAAGCAGAAGGAAGGTAAAAAGCGCATGAGACAGGTTGGTAACGTGGAAATCCCGCAGAAGGCCTTCATGAGCGTATTAAAGCTGGACGAGAACTAATATGTTGTTTTTTAAAAAGAAAAAAGCAGAACCGAAACGGCCGCTTGGCTTGTATATCCACATTCCGTTCTGCGTACAAAAATGTAAATACTGTGATTTTTTATCTGCTCCTGCGGATGATGCGGTAAAGAAGCGTTATGCGGATGCTCTCTGTAAGGAGATTGCCGGATATAAAGAACTGACAAAGGAATACGAACTTGCCACCATCTATTTCGGAGGCGGCACTCCGTCGGTGCTGGACGTTTCTTTAATTGAACAAATTTTGGATGCTGTGAAAAGAAGCTTCTTTGTAGATATGGCAGCAGCCGAAGTGACTCTGGAGGTAAATCCGGGTACTGCTTCTTTTGAAAAGCTGAAGAGATATAAAGAGCTTGGTATCAACCGGTTAAGTATCGGTGTACAGTCTGCAAAGGATAACGAATTAGCAGTGCTTGGCAGAATACATTCCTTTGAGGATGCAAAGAAGACGGTTTTGTGGGCGAGAGACGCCGGATTTGACAATATCAGTCTTGATTTGATGTCTGCCCTGCCGGGTCAGAGTTTAGAAGACTATAAGGAAAATGTGGAGGAAATCCTTGCACTGAATCCGGAGCATATTTCTTCCTACAGTTTAATTGTGGAAGAGGGTACACCGTTTTACAGTCAATATGCAGAGGGGATGCCGAAGGAAAGCGAACTTCCCGATGAGGAAACCGACCGCACGATGTATGCGTATACAAAAGAGCGTCTGGCACAGGCGGGTTACCATCGGTACGAAATTTCTAACTATGCCAAGCCGGGATATGAAAGCCGCCACAATTCTTCCTACTGGATAGGAACGGAATATCTGGGGATAGGACTCGGAGCCTCTTCCTTATTTACCAATGCCAGGTATCATAATGAAACAGACCTTCTTACGTATATGGAAGAAGCAGAAGCAGGTAAAGATGTACGTCGTGAAATCGAGCGCCTGGTGCAGGAAGAGCAGATGGAAGAGTTTATGATTCTCGGACTTCGTATGATGTGCGGTATCAGCCGTGCGGAATTTCAGAAGCGTTTTGGCAAACCGATAGAAACGGTGTACGGAAGTGCTATAAAAAAATTGGAACGGCAAGGCTTACTTGTTATTCAGGGTGATGTCATCGCCCTGACAGATGCCGGTATCGATGTAAGTAATCAGGTATTTGTGGAGTTTGTTCCGGAAGAATTTGTCCGCCGTTAGGCGTTCAAATATAAAGAGAAGCTATGACAGAATTACTGTTATAACAATGGAGGAGGAAACAAATGAAAAAAACAATGAAAAAATTGGCAGCAGTGTTACTTTCGGTAACTATGCTGACAGGAATGTTTATGGGATGTGGTGTAAAACATGAACACCCGGTAATTACCCCAACACCAACCCCGGAAGGCTGGAAAATGCCAACCAAAGCTCCGGAACCGACGCAGGCACCGGATGCTACCGCAACGCCGACACCTACGCTGACCCCGGATCAGACCGGAGAGGTTGATCCGAAATTTACCGTAGATCCGGCAGCAGATGCAGCAGCTCCTGATTTAAAGAAGTTAAACGCTTTGGAAGTAGCAGAGCTGATGGGTAACGGCATTAACCTTGGTAATACCATGGAAGCCTATGGCCGTGCATCCCATGGCGTGGGTAAGGCAACTTCCCTTTATGAAACCGCATGGGGACAGCCAATCACTACCCAGGAAATGGTGAGTGGCATGAAGGCGGCAGGATTTGACACGTTACGTGTTCCTGTGGCATGGACCAATGCCATGAATTATGAGGATGGCGATTATACCATCAATCAGGCTTATTTAGACCGTGTAGGTGAAATTATTGATTATGCCATCAATGCGGATATGTTCGTTATCGTCAATGACCACTGGGACGGCGGCTGGTGGGGAATGTTCGGTTCCGCAACCGAAGTAACCAGAAATGCTGCCATGGAAATGTATACCGAAATGTGGAGACAGATTGCGGAAGAGTATGGTGACAGATCCTACAAACTGATTTTTGAATCCGGTAATGAAGAATTAGGTAACCGTTTAAATGATAAGGATGTATGTCCGGATTCCGGTTCTCTTTCCGAGAGTGAGTGTTATGAAACTGCCCATAAGATTAATCAGGCTTTTGTTGATACTATCCGTGCAACCGGCGGAAACAATGCAGATCGTTTTCTGTTAATTGCAGGCTATAATACGGATATTACCATGACCTGTGACAGCAGATTTAAGATGCCAACGGATACGGCAGACGGTAAGCTGTTATTATCGGTACATTATTATGATCCATCCAACTACTGTATTTTCACCAGTGTAGAAGACTGGGGCAGCAAGCAGGAATACCAGTCCATGAATGATATGCTTGCCAAGATGACAAAGTATACGGAACAGGGATACGGTATTGTTATCGGTGAGTGGGGTGTTTTATATGAAGGAAATGCTGTAAAGAACCAGAGAACAGAATATATGACAAACTTCCTGGCAAACTGCGATTTATACGGTTATTGCCCGGTGCTTTGGGACTGCAATAATATGTACAACAGAAATAAGTGTGAACTTATTGACGATTATAAAGACTTCTTTATCGGAAGAAATTACGAAGCTGAAAAATCATTAACAAGAGAACAGATTGAGACAAATGCCAAGAATGCAATGGATACTGCACTGGCTGCCGCCCAGGAAGCAGAAGCTCTTGCGGATGACGAAGCAAAGGCATGGATTATGTACACCTCCAGTGACTGGGGAACCAGCTACAGCGTAGGTGATGTATATGCCCCGGGTTCTGCAACCGCAGGTTTGGTGGCAACCGATGTGGAAATTACCGGTGAGGGTACATATACCGTAGCTCTTGATTTTACAGGTACCTATAACGGAGCGGCAAACGGTGTTACCTTCTGTGCATTAGGTATCGGTAACGGTGAAAAATTATTCCCGGGCTATGTAGTACATATTACAGAAATAAAGATTAACGGCGAAGTGGTTAAGATGACCGGTCTTCCTTATACTACCAGTGATGACGGTATTTGTACCAGAGTAAATCTTTACAATGCATGGGTAACCGCACCTCCTGCGGATGCCAGATCTATGATGGGAAGTGCAATGAATTGTACACCGACTCCAATGGATCAGGAACAGTTCGGACAAGTAAAAACACTGGAAATAACCTTCCGATATATCAAAAAGTAAATGGTAATTTACGTGGATTATTAGAAAACCATTAAAATCAAAAAAAATTTCAGAATAGCACTTGACTTTTCTTTGGTCAGGTGCTATTTTATATCCAGAAGGTGTTAGCACTCCAACCAAACGAGTGCTAACAATAAGAAAGGACGGTGCCGGATGGAACAGTTAGACGATAGAAAACTGAAAATTTTGCAGGCTATTATCCGTAACTATTTAGAAACCGGTGAACCGGTAGGTTCCCGAACCATTTCTAAGTTTACCGACTTGAATTTAAGTTCGGCAACAATCCGCAACGAAATGGCAGATTTGGAGGAGATGGGTTACATCATTCAGCCACACACCTCTGCCGGCCGTATTCCTTCTGATAAAGGTTACCGTCTTTATGTAGACACCATGATGGAAACCAAAGACCATGAAGTGGAAGAAATGAGAAATCAGCTTCGTGAAAAACTGGAAAAGGTCGACAAAATGGAAAACATGTTGGAGCAGGTAACAAAGCTTCTGGCAGTTAACACCAATTATGCTGCCATGGTTACAACACCAATGTACCGCAGCCGTAAAATTAAGTTTATCCAGCTTACCGAAGTGGATGCCACACAGCTTCTTGCTATTATTGTCATCGAAGGTAATATAGTAAAGAACAAAATGATTTCCACCAGCGTAGCCGTAGATAAAGAGGTTATCTTAAAGCTGAACATCCTGTTAAATACGTATTTACAGGGTCTTGACTTATCCGAAATCAACTTGGATGTAATTCAGCAGATTAAAATGCAGTCTGATGGTTTTGGAAGCATCGTAAGTGATATTTTAGATGCTATTGCACAAGCTATCAGTGAAGAAGACAAAGTTAAGGTATACACCAGCGGTACTACTAATATGTTAAAATATCCGGAGCTCGGAGATAATAACAATGTTTCCCAACTGCTGTATGCACTGGAAGAAAAGAAGGAAATCACGGAGCTGATGAAAAAAGAGGTTGGTGATTCCAATGAAATTCAGGTTTACATCGGAAATGAGACTACGGTGGAATCCATGAAAGACTGCTCCGTAGTTACAGCAACCTATGAATTAACAGATGGTGTTTATGGAAAGATAGGTATTGTCGGACCAAAACGAATGGATTACGAA
>JAGAQI010000074.1 GCA_017622795.1 Lachnospiraceae bacterium
CACGGACTCTATGATTAGGGAAACTAAGGGCTTGGTTGCAAAGCGGAAAGCAGAAGGCTGTATTGCGGTTGAAATGGAAGTGGCAGGAGTGCAGGCGGTGTGTGATTTCTACGGATTGGAATTATACGATTTCCTGGAAGCTGGAGATGTTTTGGAAGCAAGCGGATATGAAGTAGAAGGACTTCACGGGGCAAACCACAATTTGGGAAAATTGTATATTGCGTTGGAGGCAACATTGTATGTGTAAATTAATAAAAGCAACAGACCTTCCTGCTTCCAACGTGATGGAGTTCCGTCAGGCGTTTTTGTCTGCCGGGGAGTGCTCCATCAATGGTAGCAGAGGCTTACATCATTGTGAAAAATATGAGGAATGGCTGTGGCTGGTAAAAGAGTGTGAAAAGCCGGATAACAATTTGCTTGGCGTGCAGGCCAGTACCTATTTTGCAGTCAGAGAAAGTGATGAGAAAGTGGTAGGTTGCATTGAATTACGTCACACGTTAAATGAAGCTTTGGCGGTTATCGGCGGGCATATTGGGTTTAGCGTGATACCGGAAGAGCGCAGGAAAGGGTATGCCACAGAAATGCTGAAGCAGGTGCTTGCAGTGGCTAAAAAACAGGCATGGACAAAGTCCTGCTGACCTGTGATACCGACAATGTGGCATCCTGCAAAACCACAGAAAAGTGTGGTGGAAAGAAGGAACAGGAAGAACCGTTTGTATTGGACGGAGAGCAGTATTATAAGTATTGGATTACTCTGTAAAGAGAAATTGAGGAAAACAGATGAGAGATTTTATATTTATTATCGGTCCCAGCGGCGTTGGTAAAACTACCTTGTCAAAGGGACTGTTTGAGCATTACAAAGGTGCTTTTGCGGAAATGAGCATGGTGCCGGAATTCGGTGTCCTCGAGGGGGTCGATGCCGGAATTTTTGAAGAAAATGTCTGCTGGGAATGCTGTGTGGCACAGCTGAAAAAATTCCATGAGCTGGGCATTAAAAATGTCATCAGCGGAGATTTTGATGACCTGCGCACCAGAGAGATTCCGGTGGTGTTTAAGGGGTACAACTATATCACTATAAAACTGGTTTGCAGTGATTATGAGCAGAATTGCAGTCAGATGAAGTATCGTGGAGACGGGCTGATTGATTTTGAACTGCTAGAAAAGATGACGAAGAAAATTGGGTCGCGTCCGCTTTTAGTCAATGAGTTTTCTATAGATGTGGCAGGAAAGTCGCCGGAGGAAGTGCTGAACGAGGCTATTTTGTTAATTGATTCTGCCAAAACCCAATTAGATTATGAGTACGAGATGCCACCGAAGGAACAGTTCTATTCCTGGGTGTGGAGCAATGGATTAAGATAAAAAATGGAGAAAAGACATGAAATACCAACTGGCAATTTTTGATTTAGACGGAACTTTGTTGAATACTTTGGAGGATTTGGCAGACAGCACCAATTATATCATGCGGCAATTCGGATATCCGGAGCGGACGTTAGCAGAGGTTAGAAATTTTGTGGGCAATGGCATTCGGAAGCTCTTGGAACGCAGCGCACCAAAGGGCACATCCTCGGAAGAAATTGACCGGATGTTTGAGCAATTTAAGGAACATTACGGAGTACATTGTGCAGATAAAACAAAACCTTATGATGGTATCATGGAATTACTGAATGCTTTAAAGAAACAAGGCGTGAAGCTTGCTGTGGTATCCAATAAAGCAGATTATGCGGTGAAGGCTCTTTGCGAGCAGTATTTTCCGGGCTATTTTGACGAGGCAGTGGGCGAACGTACCGGAATCGCCAGAAAGCCTGCGCCGGATACGGTAAATGAGGTACTAAAAAACTTGCAGATAGAGAAAGCTCAGGCGGTTTACATCGGAGATTCCGAAGTGGATGTGCAAACTGCAAAGAATGCTGAAATGGACTGTATTGCAGTGGACTGGGGGTTCCGGGATAAAAAAGTGTTAGAAGAGGCCGGGGCTGAAATGATTGTTTCAACCCCAGCGGAACTGTTTGAGCATATGTAATTTATTGTTGATTTTTATTTGCAAAATCAAATACCACCTGTTTCCAGTGTTCGGAAATAAAGGCTTTTTCAATATCCTTGACGTCGATATAATAGCCGGACATCATGCATTGGATGGCTGCTTCGGCAACCATAGCTTCATAGGTGTATGGCTGGCTTAAGTAGTCTTCGATTTCCATGTTCATTTTTTCATCGATACCATCGATGGCGCAGCGGTACAGAAGATTTTCACGGCCTAAGAGATTTCCCATGTCAATAAGGCAGTTAATGCCCTTCTTAATGTCATCCATGGTCTTGCGGCCTTTGTATTCTGTAACTTTTTTTCCGCCGTGAAGCAGGTAATCCATGGTGGTATCCAGAACTTCCGCAAGAATGGCAAAAGTAGCAATGTCCGGTAGTGTCTCCCCGCGTTCCCATTTGGAAACGGCCTGAAAGGAAACACCTACAAGGTCGCCCAGTTGGTTCTGGGTGTAACCTTTGGATTTTCGTAGGGACTGTATTTGATAACCGATGGTAAGTAAATCCAGTGTCATAAAATAGTTCTCCTTTTTATTGTAGTATGTATTTTATTTGTGAATCGATTCTGGATTTATCATAGCGGAAAAGTGGAGAAGTTACAATAACCGGATGTTTGAAAAGGATTGAAAAAAATTCTAACGGGAGTAGAAAATATGATTTTTAACTCAAAAAATCAAGAAGAGATACTAAGAAAAGTTTATAATTTACGAAAGGCTCATCAAGATGGTCTCCTTGGCGGCGAAAAAATGCCGGAGGATGAAAATCCACATTTGGACAAGGAATCCAAGGAAAACTATATGTATTTCACCCTTCCGATGGCGCTGAACTACCAGAGAAATTCCTATGTATTGTGGGAGTGTGCCAACCGTATGTATGCAGATGAAACGGCAAGAAGTGTATTTGATGCCAAAGCAGTATGCAACATGGATGAAGAAATCCTGCGTGATTATCTTGTAAAATACAAGGTAGCTCTGCAGCCGAACAAGCAGCCAATTATTTGGAAAACTTTGTGCGAAACTATCGAGAACACTCTGGATGGAGATATCAGAAATTTATTTATCTGCAACGATTTTTCTGTAAAGAAAGTGAAGGAATACATACAGTCCCACAAAAAGGAGTTTCCATATCTTGGCGGTAATAAAATCTGCAACTATTGGCTGTATGTGTTAGAACAGTACACGGACATTCAGTTTGTAGATAGAGAAAATATTACTGTGGCACCGGACACCCATGTGGTACAGGCAAGTACGAGGCTTGGCATAATCTCTGAAGAAGAGGCAGGATATTCCAATGTGCAGGAGCTTCTGGCAAGCCGCTGGGCAGAACTTTTGCAGGGTACGGAGTTGGTGTCGATTGACGTGCACACGCCGATGTGGTTGTGGAGCAGAGGAAAATTTGAGGTGGAGATTTAGGAGGATGTAACCATGCTGAAACTTAGACCATATAAACCCTGCGATGCGGAAACAATTGTAAGCTGGTGCAAGGACGAAGAAAGCTTTCGACGCTGGACTTCTGACCGCTACGAGTCTTTTCCGATTACCGCAGAGGATATGAACAAAAAGTATATCGACAACAACGGCGACTGCCCGGATTTGGATAATTTCTATCCGATGACTGCTTTGGATGAAAACGGTATTGTAGGAAGTTTGATTTTACGTTTCAATAACGAGGAAAGAACCGTTGTCCGCCTTGGTTTTATTATTGTGGATGATACAAAGCGTGGCAAGGGCTACGGCAAGAAAATGGTACAGCTGGCAACCAAATATGCTTTCGAATTTTTAGGTGCTGAGAAGGTAACCTTGGGCGTGTTTGATAATAATCCGGCGGCATATCATTGCTACAAGGCGGCAGGATTCATAGAAACGGGAGAAAATTTCAACATTCCGCTGTTTGGAGAAACATGGACGGTTGTTGAATTGAAAATGGAGAGAGATGAGTATGAAGCGCTTATTTACCGTTGATTTACAAGATTATTATCCGGAGTGGCCCCATTCCACCCGTCCTTCCGTACGGGCAATTATCAAGCGGGACGGAAAGCTTGCTTTAGTACATAACGGTAAGTTCGATTATTACATGTTTCCGGGTGGCGGAATTGAAGAGGGAGAAAGTCATGAGGAGGCCCTTATCCGTGAAGTAAAGGAAGAATCCGGACTGGTGGTAATTCCGGAAAGCATCAAAGAATATGGTTCTGCCCTGCGGTTAAGCAAGAGCAGTCATTTTGTAAACACCATCTTTGAGCAGGAAAATTATTATTATTTTTGCGAGGCAAAAGAAGAAATTGATGCAACGGAATTTGATGTACATGAAATAGAAGAGCAGTATTCTTTGGTGTTTGTGACCTTGGAAGAAGCGATCCGAAAGAACCGGCAGGATGATCACGGCGAAGAAAACGGCGGTGTCTGGATTGAACGGGAAACACGGGTAATGGAGCTGTTACTGGAGGGAAATTATGAGTAAACGTTTAGAAATAGTAAGTTCGTTTTATAACGAAATAGATGAGGATGCGCGTCTTGGCAGAAATCGGCACGGTCAGATGGAGTATATCACCACAATGCATTATATCAACAAGTATGCGAAGGAAGGTGCCAAGCTTCTGGAAATTGGTGCCGGAACCGGGCGGTATTCTATTACTTTGGCAAAGGCAGGCTATGATGTAACTGCAGTGGAGCTGGTGGAGCATAACCTGGAGGTGTTAAAGAAAAACAGTGAAGGATTGACAGACATTCAGTCCTATCAGGGAGATGCCCTGGATTTAAGCCGCTTTACGGACAATTCCTTTGATGTAACTCTGTTGTTTGGACCGTTGTATCATTTGTATGAGCCGCAGGACGTGCAGGAATCCATTGACGAGGCAATTCGTGTTACTAAGCCGGGGGGTGTGATTCTGGCGGCATTTCTTTCGGTCTATGCCATTCTGTTTGACAACTATTTACAAGGTAATCTGCTTGCAGGTATTGAGGAAAACTTCACGGAGGATTATAAAATCCGCCATTTTGAGGAGCAGTTGTTTACCGGGTATGATGTTGCAGAATTTGAAGAATTGTTTATGGACAAACCGGTGGAACACTTACATACGGTTGCAGTAAACGGCATTCTGGAGCTGGCAGAAAAGCGCATCGATTTTGCTATGTCCGATGAGGAAATGGAAGCCTTTGCAAAACTCTGGCTGGCAATTTGCGAAAAGAGAGAAATGTTGGGATGTTCCGGGCATTTGCTTTACATTTGCAGCAAGAAGTAACTTTGTCTATGGGAGAAACAGGAGAGAAGTATGAATAAGATTTTATGTTCCACGGGAGCTTTTACCGGCCGTTCCAACGGCTACAATTACCGGTTGTTGGAACCACTGTCTAAGACACTGACTTGCGATGGATTTGAGCTGATGGTGGATGATGAATGGTATCCGGAAATTGAAGAAGTAAAACGCTATATCAAGGAATTGAACTTATACATTCCGGTGGTGCACTGCGCAAAGGACATCGGCGAGCTTATCAGCAAGGGCGGCGAAGAAGAACTGGCAGCAGCATACCATATGTTTGAAACAGACTGCGGTGTGGCAAAGTATTTAGGCGCAGAAAAACTGGTGCTGCACTTATGGGGCAGACGTACTTCCGATTCTAACTTCCGGAGTAACATCCGGGCATATCGGCATCTGAATGAGGTAGCAAAAAGCCACGGTCTTACTTTAATGGTAGAAAACATTGTCTGTAACGTGGAAAATCCGATGAAGCATCTGCGGGAGCTTCGGGAAATCTACCCGGATATGAAGTATGTGTTTGATACAAAAATGGCGGCATTTCATGAGCAGATGGACCTGTTATATGAGGATGAGTATGACTGGCTTTGGAAGGAAAATCACATCCTTCACTATCATGTAAATGACTATGGCGGAGGCTACATGGATTGGGCGAACCTGCGGACTCTTCCGATTGGCAAAGGGCACGTGGATTTTGATAAGTTTTTTGCATTTATTAAGAAGACCGGGTATCAGAGCGATTTTACCGTGGAAGCAACGGCTTTTGATGATAGGGGTGATGTAGATACAGAGATGCTGAATGAGCAGTTTCAAAGGATTCGAGAATTGATGCGGTAGTGAAAAATAGTGTAAAAATAGTGAAAATTAGTGAAATAATAGTGAAATAATAATGGAATTTTTACGTCGGATGTGGTATACTATTCTTAGGAAAAGCAGAAAGGTGTGATACCATGATAAAGGTTACATTAACTAATGACATATTGAAAAAAATGGCATTGATTGATGAAAATCGTTTTTCTCTTAGTACCATTGAACTTCCGGTAATGACGAAGAACAGATTGCGAAAAAATTCCAAGAAAAAAAGTTCCTATGCATCCAATAAAATCGAAGGAAACCCGCTGACAGAGCAGCAGGCATCGGAAGCAATTGAACGGGATGAACACAAGCATTTTTTAAAGCCGGAGCAGGAAATCAGAAATTATTTTCTGGCGTTAAATTTGTTAGAAGAAAAGCTAAAAAGAAAAGAAGTTTTCTCGAAAGAAATGATTTTGGAAGTACAGGCCCTGGTGGAAAAGGGTGCATCCAAAGAAAAGATTGGTCTTAGAGGACCGATGCCTCCGGGCATGCTATTTGCAGTGTATGATTCGGTAACGGGCGAACCGGATTATATTCCACCGGAATACTGCGATATACCGGAGTTGTTGGATGAGTTGGTCAATTATGTAAATACGACGGATGACCACCCATTGATTATGGCCGCAGTCGTTCATTATCAGTTGGTTACGATTCATCCCTTTGAAGACGGAAACGGAAGAACAGCAAGACTTCTGTCCGGTTATATTCTGGATTTCTACGGATATGGCTTTAGCGGACTGGGTTCATTGGAAGAATATTTTGCTTATGACCCGGAAGAGTATTACGCATCTTTACAGATGGGCTTGCCTGCCTTGTATTACTCCGGTAGAGAAAATCCGCCACACCCGGAAATATGGGTAAATTATTTCCTTCGTATGATGGAATTATATTCGAAAAAAGTATGTGATATAGCAGGAGGTGCGCAGGCAGACGATTTAGACGGAAGTCTGTCTTATTTGAATACCAAGGAGAAAGAATTCTTAGTGTTTCTCTTGAAAAAGAGATTGCTGGAGTTTACGCCGATTGAAGTCAGCAAAATGCTTGAGGTAACTAATAAAACGGTGATTAACCGCTGTGCAAAGCTCGCTAACAATGGATTTTTAGTGCCGAATATTGTAAGCCAAAGAATCCGCTCTTACTCGCTTAGCGAGTTTGCAAAGAGGAATGAAAAGCAGATACTTGCAAAGATTGGAAGATAAAAGGATAACAAATATGAATAAGAATATTATTGATTTTTTAATTACTGCAAAGAAAAACACTTATGCAGGAAAGGGTGCAGAAACCACATCATCCAGAGTAAAATCCCACGATTTGGTTTATTCGGAAGATAATATGATGTATTATGATACTTATCTTGGTGGAGAAAAATTTGCAGGTGAAGAAGCGTTGTGGATTTCTGAAAAGCCATATTGGGCAATGAACTATATCGGACGACTGACAGGGGATGACTTTAGTGGAGATTTTCTGAAGGCGGCGTTGTTGCACGTGCCGGAAGAAATGCCGTTTCGTGGACCATCTGAATATGTAAACGGTGCATATAAATATCAATGCACGGTATCCGGTGAATTTGAATGGTTTCAGGGAAAAGAAGTAATTTTCTTTCAGGATAAAGAAATTTATGAGTGCTATTTTCATGGTGGGTTGATAAAGTAGAAAAATGGAGGTTGAGATTGAGATGGTAAATATCCGTGTAATGACAATAGAAGATTATGACGGAATATATGACCTATGGATTAATACTCCGGGAATGGGTTTAAATTCCACAGATGACAATCGGGAAGGAATAGAGAAATATATAAAACGAAATCCGACCTCCTGTTTTGTGGCGGAAGATAATGACAAAATCGTTGGAGTGATTATTGCCGGACATGACGGCAGAAGAGGATATATCTATCATACTGCGGTTTTACCGGCATACAGAAAACAGGAAATTGCAAAACGTCTGGTGGATAGCGTGATGTCTGCCTTGGATGCAGAAGGAATTAACAAAGTTGCGCTGGTTGTGTTTAAAAAGAATGAACTTGGAAACGGCTTTTGGGAAAACATTGGATTTATCAATAGAGATGATTTGGTTTACAGAAACAAAAATATCCATGAACTGAATCGGATTGATACGTAGTAGAAGAAGTAGGTAAATTCGAAAGAGAGGAACTAAGGGAGTATGAAAAACTACACTCAGGTTTATGTGAAGAATAGTTACGAGGCGGCTGAAATTTATTGCAAAGCATTTGGGGCGGAGATAACCCGCGAATTTAAGAACGCGGAGGATACCGCCTATGAACATTGCGAATTGTCCGTAAACGGTGAAGGATTTTTAGCTTTGGCAGAGGCGAAGAATCCTTGCGATATTGAAGTAGTACATAAGAATAAATGGGAGACCATGACCTTTAATGTATTTGAGATGGGAACGGAAGCTGCTGTTCATCAGGCGTTTCAGGTATTAAGCGAAGGAGGAGTGGTACTGGAACCAATTGGTGAACTTCCATGGAGCAGTTGTTGCGCTACAGTGATTGATAAATTTGGTGTATGCTGGTGGATTTCAATTTAATATTTTAAAATCATGTTTCAAAAATCAATTAGTAGATGCGGTAGGAGGTAGAGAGAATGTCAGAAATGAGAAAAGACATAGCAAAATTGATAGGAATAGATTTATCTAAAATGACACAGGCACGTAATACCTCTGTGGAGTATACCGTTCTTTCCTCCACTAAAGAGGACGGTTACACTCGTCAGTACATAAAATATGTGTCCGGTTCTGAAACAGTCCCTGCATACCTTTTAGTCCCGGATAAACAGGGCAGCAATCCTGCAGTTTTGATTAATCATCAGCACAACCGGGAGCATCATCTTGGAAAGAGCGAAGTTTGCGGTTTGGCAGGCAATCCATTGCAGGCTTTTGGTCCGGCTTTGGCAAAGAAAGGTTTTGTAGTGCTGGCATCGGACGCCATTTGCTTTGAAGAACGCCGTGAGGATTCGACTGTGGAAGGCTTTGATTTCTGGCAGCATTTTCATGAGGCGAGCTATCGCATCGTTAAAGGTGATTATCTGATGAAGCAGGTACTTACCGATGCTATGAACGGTATTTCACTGCTTGCAGAGTTACCGTATGTAGATAAAAATCGTATCGGCACATTGGGGCATTCCATGGGCGGAAACACGGTATTGTTTCTGGCGGCGCTAGATGAGAGGATTTCCTTTGCATGTGCCAGTGGAAGTGCCTGTACCTATGAGCACCGCATGGCAAACGGTGTAGGCATCGAAATGGCAAGTGTGATTCCGGGATTTCATGGACCGTATGATATTGACGATTTAGTTTCTTTAACGGCGCCAAGAAAACTGTTGCTTGCGTCTGCAGAAGAGGATAAGTATTCCATGGATGCATCTGTAATTGTTGAAAAAGCAGGTATAGAATATGGCAAGCAAGGAGTGTCACAAAGCCTGCATCACAAGCGGTATCCGGGGGGACATGCATTGACGCAGGAACGGTTTGATTTTATTATGGAGTGGTTGGAAAAGAACGCATAGGTAAAAAGAGAGGGGTTATAATCTATGAAAAACATCATTACCATACAACACACCCAGTCCATTCATCACACCAACGGCATGGTGGGTTCTTGGACGGACTGGGATTTATCGGAGCTGGGCGTAGAACAGGCAAATAAAATCGGAGAGAAACTTGCAAAACAGTTGAAGGGCAAGCAGTATGTCATGTATGCCTCTGACTTACTCCGGGCAAAGCATACCGGCGAGATTGTGGCAGAATATCTTGGTATTACTCCAATCATCCGGCAGGAGCTTAGAGAGCGTAACCTTGGCAGATGTTGCGGCAAGTCAGTGCAGTGGCTTCGTGAGAATCTGGAAATGCAGGAAAGAACCATAGATGACCGTCTGTTTTCCGATGCAGAAAGCCGCAGGGATGAATGGAACCGTCTAAAACCGCTGTTTGACGAGATTATGGCAAGTGAGGCTGAGAATATTATCATTGTTTCCCATGGGGACTTGCTCAGTGTATTTAATGCCATGTTTTTAGGGTTACCGGTGGAATCCCTGAACGAGTTTGAACTGTTTGGCATGGCAGGCGGTGTCTCTTTCATGTTTGAGAATAATGAGGGAAAACGGTTTGTGAAGCGGATGGGAGATTTGTCGTATATCAGCTAAAAACTATGTGTCCTTTATTGAATTAATTCATAAAATAGTGTATAATATTATCAGAACTCCTGACACAAAGAATCTTCTGCGTGAAAGGTGGCGACAAACAAGAAAAATCATTTACATACTATGCGTATGTCTTCTTCGTCGTACCTTTTTCGCAAGAAACAGGTACGATGTTTCTATTTTATCGTATCGTATCCATGTCAGGAAATCCCCTAGGAAAGGAGAACCTATGGAAACACGGGTAGCAGTTATGAGTATTATCGTGGAACAGGCAGATTCGGTGGAAACCCTGAACAGCATCCTCCACGAATACAGTATGTATATCATCGGGCGGATGGGCATTCCGTACCGCCAGAAAAATATCAGCATCATCAGCATTGCCATTGATGCACCGCAGGATAAAATATCTACGTTAGCGGGAAGAATCGGCAAACTGTCCGGCATCAGCGTGAAAACGGCGTTTTCCAGTGTGATAAGCCATGAGGATGTATAAGCTATGAAAATGGAATTAGTAACACTAATCGATAAACTGGCAGAAGAACATAAATTGTCAAAAGAAGAATATATTACATTGCTTACCGGTTGTGGTTCCGAAGAAGCCGCCTATCTGGCAGAAAAAGCCCGGGCAGAAAAAGAAAAGTATTATGGCAACAACGTATTTATCCGCGGACTCATTGAAATCAGTAACATCTGCAAAAACGATTGTTATTACTGTGGTATCAGACGGAGTAACCCCAATTGCGAGAGGTATCGTCTGACAGAGGAAGACATTTTGGAATGCTGCAGGGAAGGTTACGAGCTTGGGTTCCGTACCTTTGTACTGCAGGGCGGCGAGGACGGGTACTTCACGGATGAGCGTTTGGTGGCATTATTACATAGTATCAAGGCAAATCATCCGGACTGCGCGGTGACATTATCCCTCGGAGAACGCAGTAAATCGAGCTATAAGGCCCTGAAAGAAGCGGGGGCGGACCGATACCTGCTTCGCCATGAAACGGCCAATGAGGGGCATTATACGAAGCTACATCCGGCAGAACTCTCGTGGAAACACCGTATGGAATGCTTACAGTGGCTCCGTGAGTGCGGTTATCAGGTTGGGGCAGGGTTTATGGTGGGCTCACCTTATCAGACGGTGGAAATGTTAGCGGAGGAACTAAAATTTATCGAAGAGTTTAAGCCGGAGATGTGCGGCATCGGACCGTTTATCCCACATAAAGACACTTGCTTTAAGGACGAACCGGCAGGTTCCGTGGAGACGACCTTGTTGCTTCTCAGTATGATTCGTCTGATTCATCCGAAGGTGTTGCTTCCGGCAACCACAGCTCTTGGTACTATGGCAGAAAACGGCAGGGAGAGGGGAATCTTAGCCGGAGCAAACGTAGTGATGCCGAATTTGTCACCGGCTTCGGTGCGAAAAAAATATATGTTGTACGACAACAAGCTCTCCGACGGAGCGGAGTCGGCACAGGCAAAGAATGAATTAGAAAAACGTATGGCGTCCATCGGGTGCACCGTAGTGGTGGACCGGGGCGACGCAGTAAAATAGAAAGGAGAAAAGAACATGATACCATATAATCCAAAATCCATGAAGGCGGAGGAATTTATCAACGACGCCGAAATTAGAGCAACCTTAGAGTATGCAGAGGCAAACAAGAGAAACGTAGCATTGATTGACGAAATTTTAGAGAAGGCGCGTCCAAGAAAGACCGAAGACGGTTGGAACTGTGCAGGACTTTCCCACAGAGAAGCTTCCGTGCTTTTAGCTTGTGATCTGCCGGACAAAATTGAGAAGATTTATGAGATTGCAGCAGAAATCAAGAAGGCATTTTACGGCAACCGTATTGTCATTTTCGCACCATTATACCTGTCCAACTATTGTGTGAACGGCTGTGTTTACTGCCCATACCATATGAAGAACAAGACTATTCCGAGAAAAAAGCTGACCCAGGAAGAAGTGCGTAACGAAGTTATTGCCCTGCAGGATATGGGCCACAAGCGTCTTGCCATTGAAGCAGGCGAGGACCCGGTAAATAACCCGATTGAGTACATTTTAGAGTGTATCGATACCATTTACAGCGTACATCACAAGAATGGCGATATCCGCCGTGTTAACGTAAACATTGCGGCTACCACTGTGGAGAATTATCGTAAACTAAAGGATGCGGGCATCGGTACATATATCTTGTTCCAGGAAACCTATCATAAGGAGAGCTATGAAAAGCTGCATCCAACCGGACCAAAGAGCAACTATGCTTATCATACCGAGGCTCATGACCGTGCTATGGAGGGCGGTATCGATGACGTTGGTCTTGGCGTATTGTTTGGTCTGGAGCTTTACAAGTATGAATTCGCAGGCCTTATGATGCACGCAGAGCACTTAGAGGCTGTGTTCGGCGTTGGTCCGCATACCATTAGCGTGCCTCGTTTAAAGAAGGCAGACGACATCAATCCAGACGATTTCGACAACGGTATTGATGACGAAACTTTTGCAAAGATTACTGCCTGCATCCGTCTGGCAGTGCCATATACCGGAATCATCATTTCCACCCGTGAAACCGAGGAGGTGCGCGGAAAGCTTCTGAAGCTTGGCGTATCCCAGGTGAGCGGCGGTTCCAGAACCTCCGTTGGCGGTTATGCAGGCTACTCTGCAGAAGAACGTCCTCATGATACCGAGCAGTTTGACGTTTCCGACCAGCGTTCCTTAGATGAAGTTGTTCGCTGGCTTATGGAGAACGGTCATATTCCGTCCTTCTGTACCGCATGCTACCGTCTGGGACGTACCGGCGACCGTTTCATGAGCCTGTGTAAGAGCGGCCAGATTGGCAACTGCTGTCACCCGAATGCCCTCATGACCCTTACCGAGTATCTGGTGGATTACGCAAGTGAAGAGACCAAGGAAATCGGCCATAAGATGGTGCAGGAAGAACTTAAAAACATTCCTAGAGAAAAGAATCGTCAAATTGCAGCGGAACATATCGAGGAAATTAAGAACTCCAACAGACGTGACTTTAGATTTTAAATGTTGCAATAGCATATCGCAATGAAAGGAGAGGGGCACTTTTGTTCCGACATATACTTATGAGTTTGAACCAAACGGTATCTGCTGAGCGGGTGCATATCAGCTTTTTCGGCAGAAGAAACGCGGGCAAATCAAGCCTGGTGAATGCAGTTACCGGGCAGAATCTGGCGGTGGTGTCCGATGTAAAAGGAACCACCACCGACCCGGTGAAAAAGTCCATGGAGTTACTTCCTATCGGACCGGTGGTGATTATTGATACCCCGGGCTTTGATGATGAAGGTACCCTTGGTGAGCTTCGTGTGCAGAAGACAAGAGAAATCTTAGCCAAAACCGATGTGGCAGTGTTAGTGTTGGATGCTACGGAAGAGATGGGGACACAGGAGCAGGAATTTCTTGCGTTATTGCAAGAGAAAAAACTGCCTTTTGTCGTGGTGAAGAATAAGGTGGATTTGGCGGAAGCGGCAAGTGGCGGATTGACTGGTGGAGTTAATGCGGAGGAAACCAATAAAAATCAGAATGCATTTCCGGAAATTCACGTCAGTGCTACAAAAAATATCAACATTCAAGAATTAAAAGATTTGTTAGGCTCCTTGGCAAAAACCAAAGAAAACAATAAAAAAATTGTGGCAGATTTACTTACTCCGGGTGACGTGGTAATTCTCGTTACTCCGATTGATGAGTCTGCGCCAAAAGGGCGATTAATTCTGCCGCAGCAGCAGACCATCCGTGATATTATTGATGCGGGCTGTATGGCTTTTGTATATCAGGATACGGAGTTACTGCAGACATTGGCAGCTTTAGCAAAACCACCGAAGATGGTTATTACTGATTCCCAGGCCTTTGGCAGGGTTTCGAAGATGGTGCCGCAGGAGATTCCTTTGACTTCCTTTTCAATTCTGTTTGCCCGCTATAAGGGCGATTTGGCAACCCAGGTGAAAGGTGCGGCTATGTTATCCAAACTGCAGGATGGGGATAAAATCCTCATTGCGGAAGGTTGTACCCATCACCGTCAGTGCGGTGATATCGGTACGGTAAAGTTGCCAAACTGGATTCAGAAGTTTTCTGATGCAAAGGTGCAGATAGATTTTACCTCCGGCGGAGAATTTCCGGCAGAGGTATCGGAATATAAATTGATTGTACACTGTGGCGGCTGTATGTTAAACGAAGCAGAGATGAAGCATCGTATCAGCCTTGCTAAGGAAGCGGATGTCCCGATGACTAATTACGGAGTAGCAATTGCCCATGTAAACGGTATTTTAAAGAGAAGCCTGGAATTATTTCCGGAGGTGCTGAATTTATTATAGGTATGAAACCTTTATCTTTAAACTTGCGTCTAATAGGTAGAAGAATACTTGTTAGGAGCAGGAAAGCTGCTCGGAAAGGAGCAACATGAAAAAACGTTTTTTAGGAATAATACTTTGCACTACCATGATACTGAGCCTGGTTTCCTGCGGAGGAACTACTGACCCGCAGATTCAAAGCCAAAACCTGATGCAGGAATTGGATAATTCAGAAACAGGAAAGAAAAATCCGGAGGGTAAGACAGAACCGATTTCTGACAAGGAAGAAGAGAATCAGACTGCTCCGACGGTCACATTGGCTGATTATGAAGGACAGTATCCACTGACTGACTTTGGTGTACGCCTGATGCAGCAGACCATACAGTCTGCTAAGGCGGACGAAAATGTATTGATTTCCCCGCTTTCCGTGATACTTGCCTTGTATATGACAGCCAACGGTGCAGATGGACCGACCAAGGAGCAGATGATGCAGGTGCTGGGAGAGGATTTAAACGGATATTTAAAAGCCTACCGTGAAGCGCTTCCGCAGGGCAAGAATTACAAGCTGAACATTGCTAACGGTATCTGGTTTAAGGATAAGGAATCCTTAAAAGTGCAGGAAGACTTCTTAAAAACCAACCGGGAGTATTTTAATGCAGCAGCTTA
>JAGAQI010000075.1 GCA_017622795.1 Lachnospiraceae bacterium
GCAAGCGAATGCTTTTCGTCCGAGTGACAACTCCCTGTTCACCCGGCACTTAACGCGCGAGATTCTACTCTGCAGATTTTTTTGGTATTACAACACAAAAAGTTAAAGTAGTTTGTTTGTGTTGTTTATGATATGATACTATCATATGCAGAAAGTATAGCAGAAATTTTCAAAATGTAAAGTACTTTTTTAAATTAAAGCAGTAAAATTTTAGCAGATGATTGCAAAATTATTTGTATATAATAACAAAGAAAGGAAAAGCAGCATGATACATCGTTTCCCGAATTACTATAAAGAGTTTTCCTGTATTGCCGACAAGTGCGAGGCTACCTGCTGTGCGGGCTGGCAGATTGTGGTGGATGAGGATTCCCTAAAGCAATATAAAAAGGTCACAGGTCCCTTTAAGCAACGGATAAAGGACGGCGTGGATTTTAAAGAAGGGGTGTTTTATCAGAATCAGGGCAAGCGTTGTGCATTTTTAAATGAGCAGAACCTGTGCGATATGTATACTGCCCTGGGAGAAGATTCCTTTTGTGAGACCTGCCGAAGATATCCGCGTCACATCGAAGAATTTGAGAATATCAGGGAATTTACTTTGTCGGCTTCTTGCCCGGAAGCAGCAAGAATACTGTTATCACAAAAGGAACCGGTGCAGTTTTATGAGGTAGAGATGGAAGCAGACGAGGAAGAGTTTGATGATTATGATCCGCTGGTGTATGAAAAACTGTTAGAAGCCAGAGGGGAGATGCTAAAGCTTTTGCAAAACCGCAGCATCCCTGTAAAAGAACGGGCAGCGGCTCTGTGGGATTTTATCCAAATTTTCCAGGAGGAAATGGATGAAGGAACCTTGTTCGCTGACGATACAATTTATGAAAAACTGATTCCAAGAAATCCAAAAACCTCTTATGAAGAGGCAAAGGCGTTGTTTGCCCTGTTACATAATCTGGAGTTTTTGGCAGATGACTGGGAAGATACTCTTAATGAGGCGGAAGAACTGCTTTATGGCAAAGGAGCTAAGGATTACGAAGAAATCAAAACAAACTTTGCTGTGTGGAAATATACAAATTTCCCGAATTGGGACATTATGGCAGAGCAGCTTCTGGTGTATTTTATTATCACTTACTCTTGCGGTGCCGTATATGATGAATATGTGGCATCCAAAGTAAAAATGTCGGTATGCAGCATGTTCTATATAGAAGAACTGGCAATGGCGCAGTGGATGAAAAATGGTGGAAGTTTGACCTTTGCAGAGTTTACAAAAATTGTGTACCGCTATTCCAGGGAACTGGAGCATTCCGATGAAAACCTGATTACCATGGACCGGATGATGGAGGAGATATAGAATGAGAAAGAAAAATTTGTTGGCTTTAACAGTAATAGCCCTGACTGTATTTCTGGTGGCATGCGGTTCCAATGAAGTACCGCAGACGCCAACGGCTACCGCGGCACCAACATCGGCTGCAGACCCGACAGTGGTACCGACAGAAACAGCGCAACCAACTGTAACTCCGACAGAAGCAGCGCAGCCAATGGTAGCACCGACGGCAGAGCCAACTAAGGCCATGGAGAACACAGAACCTACAGCAATGCCGACAAAGGCACCGGAAAAGGAACTGACAAATGACCCTGTGCCAGAGGTGGAGGAAGCTTATTCCTTGGCGTTTTCCAGATATACCGGTGCGTATAGCAACGGTTTTGGTCTTGCCATGGCTGCGTCGGATGAAACGGCAGAAATTTACTATACGTTAGACGGAAGTAATCCGTTAACCAGTAAAACAGCTATGCAGTACAGCGGAACCATCCCTGTGGTAAAAAGAACAGGAGACGCCAATGTGGTATCTGCCATTGACCCGGTGCTGTTTTCCGGAAGCTTTAATTATGTGAGTAAAAATGCGTTCAAATGTGAAATTAAAGCACCGTTGGATGATGCGGTAGATAAGTGTACCGTGGTGCGTGCGGTGGCAAAATACGCTAACGGAATCATTTCCGATGAGGTTTCTGCCACCTACTTTATCGGCACTATGGAAGAGCATATCAAAGGCTTGGCAGAAAGCTGTGCAGCGGCAGAAATGCCGTTATCTGTGATAAGTATTTCTGCCAATTACGATGATTTGTTTGGCGAAAACGGCGGCATTTACATGAAAGGTAAAATCTTTGAAGGTGCTCTTAAACAATATCTGGTTCAAAACGGCACCCCGGAGGACGGTGAAGTAGCCCGTAGTCTGGATGCTAACTATAAACGTAAGGGAAGAGCTTGGGAAAAGGAAGTACGGGTTTCTTTTATGGAAGTGACACCGGAAGGGCTTACCGAGGTACTTACCCAAAACTGTGGTATCCGAATCCAGGGCAATTACTCCCGGTCGGATTTGCAAAAGGGCCTTCGCTTATATGCCAGAGATGATTATGGGAAAAAGAATTTTAAATATGCTTTCTTTGGTGAGGATTATGTAGATTATGCCGGCGATACCATGGATAAATTTAAAACCCTGGTACTCAGGAACGGCGGCAACTGTGCCTTCACCTCCAAGTTTAACGACACCTACTGGCAGTCGCTTGTGTCGGAACTGGACTGCGGTACTCAAAAGTCCCGGCCGTGTGTGGTGTATATCAACGGAGAATATTGGGGCTTGTACGTTCTTCAGGAAGATTACACCGACAATCATATGGAAAATTTATACGGTGTGGATAACAATGCGGTAGTAATTTATAAAGGCGATGCAGAGGCATTGGAATTGGGCTATAAACTGGATGAAGGTGAGATTCCGGAGGGCGAAGACGAAACATATTATTTCAATGAACTTTTGAATTTCTTTGATAAACATGATAATTTGGCAGACGATGCGGACTATGCTGAATTTTGCAAATTGGTAGACCCGCAATCCGTCATGGACTATTTTGCGGTGCAGTGTTTTATCAATAACAAATGGGACTGGCCGGGCAAAAACTGGTCCATGTGGAAGACAATAATTTCCGATGGTGTAGACGACAGTTACGGCGACGGCAGATGGCGTTTCCTGTTCTATGACATGGAGTTTGGAGGTGTTAGCGGGGAATGGGATGCAAGAACCAACACCATCAAAGAAGACAATTACAAGCCGGAAGGCTTGCTGGATTTTGATACCGATAATCCGGCAGTATTGTGCTTTGCCTACTGCATGACCAATCAGGGTTTCCGGCGGGAGTTTAACAGGACACTGCTGGGGCTTTCCGAAGGCGTATTTGAAAAGAATAAGGCACTGGAACGCCTGGAGGAATTTGAAGCAATTTACGGACCGTTGTTTGAACAGTTCTTTGAACGGTATTCGGAAACCGGAAGTACAGAAAATGCCCTGGAGGGCGGTTACGCATCCGCAAAATGTATCCGGGATTTCTTAAAAGAAAGAGAAAAATACATTCAAAAAATGGTAGACTATGTAATTAAGAAGCGCGGAGAATAAGTAAAAAGCACCGGACTTGTGGGTACCGGTGCTTTTTTGTGTATAGGGTAGAGAATATGATATAGACTTATTTTTCCAGCTTGGTAAATAAATCTGCTTTTATCAGTACCGGGCGAAGGGCCAGGTATAAAAGCACTGCACAAAGAAGAGACAGAGCGGCATTGACACCGGTAGTCAGGGTGGCAATCTTAGCAAGGGCTTTGGAAGCATCCTGCGGAATGCCGAATAAGTACATTTTGTAGAAGTATCCTACCAGAGGGTCGGCAACAACATTAAACAACAGACCTGCACCGGCAGAAACAATAGTTGCTACTGTAAGTTTTTTCTTGTCGGTAATTTTTGTGATATGGAAACACTTATGGGCAACAAAACCGGTAATCAAGCCGATACAAAGCTTTAAGAAAAAGGTCTTCGGAGCACTGGTAACATAAATAGTGGTTAAATCAGCCAGAGTTAAACCAAGGGCGCCGGCCATACCGCCGAGAGGGCCGCCGAGAAGTAAAGCTGCCAGAACCACAAAGGTGTTTCCTAAATGGAACGCAGTGGATCCGCCCGGTAAATTAATATCAATTTTAAAGTAGGTAAACATGATGTAGGACAGGGCCGCAAACAGGGCAGCCTGAACCATACGCTTGACCTGCTCGGAGGAGGTGTAGGTTACGGCATTCTCCTTTTGTTTTAAACGGGTGATGCCGCTAATCAAAACTACCAGTCCGATGAGTAATGCGAAAATACCCCATAAAATAAACGGGAAATACGGGTCATCGGCATTGATTTTTTCTGCCGGAGTGTAGCCGGTAAAGCCGACAATACATAAAATGAGTCCGATGGCAGAAAGGATACTGCCGATAATAGGTTGTAATATGTTCTTGTTCATGTGAGTTATCCTCCTTGATGTCTATGAATTTTGTTTTAATTTACTGAGCAACGGTTCAAAATACACGCCGTCGGTGGATGGTATGTTGTTTTTTTCCGTAAACAGAATGGCTTCCCTGATGAAACGGCTTGCCATGGTAACAGATTCTTCAAAAGGAATACCGTGAACTGCGTTGGAAGCAATGATGGCAGCAAATACATCGCCGGTGCCGGAGCGTTCCTTGCCGGCTTTCTTTTGCTTTTGAATGGTGGTACCGTTTGCTTTATCGTAAATCAGATTGACCAAAAAATCTTCGGATGTGATACCGGACACCACAATCTGCTCTGCCGGATACTGTTTTAAATGCGCCAGAAGCCCGTGAAGCTCGGCATCGGTCCAATCTCCATCATGATATGGAATATCTGTTAAAATGCAGGCTTCAGTCAAATTCGGCGTTAAAATGTGGGCATAGGAAGCCAGATTCTTCATGGCTTCACACATTTCTTTGGTATATACCGAATACAGACGGCCGTGGTCTCCCATAACCGGGTCGATAATAACCTTGGTATCCGGAGTGGAAAACTCTGCAATCAGGCGCTTTACCATATCAATCTGCTCCAGGGAACTCAGGAACCCGGACAAAATGCCGTGAAAGGTCAAATCAAGCTTTTTCCAGTAATCCAGATAGTCGGGAAGCTCAGTGGTTAAATCCTTTTTATAAAACTGCGGAAAGCCGGAATGGTTGGAAAACAGGGCCGTTGGTACCGGACAACACTGGATTCCCATGGCGGAAATCACAGGCACCGTAACTGCCAGCGACGATTTACCAAAACCCACAATGCCGTTGACCGCAGCAATTTTTTTGATTGTATTATGCATATGGAAAATTTTCCTTTCAGTACTGTTGGGGGTATTGTAATGCGAATTTGAGGATATTAAAATAACCAATTTGATAAAAAATATTAATACCAGATGAAATGAAGTTGCTTATAAAGGAAAAATGTGTTAAAATATATATTATCCAAAGATTAAGAAAGGGGAGTAAAATGAAAATGTCTTTTAAGAAGTTTGTGACAACAGCGCTTGTTATGGTTATGCTGGTTTGTTCCATGGCAGCCTGCGGCAAGTCTCTTTCCGGTTCTTATGAATCTGAAGTTGAACTTTTAGGCCAGAGCTGGAATGTAACTTACACCTTCAAGGGAAAGAATGTGGAGGCAGTGAGCAAGGTAACAATTCTTGGTAATGTACAGAATACTACCAGTACCGGTACCTATGAGCTTGTAGAAAACGCAGATGGTACTATGGAAATTACCATCGATTTTGAAAATGAAACTGATTTATTTAAAGATGGAACCTTCACTTTTGAAGAAGCAGAAGAGTATATCAAAATCGGAAAGTCCCAGTACAACAAAATTGCAAAGTAATAAAAGAGGAGCAGCTGAAACGCTGCTCCATTTTTTTATTCTGTGGCAAGAACCTTGATTTTTGCAAAAGCTTTCCGTACCGGTGGCAGTGCCAAAAGTACAAGAGTTAAAATAACTTCCGGAAGAATGTAGCTTAAGTTATATACAGTAGAAGCCCAAATGGCAGCGATATTTCCGTTTAGAGAATCTACATAGGTGGTGTAGAAAATCAGGCCGGAAACCATATGGAAAAAGAAACGTCCTGCGGCACCTACCAGGAAACCGGTGATAAGCCCATTCTTCTTATTGTGGAAAAAACCGGAAAGACCGAGGGCTGCAAAGGCCAGCGGATAATCAAGCAGAACCTGTGCAGGATGCACCACATACGGACCGGTAATGAACTGCAGTACGCCGTAGGCAAAGGCACCGATGAGACCGGTAACTGGGCCGTACCAGTAACCGATAAGGCATACAATCAGCATGGAGAACAGTGTGGTGGAACCGCCGTTTGGCAGGCTCGGAAGCTTGATAACTACCGAGATGACGGTGGCCAGGGCAATTGCCATGGCGGAAAATACGAGTTGCTTTGTTTTGATTTTGGACATAAAAAATCCTCCTTAAGATGTAAGCTTAGGAGGGGCCGAAGAAATTCATTATAATTAGAATTTTGCTTCCTTACGCCGGTACTAACCGGATCAAGTGATGAGGGTCAGCAGCCATGTGGCTGCTTCTCAGCATTTGGCACCCCTAGCAAGTTTTAGTATAATCTAATTTCGAAAAATGTCAAGAAAAAAAGATGGAAAATTTCTTCCACCTGAATTCTGTAATAATTATAGCATAGTCTCCAAAAAATATCCAGTCTTTATTTTTTTGCGCCGCATGATATAATCAAAGCTACCATTGTATAAGAGAAGGTCTGCGCAAGGGCGCAAAACGAAAGGGGACGATGCGGATGAATCAGGAACAGTATTTAAGCCATGTACTTGGTAAACTGGAAACGGCCATTGCGGAATTAGAAGGTAAAATGGAGTTCCGGCGGTCGGAGATTGCCAAAATGCAGGAGTATTACTGGGAAAGCTATAACGAATACGATGAGTTCGGTTATGAGAAATTTGATAACGACCGTCTGTTGAAAGAAGAATTGGATTCCCATGGTGAGTTGATAAAAACCTATGCCCGCTATCAGAAAATGAAGGATTCTCCGTATTTTGCCGCAATTACTTTCCGCTATGAGGATGAAGATGATCCGGATACTTATTACATCGGTATCGGTGACTTTTCACCGACAAAAGGGGATGTTCCATTGGTATGTGACTGGCGCGCGCCGATTTCCGGTTTGTTCTATGATTATGAAGTGGGAAAGGCAGCTTTTAAAGCCCCGATGGGAGAGATTTTCGGAGAACTTTTACGCAAGCACCAGTATAAGATAAAGAACGGCAAGCTGCTTTATATGATTGACAGCGATATTGTGATTAACGATGAGGTTTTACAAAAAGAGTTGTCCATGAACGCCAATGCCAGACTGAAAAGCATTGTGACAACCATCCAAAAGGAGCAGAATGCCATTATCCGCAATGAACAGGACAAAATTCTGGTGATCCAGGGGTGTGCGGGATCCGGAAAAACTTCGGTAGCGCTACACCGGGTGGCATATTTGTTATATCATCACAGAAACCAGCTGAATGCAAAACAGGTGTTGATTTTGTCACCCAATCCGGTGTTTTCAGAGTATATTTCCCATATTCTGCCGGAACTGGGGGAAGAAAATATTTTGGAAATGTCCTTTGATTTGTATGCTTACAAGGAATTAAAAAAGTATAAGGATACGGAAGACCGTTATGTCTATTTGGAACGTCTGCTTACGCTGCCGGAAGAGGAAGCATGGGAATATCAGGCGAAGGTGGCAGAAAAGCAGTCCAAAGACTATGTACTGGAACTCAATGAATTCGTACTGTTTTTGGAAGATTCTTTAATGAATTTTCGGGATTTTAACTATAAGAAAATTCACCGTACCGCCCAGGAACTCCGGACGCTGTTTTACGATAAATTCCCGGATATTCCGATTTTGGAAAGAATGAAAACAGTGGCGGAGTATGTAATTGATGAAGAAGAAACCCTGTCCGGAAAAGAACTGGATATTTTGGAACGGGAAATTGTAGTGGATAAGCTGGAGCAAATGTACGAATCCAAGGATTTTTATAAACTGTATAACCGCTTCTTGTCGGAAAGCGGAAGGGAACCGATAAAGGAAACGGCAAAGGCGATTCCTTATGAGGATGTGTATGCGCTTCTTTACCTGCGTCATTTGCTGCATGGCAGCATCAAACGAAGTGCCATTAAGCATCTGATTGTGGACGAAATGCAGGACTATTCCTACATGCAGTTTCTGGTACTCAGCAAGATGTTTTCCTGTCCGATGACTATTCTGGGTGACCGGGAGCAGCAGGCTGCACCGGGAAAACTGGACACCCAGACATTATGTAAAGAGATTTTTGGTAAAGAAGCCAAGCTTTTAACTTTAAAGAAGAGCTATCGTTCTACTTCCGAGATTACCCGCTTTGCAAACCGCATCGCCGGCATTGAAAACGAGGAGGCATTTGAGCGTCCGGGGAAGGAACCGGAGTGGATTATGTCGAAAAATGAGTCTGAAATGCAGGAAAAAATCATCGAAAAACTGATAAATGAGCAGAACGGTGCTTTTGAGACCACGGCAATTCTTACTACAACGGAAGAACAGGCAGAACGACTATATGTAGCGCTTAAGGATAGACTGGACGTCCATATGTTGTCCCCAAACAGCAATAAAATGGAAAAAGGAATTATAATTACCACCTTCTATCTTGCCAAAGGTTTGGAGTTTGACAGCGTGCATATTGCCTACGCTCCGGAGGAAGAAAATCTGACGCAGTACCAGCGTCAGATTCTGTATATCGGAGCGACCCGGGCGCTGCACGAACTGAGAGTGTATAGTATTGTGCCTTGACAATTTTAATTCCAGCGTGTATACTGTTTTCAACAAAAAAATCAAACCGATGCGTAAGAAGAGTAGCTTTATCTGCAATCTTCAGAGACCTGCCGGTAGGTGCAAGGCAGGGAGGAGGATATGGTGAATGGACTTACAAGGGCCGGAGGAAAGCAGTAGCAAGTAATGCCGGACGGAACCCTGACCGTTATTCAGAAAGCCTGATAGGATGACAACCGTCATTAGTCAGGGAACAGAGGTGGGCATCAAAGAATGCCAAACCGGGTGGTACCGCAGAAGTAACTATGAGCTTCTGTCCCAGTGCAGATTGGGGCAGAAGCTTTCTTTTATTAATCCTTTTGTCCCGGAAAAATATTAAGTGGGGAATGGCCCCAAAATAAGGAGGATTAACCATGGAAGATTCCAAAAAGACTTTATTCAGTGGCATGCAGGCCACCGGAAACTTAACCTTAGGTAACTATTTAGGAGCATTAAAGAACTGGGTGGCATTAAGTGATGAGTACAACTGCTTCTACTGCGTTGTTGACGAGCACTCCATCACTGTAAGACAGGACCCGGCAGAACTCAGAAACCGTGCAAGAAAGCTGTTAACCCTTTATCTGGCAGCAGGTCTTGACCCGGAGAAAAACTGCATTTATTACCAGAGTCATGTATCTGCCCACGCAGAGCTGGCATGGATTTTAAACTGCTTTACTTACATGGGCGAGCTGCAGAGAATGACCCAGTTTAAGGATAAGTCCGCAAAACATGCCGACAATATCAATGCCGGTTTATTCACCTATCCGGTATTGATGGCAGCAGACATTTTACTGTTCCAGTCTGACGTGGTTCCGGTTGGTATCGACCAGATGCAGCACCTTGAGCTGACCAGAGACATTGCACAGCGTTTCAACGGTATTTACGGCGATGTATTTAAGATTCCGGAAGCTTACATCGGAAAGTCCGGTGCCAAGATTATGAGCTTACAGGAGCCAACCAAGAAGATGTCCAAGTCCGATGAAAATCCAAACGCAAGCATCTACTTACTGGATGATCCGGATACCATCATGAGAAAGTTTAAACGTGCGGTTACCGATTCCGAAGGAACTATTTTATACCGTGATGAGCAGCCGGGTGTAAAGAATTTAATTGATATTTATAGTGCATGTACCGGCAAAGCTCCTGCTGATATTGAAAAGGAATTTGACGGCAAGGGTTACGGCGATTTCAAGATGGAAGTAGGTGAAACCGTAGTATCCGTACTTAAGCCTCTTCAGGACAGAATGGCAGATATCGCCAAGGATAAGGCATATGTGGATAATGTAATTAAGACCAATGCAGAAAAGGCAAACTACTTTGCAAATAAGACCTTACGCAAGGTACAGAAGAAGGTTGGTTTCCCGGAGAGAATAAGATAATGGATTATAAATTAATTGTATTAGACATTGACGGAACATTAACCAATTCCCAAAAAGAAATTACGCCCCGCACCAAAGAGGCGTTAATCAAGATTCAGGAGCAGGGCGTGTATGTGGCAATCGCCAGCGGCCGCCCGACTCCGGGTACCAAGAAAGTAGCACAGGAACTGGAGCTTGCTCGCTTTGGCAACTATGTGCTGTCCTTTAACGGCGGCCGTGTTGTCAACTGCAAAACCGGAGAAGTGGTACTGGATAAGACGATTCCGGCTGAGATGGCAGGTATCCTTTGCGAGGAAGCCAGACAGCACGGTGTGGGTATCATGACCTATGACAGCGAGTGTGCTCTGGGTGGTACGGTCGTGGATCAGTATATGGAACTGGAAGCCCGCATCAACAGTATCGAATTGAAGCAGGTGGGTCACTTTAAGGATTATGTAGATTTTCCGGTGAATAAATGCCTGATGACCGGAGAACCGGAACGCATGGCAGAACTGGAAAAAGAATTAAAGGAAAAGTATGCCGGAAGTCTGAATATCTTCCGTTCCGAGCCGTTCTTCCTGGAACTGATGCCAAAGGGCATAGATAAGGCCTCCGTACTGAAAAATTTCCTGCCGTTCCTTGGCATCACCAGAGACCAGGTGATTTGCTGCGGCGACGGTTATAACGACAAAACAATGATTGAGTTCGCCGGTCTTGGCGTGGCCATGGCCAATGCCAGAGATGAAGTAAAGGAAGTGGCGGATTATATCACAAAGTCTAACGATGAAGACGGCATTGCCGAGGTTGTGGAGCGGTTTATTTTGAAGTAAGTGTTTATAGTGTCTTTCCAAAGGGGAAATGAAAAGCATGAATTATCGCACTATATTCACAATTAAAGAATCAGAAAAAGCAACTGTAGAGTTGGCAGATGTAGAGGGCTTGAAAGGTCCTGCCGTGGTAAAACGGCTAAAGGGTGCAAATGCCGATATTTACAGGTTGCTTTGTTGCACCCAAAATTTCCATATTCCCCGGGTGTTTTTTTGTGAGGAGCAAAGCTGTGAGCTTCTTGTAGCAGAAGAATATGTGGATGGAGAAAATCTGGGTGAACTTCTGCAGAAAAGGCTGATTTCTGATGAGCAAAAGATTAATTATGCCCTGCAGCTTTGTGAAGCTGTGGGCTTTTTGCATACCCTGAAGCCGACCGTTATTCATAGGGATATCAAACTCTCCAACATTTTAATCAATGGAAAAAATGAATTGAAGCTGATAGATTTTGATGCGTCCAGACAGTATAAGAATTTCTCAAATGAAGAAGATACTAGATTGCTCGGAACAAAAGGATATGCTGCTCCGGAGCAGTTTGGGTATTCCCAGACGGATGTGCGCAGCGATATTTATTCCATGGGTGTGGTTTTTCACAAAATGTGCCCGTTGGAAAATAAAGTGTTGGCAAAACAGTGGGATAAAATTGCTGAAAAATGTACCAGCTTTGACCCGAAAAACCGTTATCAGAATGTGGCGGAATTAAAGCGGGAATTGGAAAAGCTGGCAGCGTGGAAGAAGGCAAGAAGAATAAAAAACACAGCTTGGATTGGCAGTATAACAGTGGTTTTGGTAGTGGCAGCGTTGGTGGCAGTATTGTGGCCGAAGGAAACAGAGGCCGGGGATATGGGCGGAATAACTGTGACAACTGCACCGACAACTGCACCGACAACTGTGCCGACAGATGCACCGACGTTGATACCGACAAGTATACCTACCCCGGAACCAACGGCAACAAGTACACCGACGCCGAAACCAACGGCAACAAATACACCAATGCCAACGGCAACAAGTGTACCGACGCCGACAATAAAGCCGGAGCTTTCGACGGTTCCGACATCAATAAACCAACACTATTATAAGGGTATGACGGAAGAAACGGAACTAATATTAAAGCATGGTTCGGATACTGCGCCGTTACCGGTAACATGGAGTGGGGAATGCTATGATTATGTCACAGGTAAGAATTATTCTATTCCGATGGATGAGATAGAAATCGGTCCGGGATATATCCGGCTTTTGGATAGCGGACTGATGCAACTGGAACCGTCCATCTATGAGCTTACGATAACGATGCATTATGCCAGCAGATGGCCTCAAAGTACCAGCCGGGTGTTAAAAATATATCCGGAAGATGAGTATCCGAAGAAGTCGAATGCAGTGATGGCGACTGGGACAAATTATTTTTATTTGAATGATCCCACTGATTTTGTAAAGAATGTTCTGAGTACGGTGACCAGCAAATTCGTAGGGGTATCTGCAGAAATTCCGGGAATGGCTGCAGTGGAAGTGGATTCTGACTGGTATGAAATTCTTTGCGATGGTAAGGTGATGATTATTCAAAAAGAATTCTTGCAACAGTATTATGAAAACGACCAGAAAATTAATCTGATTTACCACTTTGATGATGGGAAGAATCAGACGATGGTGATTAATTACAAGGAGACAAGATAATGGGGAACAAGGCGGGAGAAAAAGATACTGCGTTTCTGCAGTCGGAGTTGAAAAAGACAGAGAACCTGGAACAATTTCTTCAGGAAAATTCCGAGGTTTTGAAACCAAAAACTGTACAGGAATACTTAAATGAAATGTTGATAAAGTATAATTTGGAGAAAAGTGAAATCATTCGGAAATCAGGGTTATCGGGAACGTATGCCTACCAGATTTTTGACGGCAAGAAAAGTGCCGGACGGGACAAACTCATTCAGCTGGCATTTGGTTTTCCACTTAATCTGGAGGAGACCCAGAAACTGCTCCGCTTTGGTGGTCACAATGAGCTGTATGTGAAAAAGAAGAGAGAAGCTTTCGTGATGTATGCGTTGGGAAAAGAATATGATATTAATCAGGTAAACGATTTATTATATCAAAATGAGGAGAAGACCTTTGAGTAGGTCTTCTTTTTTTTAGTGTTTTTTTAACAAAATGGAAAAATTATGCTGGCGGCACAAGAATTTCTGAAATAATTGCTTTAATATAAATATGTGGCATATCTGAGCAGATGGCCATGGGAGAAAAGAACGAGGTGTGCACTGCATGAAAAAAGCAACGGAAGAATTGTTGAATGAACTGAAAGAGGCAAAGGCAATCAGCGAGTTTACCAGTATAAACGAGGGAGAATTTGAGAATATTTCTTTAACAGAAATTCTTGCACAAATGTTGGAAAAATATAAAAAGGCAAGAATAGATGTCATCAAAGCGGCAAGATTTGATTATACCTACGGATATCAGATTTTTGACGGAAAAAAGCGGCCCAAGAGGGAAAAACTGCTGCAGATGGCCTTTGGCTTTCCACTAAGCCTGGAGGATACCAACCGCTTACTACGTGCCGGTGGTGTAAATGGGCTGTATGTCCGCTGCAAGCGGGATGTAATCTGCATGTACTGTCTTCATAAGGGGATGAGCCTGGAGGAATGTAATTCCTATTTATATCAGCTGGGAGAAGAGACTCTCATTGAGGAGGATAATGATGGGAGTGAAGGAATGAGAAAATAATTAAGAAATTAATTATAAATATACTTATTTAGAGAAGGAGAAAGAAAATGATTTTACTATTAATTATCTATTGGATTGCCGGTTATTGGGCATATGGAGTTGTATTTTATGAAGGAAAGATTGTTATGGCAAGACAAGGGCAGATTTTTGCAACAAAATTAGTGCAGGGACTTGTTTTTGGTTGGTTATGGATTCCGGTGGCACTCGTAAAGAAAATTTTTGGAATAAGATAAAGAAAAAATAAGGAGATTTTTAGAAATGTGTAAAAGGTGTGAGTTGTGCCATTCAACTGATGCATATGAAACGAGGTTCGGTATTCAGCTTTGTATGGATTGTATGGATGGTTTTTGGAAAATAATGAAAAATGATACGATTGCAATACAAAAGTATGCGAAGGAAGAAATGTTTCCAAATGCAACGATGAATGCAAAACAGCAGATTGTTGGTTTAGCAAAGAGAAAGCTGGATGAAGGTCTTGAAAAGCTGGAACCCAGACATGTTGAAAAAATCGAACCATTACATATGGAGAAAGTTGAGACAAGAAATAAGATGACTACGGAAGACACTAAAGAAAATACTAAAGAAAATATAAAACCACAGCAAGGAATTACTTTAACTTCCCCGGAGAGCTTGGACGATTTGTCTGCAAAGTGCAATATTATTTATGTGATTGGCATAATTGTGATGGCGCTTTTCTTTGGGAATATTATTCTCGGCATAATTTTTGGGCTGGTTGCAGGGTGGATTATAAAAGGACCGATGATATTAAAATCCGCAACCTATAAATTTAGGACAATGGAATTTTTAATGCCTGCAAATATTACTCTTGAGGAAATATACAGGGAAATTTCCCCAAAGTTAAATTCACAGGAGCTGGATGTTACTTTACAAGAAAATAATTTGGAGTTTCATCATGGTTCTATTCACTATCAGTTTTTGACGGACGGAACGGAAGGTACATTCCGGCTGAGATGGTATTATTCGGTGGCAAAAGCTATGCTTGGCTCAAGAGATATCCATGACTATAAGGTAGTAAGACAGGATACAGGTCTCATTGCGTATGCGATTCAGAATGTGTCGGTGGAAAACGGAGATACGGTAAAATAAAAAAGCACCGGTACCATATTATTGTTTGAAGGTATCGGTTTTGATGCTACGAAATCAGTGATGGTTAACTAAATTATTTATCATAATAAGAAAACTCGTCAAGGATGCGGATTCGTCCTGCTTTTCAGCAAGTCCTTGACGAGTTTTTATTATGATATCCTGAACTTTGATTCCTCCCCAACTTTCCGTATGTCTGATTATGATGTGGAGTATCTTTTTTGTGAAATTATGCTGACAGCATAAGAAAAATAAATTAGAAAGTTTTATAATAGGATTGCAGCAAGCCCTCGGGCTTTATCGAACGGGTAAAAGCTGGTAGATAGTAAAGACATAGGAGGAAAACATGAAAAAGAATATTATTTGCATTATTTTGTTATCAATGGTTTGTATGATGGCTGGCTGCCAGTCCAAGGAGGAAAAGGCTTATAAGACTTTAGATAAGGTTGAAGAGCTGACGGCAGAGGGAAAATATGAGGATGCCCTTAAAAAGCTTGATAAAATCCGGGAAGTAATTGACGTGGAGGATGCAGAGGAAGAAGTACTGTTGGAACGTAAGTATGCAAAGATTCC
Organism: Lachnospiraceae bacterium; assembly: GCA_017622795.1. Taxonomy (GTDB): domain Bacteria; phylum Bacillota; class Clostridia; order Lachnospirales; family Lachnospiraceae; genus SIG299. The sequence continues at coordinate 15,267 of JAGAQI010000075.1, forward strand.
GGAGGGGGATCTTACGGAAAAGGTTCAGGCAGACATAGAATTGGTTGGGGCTACTGACGAAGAACTGATAGGCTTTGACATTTCCTCTGTTACAGAAATTATTACAGACAGGGATACCATTGAGGATTATCTGGATTCCTATTTTTATGGGGATTGGTATAAGGAAGGTAAAAATAAGTCAATTGAATTTAACGAGTGGGAACTTGACGAGGAACAATATGGTGTATCCTATATGTTCCGTGTGTCAAATGAATACATAGATAACATTGTTGTAAAAATGTATGAAATGGGTAAGGCTGACAAAGTTTTTTGCGTTATGCTGGGCAGTTATTATCTGGGGCAGTTACTTGATGGTTACGCGAGCTACTATGAAATTTCTGTTGTGGATTCGAAAGGGAATGTGGAATCATACAGAGATCTTTCCAAGGATGACTTTGAGGAATTAGAGGCAGAGGTTGCCATGGTTTCTGACATGGCCATGATAGAGGAAGAAATTGTTGAAACCACCCATGATTCTTTTCTGGAACGGAAAAAAGGAGAGTTTTCCAATATTTTGGATACGGCGTTTGTTTCTTCCGAAATCGTAGATTATTCCGTTACATATTCGGAAGGAAGCATTATTTGTAGCATGAAAGTGAAATATTATGAGAATAAGTATTCTGCTTTATGGGGTGGAAATTCGCAGATTTTCTACGTAACAGGAACATTTAATTACAATAAAAGTACCGGTACCGCATCATTAGTTTCTTTGAATGTGGAGTAAGAAAAGGAGAAACAGAGGATGGAGATTTTTTCGATTATATTGGGCATTGTAGTGATACTTGTAATTATTGCATATATCTCGTCACAGATAAGAAAAAACCAGATGGATGAAGAAAGTAAGACAGATGAGAAAAGTGAAGAAGATGCATTGTTTGAAGGCATCGATTTTGACGCAATGAAACCGGAAGAAGTTATTCCTTTAGAAGTGTATGAAGTAGAAGAGAATGTAATTACTGAAGAGGAACCGGTTCCCGGGGAACAGCAAGCTTCAACGCAAGAACCTCAAGCAGACGCTGCTCCTGCTAAACCGGTATTTGTTACAGATGCAGAAACAAGCAGCGGACAAACGTATGAAAAGGTTCTTTCCACAGAAGATAAGAGGGAATGGATTGCAAATTTCGTTAGTATTAAGCGGTTTGTTGCTGCGGGTTGGACCTGCATGGGACTCGGTCTGGGATTCATTTTAGGGCGGCTTCTTGGCGATAATGTTGTCATGGTCTTGCTGATTATACTTGGAGGATTTATCGGGGGAGTATTCGGAACAAACTCTGTAGGCGCTGCCATGATGAAAGTTATTGCGGCAGAGCAAAGTATTTTAAATGAGGAACTGCTGAAAGAAATTTTAAAACGGTTGGAGGAAAAGTAAAAGGGTGAATGAAACGTTTGTATTAACAGGATGTGGAGAGTACACCCTTCAAGAGAATTCAAACAGTAGTGTGCTTAAAGCAAGCAACCGGAGAACAAATAGAAGATTTGCTTTTAGCCGCTAAAAAGGCAGGTGTAACAGCAACGGATTTGCAGAAACTTGGATTGGAATAATGCGAAAAGCATGTCGAGTTTAATCTGGCATGCTTTTTTTCAATATAACTTCTTTTGACTTTTATCGGAAATAGGTATATACTATACGTAGATTTTTAAAGGTGGGGAAACCTATGGGATTCGAGTATATTACGTTGGAGACATTAAAGAAATCGGATAAAGCCATTATCGAAGTTGCCATGATGGATGACTATCCGGAAAGGGTAGTTGTAAAGCACTTAAAAGGTGTAAACATCAATTTGTTTCACCAGATATCTTTTTTACATAGTGTTTATATCCCAAAGATTTATAAATGCGAGTTGGATGGAGAATGGTTTGTTGTTATAGAAGAGTATCTGGAAGGTGAGAATCTGGAAAAATATTTGCGCGAACACCGCCTTACGGATAAGCAGAAATTGGATATTGCCCTGCAATTATGTGAGGCAGTAAAGTGTCTGCATGCGTTGCAACCGCCAATTATTCACCGTGATATTAAACCGCATAATATTATTGTTAACGAACATGGAGCATTAAAATTAATAGATTTTGATGCTTCCCGCTATTATAGAGAAGATGATAACCGTCAGGACACCCGTCTCCTTGGTACTCCGGAATATGCACCGCCGGAACAATACGGCTATTCCCAGACAGACGTCCGCAGCGATATCTATTCTATGGGTATGGTATTTAAGGAATTGAATCTGACGGAAAAGAAGTTTCTTGTTTCCGAATGGGAAAAAATGGTTGGCAAGTGCAGAAATTTTGACCCGAAGCATCGGTACCAGACTGTGGATGAGCTGGAAAAAGAAATTAAGAAAATGGCGTTCTTACGCACGATTACCGGAAAAACAGTGCTTGGCTGGACAGCAGCCGTTTTACTGTTATTGATAGTATTGTGGCAAGGCTGTATGCTTACCCGCAATAATGATGCAGGTGCAAGTAATCAAAATGAAGTAACCGGTATGCCAACTCCAACGGAGGTTGTGCAGGAATCAGTAACACTGGAGCCGAAAGCAACAAGTACACCTGTGCCAACGGAAACACCAACACAAGCGGTTGAACCAACTGCAGAACCAACGGCAACAAATACGCCTGTGCCGACAGAAACGCCAACGCCTGTGCCGACGGAAATGCCGGCGAGTGTAAATTCGCTGATTCCGGGAGTAGAAACAGTAGAAGAATTGGATGCATATTTTGCAAGTACGAATTTATATGTGTACAATTTTTATCGAAGCATTGCAGAACAAACAAAATTTTATATCGGTGTGGATAGTTTACTTGATACAAGCTGGAAATTTGATAAAATTACCTTTACAAATTATGAAACCGGGGTGGAAGTAGAGGTTCCGGCTTCGATGATAGATTTGGAAAGCGAAATCATATCGGTATCTAATGATTTTTTATTGGGGCTGGAAGATACCTATTACCAAGTAATAATATATATAACAAATGGTGAGAGTTCACTTCCAGCCATGAGTACGGTAGTTAAAGTTTCCGAAGCTGTGGATGAAACAGGACATATACGTGCATTAGGGCGTGACTGGGTAACATTCTATGCGCAGTATCCGACAGATATTATTATCACTTCAAACAGCGAGAATGTTTTGAAGATGGAAAAGCTTTATATTTGCCAAAGTGGTATTTATCCGGATGGTATCCCTGAGATTTTGGATGCGGAAATATTAACTGAAGTTAATCCGGCTAATTATGAAATCATGGATGCCGGAAAAATGATGAAGCTTAGTAAAGAACTTTTAGCAGGTTATTCTAATGAAAGCCGGGTGATTTTTGCTGCACTATGCAATGATGGAAATTATTGGCGGATTGTAGTAGAATATGATAACGGAAAGCCATACTGGATGCCACAATAAATTACATCGGAGGAATATTTATGGGAATCAAAGACGAAAAACCAACGGTACTCATGGATTCTGAAATGACAAAGCTCAGAAATGAAAATGATTTGGATAAGTTTCTGGAAGAGAATGATGACAATATGTTTACTCTTCGGGTAAGGGACTTTCTGATGAAGATGATGGTTCAGTATGATATGGATAAAAAGGATATCATTCCACGTTCCGGCCTAGCTACCTCTTATGCTCATAATATATTCAATGGCGATAAAGGGGACAAAGCAAAATACGGCAGAGATAAGCTGATTATGTTGGCAATTGGTTTTCCTCTTACTTTGGAAGAAACCAATAAACTGTTGAAATATGGCGGACATAGTCCGTTGTATTCCAAGAACAGACGGGATGCTATTATAATGTTTGCCATCGGGAAGCAATATTCTTATATAAAAACCAATGAGTGTTTGGATGAGCACGGGGAAGAACCGTTAGTGTAAAATAAGTAAAATGAAGAGAACAAGTAGTGTTTTTAAATACTGCTTGTTCTTTTTTTGTGCAAAGAAACAGGTTTATGCTGCCAGCATAACAAGTGGGGTAGGAAAAGAAGTAAACTAAAGTTGCAAAATCAAACAAAGCAGAGCTTTCTTAAAAGTAAAGGAGGATCAATATTATGACTATAGTGATGGAATTAAGAAAATGTACTGCATGCGGAAAAAAATATAGCTTTAATCCTGCTATAGGACATTTTAACTGTCCACATTGCAGAGGTTTAGGAAAAATCAAAAAGGGGCCGAAGAGAAAACCCAAGAAGGGAGGAATTTTCTGATGCAGGAAACCTATAAGAGAGTTGAACTGCTAAAAAAATCTTTGGCAAATGCACTATCTTTAGAAGCCACTAATCAAATGCTACGTTTGGGTGGTGAACCGGAATTGTATTCGAAAAACAGACGGGATGCAATTTGTATGTTTTGCATAAATCTGCAGATGGGATTGGAAAAGTGCAACGAATTGCTGGAGCGGTACGATGAGGTGACACTGTAAGAGAACTAAATATTGGAAAACTTGGCAGAAACTATGGATGTCAAGCTTGTTGTTTTTACAAATGAAATAGGAATATACAACAATTGTGAGGAAATGGATGCTCGGACAGTTGGTGCGTCCGAAAAGAAACTCTTTAAACTATTCCGTTGGTTAGGTAGTTTTATGCCGGCAGCATAACAAAATGGACGTGAAGTGAGGTAAGCTGAAATTACAAAGAAACCATTGTAGTGAAGGAGGAACGAACATGAGCTTAGAAAACAAAATAATTGATTATGCAATCAGTCATTATTATGAAATGCCAAAAACAATTCAAAAGAAAATGGTAACGGAAGGAAAGAAGTATATTGAGAGAGAGCATCCGATTGCAAGTATGTTTATGCCGGATTCGACCAAAGAGAAATGTGTGAAAAGTTATTTTAATTCAAAAGCAAACTGCACATCAATTGGGACTTGTTTTAGCAAATGTATTAGCGTATAGACGCGGAAAGAGAGGAAATATCATGACTACAGAAAAAGAATTAGCAAACGCTATCGAGAGAAATGAAAATGAAATCGTAATTGAAGGCGACTTAAGTAACAAGGTAATTCGAATTAAGGCCACCGGAGCTGTAGCCTGGGGCGCCTGTATTATAGGACTCGGCGCAGTGGTTGCTCTTGGAATTGCCACCGCAGGAAGCGGAGGAACAGCTACTCTGATTACGCTACCGGCAATGGGCGCTGCGTTAATGACTACTGCTCCGGTTGCAGTTGCCAGCATGGGTCTTCCAGCAGCGGTTTCTGCAGTGGGAATTGCTATGGCAGGCGGTGGTTGCGGTGTATTGAATAAGCTCAGGGATTACAAGCTGGTTAAGGTAAGCAAGGATAAAGTGATTCTTTACCGGAAGTAATTTATGCTACCAGCATAACAAACATAAAGCTACAACATATATAATTACAAATGTAAACAACAGACAAGTAAGTCTGAAAACGAATTTAATCCATAGGAGGAAAATGAAATGAAAAAAGATTTTTATGAAGCATTAGAACAAGACATCGTAGGTTTAGGACTAGCAGAAGAGGAAAAGAGTAAGTTGTTAAAGCATATTATGCAGCTGAAGGCTCAGAAACTGAATATCATGGTAGTCGGAGGAACCGGCTGTGGTAAGAGTTCCACTATCAACGCATTATTTGATGCTCCGGTTGCCAAAGTAGGAGAACGTCCGGATCCGGAAACCATGACGATTGAAAAGTATGAATTAGACAACCTGATTTTGTGGGACACACCGGGACTTGGTGATGGTAAAGAAGCCGACAAAAAGCATGCAAAAAACATTATTGACAAGCTTGTTGAAAAGGATAGCGATGGTAAGGCACTAATCGATTTGGTATTAGTAATTCTCGATGGTTCCAGTAGAGACATGGGAACGTCCTTTGAGTTAATTAACAATGTGATCATTCCTAATTTAGGCGAAGAGCAAAAGGAAAGAATTCTGGTTGCTATCAACAAAGCTGATATGGCTAAGCCAAGACATTGGGATTACAACAAAAATGAACCGGATGAGATTCTGAAAGAGTTTCTGGAAGAGAAAATCAAGTCCGTGAAAAAGAGAATCAAGGAATCTACCGGCGTTGATGTAAATCCGATTTATTATTGCGCAGGCGATATGGATGATGGTGAGCAGCGCAAGGCATACAATCTGACAAAGCTCTTATGTTGGATGATTAAGGCAACTCCAACAGAAAAAAGAATTGTTTATGCAAATAATATGAATCAACAGCCTGAAATATGGGTAGATGACGATGAAATCATGGACTATGGTCAGGAAATCAGAAAAGATATCTGGGGCTCTGTTACAGAGGGTGCAGGTGTTGGCGGTGCCATTGGTGAAGCAATCGGAACTATTTTCCATTGTGGACCGATAGGAAGAGCTGTCGGCACGGCAGTTGGTGCTGTAGTAGGATTCTTCTGTGGTATCTTTGGTTAATAGAGTTGGAAGCCCAAGCGTGATTTGTACCGTTTGGGCTTCTCTTAATAATAAACAACTTTATGCTGCCAGCATAACAAACCATGGTAAAAACAAGTTATAATAAAATTACAAAATAACACAAAACAAATCCAAAGGGGGTAAATAATATGTTTTTTGATTTTATTTCTGATTTAGTAATTGGCGCCTGTGATCTGGGATTTAAGCTGGATAGTGCTATATTTGGTGATTCTTCTGCTGATGCCGATGCACTTATGAAAGTGATTTTAAATGCGACTCAGAATGAAGAGGCAGAGGATACATACGTAGAAGCTGACGTTAAGTCCGCGGACGGAACAAGTACGATAGCTACAAGTATTGAAGGCATTAAAAAACACGTTTATTAATAGGAACCGTTAAGGAGGAAAAAGAGATGAAGAGAAATATTATGTTAGTCGGAGGAACCGGCTATGGTAAAAGTTCTACAATCAATGCATTGTGTAATACTCCGGTGGCAGCGGTAGCGGCTCTTGAAGAACCGGAAACAAAAGAAATCAGGAAGTATGAAACGGATAACATGGTTCTTTGGGACACACCGGGAATCGGTAGCAGTGTAGAAGAAGACAGTAAAAATATAGAGGCTTTAAAAAGTATGCTTCGTGAAAAAGACGAAGCAGGAAATCTGTTAATTGCTCAGGTGGTGCTTGTGATGGATGCCGGAAGCAGAGATATGGGGACTTCTTTTGAACTGCTCAATGACGTAATTGTTCCAAACTTAGGTGACAACCGTAAAGACAGAATTTTAGTGGCTTTAAACCGTTGCGATGCAGTAAAGCCTAGAAACTGGAACTATGAAGCAAATGAGCCGGATGAAGTACTTAAGCAATTTCTAGAGGAAAAGGCAGAATCTGTAAAAACAAGAATTTCAGAGTCTATCGGTATAGATGTTGAAGTTATTTATTACTGTGCCGGCGAGACAGAGAATGACGAACAGAGTCCGGCTTATAATTTGGATAAACTGGTTGCTAAGCTGATGGAGGTGACAACAACTGAGAGTGTGGTGGCTGAAAGAAACATCACTGTACAAAAGAAGGAATCTTTTATCAAGAGAATGATCCGCAGACTTTTTGGTCGCTAATTCATAATGAGGCAGACAGTATAAGCTGTTTGCCTCTCCTTCTTTTATGGCGAAAAGAACTGATATTATGCTGTCAGCATAACAATATGAGTTACAAAAGATCTATACTTAAGATACAAGATAACAAATGAATTGTTACATAAGAGGAGGTAAATATGAATAGCGTATATAGACAAAATGATATTGAAAGAAATGCCAAGAGAGCAGGGTTTTACCCAATGGATATTGTGGTAGTCGGAGGAACCGGAGCCGGAAAATCATCTACAATGAATGCACTTTTTGAGAAGGAAGTAGCGAAGGTAGGACACGGATGTGACCCGGAAACCAGCAAGAACAGTCATAAAGAATTGAACCAGTATTTACGTTTCTGGGATACACCGGGATTCGGAGACAGCGTGGAAAAGGATAAAAAATATGCAAAGGACTTAATTAAGCTGCTAAATGAGTCCTGGACGGATAATGGAAGAACAATATATGGTGCAATCGATATGGTTATCGTTATTTTGGATGGTTCTGGTAGGGATATGGGAACCACCTATAAAATTTTGAATGAGGTAGTGCTTCCAAACTTCCCAAGTGATCGGATTTTGATGGCAATCAACCAGGCAGATGCAGCAAAGAGTCCAAAGCATTGGAATAATCAAAAAAATGAACCGGATGAAGTGTTGAAGAGCTTTTTAGAAGAAAAAGCAATTTCTGTAAAACGGAGAATTGAAGAAGCCACTGGAACCAGAGTATGTAAGCCGGTGTACTATTCAGCAGAAAAGGAATATAACGTTGAAAAATTATTAGATATGATAATTGATAATATGCCAACTTCGAGAAGAAAGATACAATAAAGTTTATGCTGTCAGCATAACAATTGAACGGAGAAAAGAAATATAATTAAATCATAAAGAAACACAAAAAAGAAAAAAGATGTTTAAGGGAGCAAAAAAAATGGCATTAGGTTTATTAACTAGTTTAGCATTAGGAGCAGTAGGGTTGGTCAGTGCAGGAGCAATTGTTACAAACAGTTCCGGTGGTTCTGTTTATTACGGTTCTACTTATGAGGATAACGATGAAGAATGGGATGATGAGTGGGAAGATGAAGATGAGGAAATCACAGAGGTGGCTACCAGTATTAGAGGCATCAGCAAGCATGTGTATTAAATATAACATTAGTTAGTTCATAATAAATCCTTTCTTGTTTTTCTAAAGTATCTACAAGGATTTTTATTGAAAGGCCTTATCACCCTTGCAGTAAGATAAAAATCCCGGTGACTCAGCAGGAGACAAAGTCCGGTGAAGCAAAAAGCTTTGCCGGAACTTAGAGGGGATGAAAAGATAGTAACTTGGCTAACATAAATTTTTTTACGGAGATGGAAACATGATCTTAGGAAACTTATTAAAAGCAGTTAGCAGTACGGTAGGCACTGGAATTTCTCTGAAGAATGCAACAAAGAGTGCTCCGAACTCTATGGGATGTTACAAAATTTACTACCATGGCTTAAAGTATGTTGGAAAATCAGAGGATGGCATCCGAAAGCGTTTTGTGCAGTATTACAATGGTACAACAGCGCATTATCCGTCTGCTAAAAAGATTTACCAGCATCGGAATGAGATTACGGTAACCTGGCAGGTGTGCAACAGCCGTGAAGAGACCCGTGCCCTGGAGGCAAAGTGGATTAGGCAGTATGATCCGGAATGGAACGACAGAAGGGGATGGGAAAGTGATTAAAGTGTCGGTCAAGAACAGAATAGGGAACAAGTTTCTTGAAATTTAATACATTTGTAAAAATCTTTTTCTTGAGATAAACCTGGTTTTAGTATATACTTAAACTAGGTTTTTCTTTCATTTGCGGGTATAAGCAAAGGTCAGACGGAAGAAATTTGTAAGAAATATATTTCATTACAAATTTTCTTCGACAGACCGCGCAACGCGACTGAGAGAGCATTAGCTCTCGAAGTGCTTATACACGCAAAATATACAACATACCCTTAGGAGAGCATCCCATGAAACTACTTCACCTTGCAGACCTTCATATCGGAAAAAGAGTGTATGAATATTCCATGCTGGAAGAGCAGAAAGCTGCCCTTACCCAGGCATTCCGTATGGCCGTAGAACGTAAGGTGGATGCAGTATTAATTGCAGGGGATGTGTATGATAAGAATATTCCGACCATCGAAGGTGTTAAGCTGTTTGATACCTTCCTTACGGCGTTAAAACAAAAGGATATTCCGACCTTTATTATCAGCGGCAATCATGATTCGGCGGAGCGTCTGTCTTTTGGGCGGCATTTGTTTGAGAGTTCCAGAATTTATTTGTCCGGAACCTATGAAGAAGAAATTTTTAAGAAGACATTATGCGATGAATTCGGAGAAGTGGATATTTACCTGTTACCTTTCTTAAAACCACAGCAGATTGAAGTGAAAGAGGAAGAAGAAAAACCGCAGGATTATACCGGGGCAATAAAACTGGTACTAAACCGGTTAGACATAAATAAAAACAACCGTAATGTGCTTCTTGCCCATCAGTTTGTAGGCGGCGGAAGTACAGAGCCTTTCAGGGCTGATTCCGAAACCCAGTCGGTAGGCGGTGTGGATATGGTGGATTACCGGGTGTTTGATAATTTTGACTATGTGGCGCTCGGCCATTTACACGGAGCACAGCATGTAGGCAGGGAAACCGTGCGGTATGCAGGTTCTCCGGTAAAGTATTCCTTTTCTGAGGCAAGGCAGGAAAAGTCAGCAACCCTGATTACACTTGGAAAGAAGCAATCGGAAGCTTCTGGGCAGGAAATGATAACCGATATTTCTATCGAAAAACTTCCGTTTACCCCGGTACATGACATGCGGGAAATAAAAGGTACACTGCAGCAGCTAACAAATCCGGATGTACTTTCAGAAAGTGACTGCAATGACTATATGCATATTACATTAACGGATGAAGAAGAAATTTACGATGTTTTCGGTAAACTCCGTGCTGCATATCCAAACCTGATGACGCTGGATTTTGATAATGCCAGAACCAGAGCTGAAGGTGCGGTAATGTTAACCGGAGAAGTTATGAAAGAAAAATCAACTATGGAGTTATTCCGTGATTTTTTTGAAAAGCAGACGGGAAGCATGCTTTCCCCGATGCAGGAACAAATTTTAACAGACATCATTGAGAAAAACAGGGAGTAGAGAAAAATGAAACCGACATACTTGGAACTTTGTGCATTTGGTCCTTTTGCAGGACAGGTGATTTTACCGCTGGAACGAATTGTTTCAGAGGGTGTGTTTTTGGTGCACGGAGCAACCGGTGCCGGTAAAACTACTATTTTCGATGCAGTTTCCTTTGCTTTGTTTGGCAACGCCAGCGGTGAAAATCGTCCGGCGGATTCCTTCCGTTCCGACTTTGCCAAAGAAGACAGCAAAACCTATGTGATTTTAGAATTTACCCATAACGGACAGAACTATAAAATCGAAAGAAGTCCTGCATACCGTCGTCCGAAGCAGCGGGGAGAAGGTTTTACGGACAGCAAGGCGGAGGCTGTGCTTATCTTGCCAAATGGCATGAAGGTAGTCGGATATCAGATGGTAACAGATAAAGTGGAAGAAATTCTTTCGGTAGACTGGAAGCAGTTTAAGCAGATTTCCATGATTGCCCAGGGGGAATTTTTGCGTTTACTTACGGTGGAAAGTAAAGAACGTGGTGAGATTTTCCGCAAAGTATTTCACACGGGTAATTTAAGCCGTATCGGTAAAGAATTAAAGGAGCAGATGCTGAAGGTTAAGCGTTTTTGCGACGAATTGGATAAATCTATTGTACAATATTACTGCGGCATCGATAATTCTGCTGACAGTGTATATAAAGCGCAGATTGAAGAATTTTTTGTAAGCAAAGATATTCATAAAACAGAGGAATTTCAGAAAATTTTGGAAGAGCTTATCAGGGCAGATGGGGCAGAACTCAAGCATACGAAAGAACGGTTGGAAGTAATTGAGCAAAGACTGACAGAGTTAAAGGTTAAAGAATCCAAAGCGGCAGAATGGATAGAAAAAAAGCAGGAATTTTCCCGACTTTCCGAACAGCTTCCGGACATGTTGGCCCTGGAGCAGAAAAACAAAATTGACAAGCAGCGTCTTGCTCTTGTGAAGCGTGCCATGACGGCAGTACGTCCGCAGAAAGAAGCCTATTTGGCAGCGAGAGAAGAAAGCGAACAATTGCTTAGAAGTATTGCGGAAAAAGAAAAGCAGATGGCAGAACTCCGTGCGTTGGAAGAGCATGTTACTTTGTCATACCAGAAAGCTCAGGCAGATAAAATCAATATGGAGCAGTTACTGCGCCGAATAGAGCAATTGCGTAGTGAGGTAAAGCTTCTTGCGCAAAAGGAAGAATTGGAAGAGGAATTCCGGCAGCTGGAGCAGTCTGCAGCAGAATTGTTAGAGCTGGAAAGCACTAAGAAATTGCTTATGAAAGAAAAAGAATCTCGATTCAAGGAGTGCCGGGCAAAGCAGGACAAGCTTACGGAAATTTATCAGTCAGGACGTGCCCTGGAAGCAGAAGAAAGAGAGTTAAAGCATACGCTTGAAGAACTTGAAAATCAGGAAAAACGTTTTGAAAGTTTTGAAAAAATCAGAATTAATTATGAGAATTTAACAGCACAGATTTCAGAACTGCTGGAGGAAAAACAAAGGCAGAATGCAGTGCTGCAAAAGCTGGAGGCAGCTTATACTTATGAGCAGGCCGGCATGCTTGCTATGGATTTGGAAGCGGGCAGTCCGTGTCCGGTATGCGGTTCCACAGATCATCCGGATCCTGCAAAGCCGGCTGGTGGCGTTGTGTCCAGAGAAGAACTGGCAACACGCAAACAGGAATATCAGGAAATCAGCGGAAAACTAGAGGAACTTGGTAAAGAAGCGGCATCAGAAAAAGGCACCATGGAATTATTACTGCAGCAGTTAGGTATCCGTGGCGATATTTCCCAGGTTCAGCAGCTGATTGCAGAACGTATGGAGCAAAAAGAAAAAGTGAAGGAAACGCTTTCCGAAGTGGAGAAGCAGCTGGACGAGCTGGTAAAACAGCAGGAAGAAGGTATGAAGGCAAGGGAAGAAGCTTCTGTGTTGGAGCAGGAACTTTCAACGCTGAAAAAAGATCTGGATGCCCTGCAGGAAAAAACTCTTCGCATCCGTTCGGAACAGGAGGCAATTAATCAGTCGGTCAAGAGAATTCTTTTGGATGCTTCTTTTGAAAGTGTGGCAGCGGCGTCAGCGGCTCTGGAAGCTGCAGAAGCAGAGCAGGCAATGAAGAAAGATGCCATTGCGTTGGCAGAAAAAAATTATCAGGATTGGAATAACAGAAAACAGAGTGAAAGCGCAGTATTGGAACAGTTGTCCGGTCAGAAACTGATGCGTATGCAAAAGGAGCAGTACGCACTGGAAGACTATGAAAAGGCTATTCGTATGGCGGGCTTTGATAATGAAGCGGACTTTGAAAAAAATGTACTTTCAGAGGAAGAACTGCAGAATCTGGAAGAAGCAACATTAGAAAACGAAAGTTCGGTAATACGGTTCAGGGAGCGGTATGCCCTGTTGGAGCAGGAACTGCAAAAAGCAGCTCCGGATTTAGATTCTGACTATGAAGAAAAAGTGGGAGCATTGACTGAAGAAAAAGATTTCCTCAGCCATCAGATAACCAGAGTGACTGCCCGTGCAGAAACAAACGGAAAAGTCCGTAAAAATGTGGAAACCCAGTTGGCAATCCGCAGCAACATGCAGAAGGAATACAGTAATGTGGCAGTACTTAGTGATGTGGCAAACGGGGAACTGTCCGGAAAAGATCGTCTTCCGTTTGAACAGTATGTGCAGGCGTTCTACTTTGAGCAGGTAATTTACGAAGCGAATCTTCGTCTGAAAAAGATGAGTGGCGGCAGATATGCCTTAAAGCGTCGTGCGGAGGCTGAAAACAAAAGAAGTGTAACCGGTCTTGATTTGGAAATCATGGATTATTTTACCGGAAAGGCAAGAAGTGTAAAATCTTTATCCGGCGGCGAATCTTTTAAGGCAGCATTGTCTCTGGCTCTGGGGTTATCAGATGTGATTCAGGGGTATGCCGGCGGCGTTGTAGTGGAAACCATGTTTGTAGATGAAGGCTTTGGCAGTCTGGATAAGGATTCCTTAGAGCAGGCGGTGGCAATTTTGAAAGAATTGGCTACCGAAAACCGTATTGTGGGGATTATTTCCCACGTAGAGGAATTAAAGGAGTGTATTGACAAGAAAATACTGCTTACCAAAAGTACCAAGGGCAGCAGTATTTCCTGGGATGAATAGATAGTTTACAAGGGAGAAGGAGGCTTGACAATATGATGATTCGCGATTTTGCATTAAATGCAGTGGAATTACAGGACGATTATTTAAAAAATGCGTTCCGGCTGGAACAGGAATATCTGCTAAAGCTGGATGCGGACCGTTTGTTAGCCGGATTTTATGAAATTGCCGGAAAAACCGCCAAGGGTAAGCGTTATCCGGGGGGATGGGAAGATCAGGACATTGCGGGTCATACCATGGGGCATTATCTGACTGCTTTGGCGCAAAGCTATAAAGCAACCGGTGATAAAAAAATGTTGGAGCGGCTTACCTATGTGGTAAGTTCCCTGGCGGAATGTCAGGCAGAATCCGGGTATCTTTCCGCATTCAAAGAAGAATTATTTGATAATCTGGAGCAGGGAAAGCAGGCCTGGGTACCTTGGTATACCATGCACAAAATACTTGCCGGTTTAATCAGCGTGTATCAGTTGACGGAAATGCCTGCTGCATTGGATGTAGCAATTCGTCTCGGCTCCTGGGTGTCAGGCCGGGTGAACCGCTGGGATGAGACTATGAAGGCGCAGGTACTGGCAACAGAATACGGCGGTATGAATGATTGTCTGTATGAGCTTTATAAAGAAAGCGGAAAAATTGAGTTTATGATGGCGGCAGAAAAATTTGATGAACTGCCTCTGTTCCGGGAAATATACAACGATAATGATATTTTAGACGGCAAGCATGCCAATACCACAATACCAAAATTTTTAGGTGCATTAAATCGTTACATTACGGTAGGGGAAGAACAGGAATTCTATTTGGATGCTGCCAGAAAATTTTTTGATATCGTAGTACAAAATCATACCTATGTCACCGGCGGGAACAGTGAATGGGAACATTTCGGTGCACCAAAAATTTTAGCTGAAGAGCGGACAAATTGTAATTGTGAAACTTGTAATACTTACAACATGTTAAAGCTTGCCAGAGGATTATTCCGGGTAACCGGTGAAAAAAAATATTTGGATTTTTATGAAGGAACCTTTTGGAATGCCATTGTTTCATCCCAAAATCCAAAGACAGGTATGTCTATGTATTTTCAGCCAATGGCTACCGGCTATTTCAAGGTGTTTAGCCGTCCGTTTGACAATTTCTGGTGCTGTACCGGTACCGGAATGGAAAATTTTACAAAACTGAATGACAGTATTTACTATACCAGAGATAACATTATTTATCTCGGTATGTATGTTTCTTCCCGGCTGAAAGAAGAAACCTTAGGAATTGATATAAAGATGACAGCAGACCTTCCGGCAAATCCGGTGGTAAAGGTAGTGGTGGATAAAGAATCGGAAGGAGAAACAAAGCTGGCATTCCGTAAGCCGGAATGGAGTAAAAACGGTTTTTCTGTTACAAGAAAAGGCAAAAACCTGAAAACAGAAGAGCGAGGCGGATTTGTCTATGTTTCTGTAGATAAAGGAACTACCGAAATTGAGGCGGCTTTTCTGCCGGAGGTGGCAATCCATGAATTGCCGGATAATCCGAATGTAGTGGCATTCACCTATGGTCACCTTGTTTTATCTGCGGGATTAGGTAAAGAGGAAATGGTTTCGTCCACTACGGGAGTCAATGTAACAGTACCGACAAGGGAAATCAAGATAAAAGATTCTCTCGTTATTACCGCAGGAACCGTGGAGGAGTGGAAGCAGAATCCGGACAAAGTATTGGTCCGTCAGGGAAATACGCTGAATTTTAAATTATCCGGTACGGATGAAGATAAAAATCTGGTTTTTTCACCGCATTATGCACGGTTTGAAGAAAGATACGGTATTTACTGGGAACTGGTACAGGGAGAGGAGATGATACAGAAAATGCCGGAGAAAAAGGAAAAGAAAGAAAAGAAGAAATCAAGAAAAACTTTAATGATAGTGATGCTGGTTGTCGTATTGCTGTTGCTTCTTGCAACAGGGTTCTTTGTGGCATTAGAAGTATCGGAAGGCTTCCGTAATGCCGTGATGAACCGTTTTGGAAGTAAGCAGACCAGTGGAGAAAATACGATGCCGACAGAGGTGCCGATACCGACAATAGCAGAATATGATAACCATGGTGACATTGTGGTAACAGTAGCGCCGACAGAGGAGCCTGTCCGGATGGTACAGAGTATGAGTCCGGAGCAATTGGAAAAAGAAGTAGCACTGGCAAACGCCGGAGATCTTCGGGGATTTACGGCTCTGATTGAAAACAGAAACGGAAGACAGTACCTTACTTTTACGAACGGTCTGTACAAGGTTTCTTACAAGTATGAAAATACTCCGTCCATTATGTCTTCCATCGTGTTGAATGAAGTGATTGTTTCTAACGGAACTAAAGCAGAAACTTTCTACTGGGACTACTATTTTGAAAGTGGTGAAGCTGTAAAGCTTTGTCCTTATGTGGGGGATTTCTGCAAAAACGGAAGAGAGCAGTTAGCGTTTTCCTTTATGGAAGGAAAATCGGATTCCTATGATACTCTGCATGTGGTAGCCGGAAATACGTTACAGGAATACTTTGTAATCCGTCCGGAAAATATACTTGGAAAGCTGATTACGGTAAACGGATATTTGGATGTAGGGCAGAAGGTTTTGGCGGATCTTACTTCTGACGGAAGAAATTATTATGTTTCTTTGGAGGATTGTAAAATGGATCTGGCAGAAGAAATATATGCTGTGAAACCAAATTCCCGCTTAACCTATGAAATTTCGGAAGAAGGTATTGTACTGCAGAGCTTTGTGGAAGTCGGCGAAGGACAGTTTATCGGAAGAATCAGGGGTAATGTGATATACAATTCCAGAGATGTATTCCGGTTAACATCTCCAAGCTTTTATGCTTTTGCGGAGGACGATTACGACGATGTGGATTCTATGGGTATTATTCAGCCGGTAACAGAAGACCAGCTTTATATTACCAGAATCCCGATAACCGCAGGAAACGGTGAACGTCTGTTAGTAAGAGCGCGGCAGGAGATTCCGTTCAATGATTTTGATGTAAATAATTTCAGATTAGACGAGAATGGTTTCCTGGCATATTATGAAAATAATGTGAAGGTGAGCATGACCGGTATCGACGTTTCCAAATGGCAGTATGACATTAACTGGAAGAAGGTTGCGGCAGCCGGCATTGATTACGCAATTATCCGCCTTGGCTACCGCGGTACGGCCGCGGAAGGAAATACCGCTATGGATCCGTATTTTGAGCAGAATATCAAGGGTGCCTTGGATGCCGGACTTCACGTGGGTGTATACTACTTCACTCAGGCAATTACCGTGGAAGAAGCCATTGAGGAAGCGAATATTGTAATTGATGCGTTAAAGGGTTATAATATAACTTTCCCGGTTGTATATGACACGGAGTATAGAGAAGGAGGTCGTGCCAACGATTTACCGAATGAGCTCCGGACGGCCTGTGCCAAAGCGTTTTGCGACACTGTTTTGGCAGCAGGATACACTCCTGTAGTTTATACAAGCACCAATTGGAGTGTCCTGGATTTAAATTTAGAAGAATTGACGAATTATGACTTGTGGTATGCTTATTACGGTAATCCGGAAGACTTATACTATCCATATGAATATACGATGTGGCAGTATACTGACAGCGGCAAGGTGGACGGTATTAACGGTGCCGTAGATATGAATATCAGTTTTATGGATTATTCCACAAGATAATTTAGAAAGCAGAGTTTTATGACATACGACTATTCAGAAATTGTGCCATATTTACTTCACTGGTATGAACGGAATGCCAGAATCCTCCGGTGGCGGGAGGAACCGAAGCCGTATTATGTTTGGGTTTCGGAAATTATGTTGCAGCAAACAAGAGTAGAAGCGGTCAAAGGATACTTTGACCGCTTCCTTGCGGAACTTCCGGACATAAAAGCTCTTGCGGAGGCAGAGGAAGAAAAGCTGTTGAAATTGTGGGAAGGACTTGGTTATTACAACCGGGTCCGGAACATGCAAAAAGCAGCTAAGCTGGTTGTGGAACAATATGGCGGTGAGCTTCCGGCAGATTATGAGGCATTGAAAAAATTGCCCGGTATCGGTTCTTACACAGCAGGAGCAATTGCTTCCATTGCTTTCGGTATTCCGGAGCCTTCGGTGGACGGAAATGTTTTGCGTGTGTTAAAACGTATTTCGGCAAGCTTTGATGATATTACAAAGGAAAAGGTAAAAAAAGAGCTGGAAGAGGACGTGCGGCAGATTATGCCGAAAAACCGGCCGGGAGATTTCAATCAGTCGTTAATGGAACTGGGGGCAACGGTTTGCCTTCCAAACGGGAAACCACTTTGTGACCAATGTCCGGTAATGCATCTGTGTAAGGCATTTCATCAGGGAGTGGAATTACAGATTCCGGTGAAGCCTCCGAAAAAAGCAAGAAAGCTGGAAGAGCGTACGGTATTTGTTATAAAACAGGAATGTAACGATACATTGGAAATTGTCCTTCATAAGCGTCCGGATACAGGTCTTCTTTCCGGTATGTGGGAGCTTCCGAATGTGGAGGGCCATTTGACGGAAAGGGAGATATCAGTCCGGTTCCCGGAAGCGGAAATCAGGCGTCTTCCGGACGGAAAACATATCTTTTCCCATGTGGAGTGGCGATTGTGGTGTTATGAAATTAAACTGGCAGAAGCAATAGCTTTACCTGTGAACACAGAGCAGGGAACAAAATCATTTACTTTGCAGGAAATCAAAGAGCAGATATCCATCCCGTCTGCTTTTGACTGTTGTAAAAAATATATGGATGGAACAACGGAAGAACAAAAGAAATCGAGGAAAAAGTCATGAATCACAAAACAAAATCTATGTTAAGTCTGCTGTTGATTACAGTAGTTACCGTGGCACTGGCTGTTGTCAGTGTGGTGGGAATCGGTCCGGATAAGAAGTTTTCTGCAGCGAATATTAAGCGGGGACTTGATTTGGCAGGGGGCTTAAGTATTACTTACCAGACGGTAAAGGAAGAGCCGACGGTGGAAGAAATGTCCGATACCAGATATAAGCTTCAGCTCCGTGTGGATAATTACTCTACGGAAGCAGCAGTGTATCAGGAAGGAAACAACAGAATTAACGTAGATATTCCGGGTGTTTCCGATGCAGAAAAGATATTAAGAGAGCTGGGACAGGCAGGTTCTATCTACTTTATCCATGGCAGCGGAAATATTGCTTACGACTATGAACAGGGAAGCTTTGTTTTAGCCAGAACCATGGAAGAAATCCAGGCAGACGGTGATGTGGTGCTGACCGGATCTGATATTGCAAAAGCAGAAGCAATGATGCAGGATTCCCAGAATGGTGTGGGAAAAGAATATGTGGTTTCTCTGTCTTTAAATGACGAAGGAAAAATAAAATTTGCAGATGCAACAAGAAAGAGCATCGGCAAGCAGATTGCTATTGTATATGACGGTGAAGTAATCAGTGCTCCGACCGTAAACAGTGCAATTACGGATGGTCATGCGATTATTACTATGGGAAGCTCCGATTTTGATGAAGCGAATAAGCTGGCATCTACCATCCGAATCGGTGCCCTTCCTTTGGAACTTGTAGAGATACGTTCCACCGTGGTTGGTGCGCAGCTGGGAGAAGAGGCAATCAGCACCAGCTTGTTGGCAGCTGCCATCGGCTTTGCGTGCGTTATCATTTTTATGATTGCATATTACCGTATTCCGGGTCTTGCAGCAAGTATTGCACTTATAATTTATGCGGGATTAAATGTTGTCGTTTTAAATTTGTTTGATGTAACTCTGACGCTTCAGGGAATGGCGGGTATTATTTTGTCTGTCGGAATGGCAGTGGATGCCAACGTCATTATTTTCCAAAGAATCAGAGAAGAACTGGCCACAGGAAAAACAGTCCGCTCTGCCATGAAACTGGGCTTCGGCAAAGCACTGTCTGCCATTGTGGATGGTAATGTAACAACCCTGATTGCAGCGTTTGTATTATATTTCCTCGGCTCCGGCGGAGTGAAGGGTTTTGCGATTACACTGGCTATCGGTATTCTTCTGTCCATGTTTACTGCCCTTACCGTAACCAGATTTATTTTAAATGCGTTATACGGTGCCGGCTTTGATCATGAAAAATTTTATGGTATCCAAAAGGAAAGAAAGATGCTTCCTTTTGTAAAGAATTTTAAGAAGTTTTGTGCGGTGTCTGCAATTGTAGCAATTATTGGTTTTGTATCAATGGCATTGTATGCTTCGAAGGGACAGAGCGCTTTAAATTACGGACTGGATTTTAAGGGGGGAACTTCCCTTAGTGTGACATTTCCTGACGAACTGACGGAAAAGCTGAACCCGCGTTTGGAAAAGACGGTATCGAAAACTCTTTCTACAACAGCGGAAATCGTGCAGGTTACCGGAGAAAACACCTATATTATTAAAACAATGGAGCTTACCCAGGAGCAGCGCGCAGAGCTTACCAATGCTCTGGTGGCAGAATACGGGGTGGATGAAACACTGATTCAGACCGAAAATATCAGTGCGAAAGTAAGCGGTGAGATGAAGGCGGATGCGGTGAAGGCTGTTATTGTTGCCACAATCTGTATGCTGATTTATATTTGGATCCGCTTTAAGAACTTTAATTTTGCCGGTAGTGCCGTTGCGGCTTTGCTGCACGATGTATTGATTGTGCTTGCCGTGTATGCGGTAGGAAGAATTGCCGTGGGTAATACATTTATTGCCTGTATGCTGACCATTGTTGGTTATTCCATCAATGCAACTATTGTGGTGTTTGACCGTATCCGTGAAAATATGGCGTTAGCGGCGCAGAATAAAGAAATACCGGAGCTTGCAGAGGTAGTAAACCGCAGTGTGACGGAAACACTCTCCAGAAGTATTAATTCTTCTTTAACTACGTTTGTTATGGTTTTGATGCTTGCTGTTTTCGGAGTAGACACTATCCGCGAATTTGCGGTTCCGCTTATGGCAGGTATTCTTGCCGGCGGATGGTCTTCCGTATGTATTACCGGTGGACTATGGTATGTGTTGGAAACAAAGGTAAAAAGACATTCCGTGGAAGAAATTGCAGGAATTGAGGAAGAAGAAAAAAGTTTATAAAGGTTTTATTTCATTTTGAACCGGTATGTGGTAACATGTGTTCAGAAATAAAATTCGGAGATTATTATGAACCTGAAAAATAAAAAAACTGTATTAGGCGATGACGCTGCTCTCTATAGCCATAAAGAGGATGTCAGTGAAAAAGAAAAATGGGAGAATATGAGCCGGAGGGAGCGCTTACGGTATTTTGCGGATTACTACCTCGGAAAAATTGTAATTACCGTTATTGTTCTGGCTGTTGTAGGCTCTATTGCTTATACCATGTTAAAACCAAGGCCGGAAACTGTATTGGCTGTGGCGGTGGTAAATGATGCAGTGAACCAGCCGGCGTACGATGAACTGCAAAGAAAATTTGAAGAATATATTTCTTTGAATGCGGAAGAGCAGCAGACAGTTTTTGATACCGGTTATACATTTAACAACTATGATTACCAGTCATGGCAAAAGTTCTCCATGTACAACATGGTAGGTGATTTGGATGTCAGCATTCTGCCAATGGAATATTTTGAAGAATATGCCCCGGGAGAGTATTTTTCTCCGGTGGCCGCGCATTTGTCCAGCAGTCTTTACGGCGCATTATCAGAGTATTTACTGGAAACAAAAAAGACGGATGATCAGGGAAATCTGATACCGGGTTCGGAAACCGTATTCGGAATCGATCTTTCTTCTACCTGGCTTTATCAGGACAGGCAGCTGGAAGAGCCTATGGTGCTTGTAATCAATGCAGCACCTAAGAATCCAAACAATATTGAATGCTTTTTAAATCTTTTATTCTTTCCTGATGATGTGAAATAGAATTGCAAACGGAATAAATTTATTATATAATAGATATGTCCTAGGGGCATATCTATTTTTCTTCCAAAACAAGGAGGTTATTTATGGCGACTACAAAAAATAATACAAATAAATCAGGAAAAACAAATTATTCGGGTAAGGGTACAAGAAAGAAGAAAAAGTCATCGGATGATACTATGAAATTTTTATTGGTACTTGTAATTGCAGCAATTGCAATTGCATTGATTTTCTTTTCACAATCAAAAGAAAATCCTGCTGACAGTAAGCCGACAGCAACACCGACTCCTGCCACTGCAGGAACTGATACAACAATAAATACACCTGCACCGGATGCTGCAGCCACACCTACAGAAGCTCCGGAACCGGGTCAGGATAACCGGGAGGAAACACCTACTGTTACTCCGACACCGCTGGCAACCAATACACCTATGCCAACAGCAACTCCAACTCCTACCAATACTCCAACACCTACACCGACTCCCGCTTTAAGTGTAACCGAGGCGGAAAAGGTAGTAAAGGATAAAGTGGATACGGAAGTATATGATGTGCAGCTTGTAAGCGAAAATCTGGTGGTTGGTAATGGAAGATATTATCAGTTTGGAGCAATAAAAAATCAGGAATTTGTATACCCGTTCCTTGTAGTCAGTCAGGCAGACGGAAGCCTGCATTTTTATGATTCTACGGAAGGAACCGTATTTGATTTTTCTAAGTTCCCGTTAAAGGCTGAGGCAACTCCGACTCCGACAGTAACACCGGCACCATCCGGAGTTCTCACGGCAAAAGAGGCATACGAGGTTTTATGTACTTACTCCAAAGATGCGTTACATATTGCTAAAGAAGTGAAAGAATATGATGCAGAATACGGAGATGAGTTGACATTTATTGATGGTGTGGATTGTTACCGCATCAATTTATCTGAATTCAGTAACGGAAAGATAAGAAACAGGGGTGAATTTTACATTTCCGTAGATGGTACAAAGTGCTACTATATTGACAGCGATACCAATGAATTTGTTGAGGCAGTTAAGTAAGACAGAAGTTACAGAGGATATAAGGGGTTAGCAAACGTGAAAGAGAAGATTGAGCGACTTTCCAAAGGAATATTTGAATATGAGATGCCGGAACTAATTGTATCGGAAACGGAGCTCGATATTGTCGTAGAAGCCGGAATACGAAAAACAGGCAGTATCAGAATCACCAATGAAAAGGGTAAAAGAATGAAGGGAGTCCTTTATGTTACCGGAAAAATATTGACGCTTGGCAGAAACGATTTTATCGGTGCAGAATGCGAACTGGAATATGATGTGGACGCTTCTACTCTGCAGGCCGGTGAGGAGCATGTGGGCACAATCGATATTGTCAGTGACTGTGGAGAATGTCAGATTCCGTTCCGGATTCATGTATCAGAGCCGGTGTTCCGTACTTCTGTCGGAACTGTCCGGGATTTATTCCAGTTTGCAAATCTTGCCCGTTTAAATTGGAAAGAAGCAGTGGATTTATTTTCCTCGGAAGACTTTTCTAAGGTTGTGTTGCAAAAAGAACCCAAATATCGTTTGGCGTATGAGCAACTGTCTTTTTCCAATGATAAGTCCCAGGCGATGGAAGAATTTTTAGTACTGGTACATAAAAAGAAACGTTGTGAATTTTATGTGGAAAACGGTGTGGCAGAGTATACTGCCGGTGACCGTAACTTTATGGAAAGCCTTATCATTAAAAAAGAACAGTGGGGATATTTGAATATCAGCCTGCAGGTAGCTGCTCCTTATGTTTCTTTGACCAAAAACGAAATTACGATGGATGATTTTGTAGGAGGTCAGGCGGAAGTTAATTTTGTTGTAGAAGCGGAAAAAATGAAACGGGGTACCTACTATACAGAAATTATCCTTTCTGCGGGGAGAAAAGAAATCCGGGTGCCGATTACCATCCATAAGCAAATACAGGAAGAAGCTACGGGGCTTTTCGGAAAAAGTATGCACCGTCTGGAATACCGGCTGACAGAGTTGTATCTGCAGTTTAGAAACAATACCGTATCCAGTGGTAATTATTTGTCAGAATCGGCCCGTTTGATAGAGTCCATTCTCCTGTTACTGGACAAACAGGAAATGGAAAATACGGATCCTGCTGCAAAGACAGGAATTGAAGAAAAGAAATGTTTGTATGAATTGTATCGTGCGTATCTTTCTATCGTGGACGGAAAAAACAGAGGCATGGATGATTCTTACGAATTGATTTTAAGCCGAAAATCTTATTTTGAGCGGAATAACCGCACATTTTATTGTGCGGTATTGTACCTGGAGGCTATGAAATCCAGAGACAGGCGTCAAATCGAAGAATCCGTTAATATAATCCGAAGATATTATGAACAGGATAATAAAGAGGATATTATACTCTGGTTCCTGTTATATATGGATAAACGTTTTGAAAGCAGCAAATTATTGCGCTATGACACTATAAAAAAGCACTGTGAAGAGGGAAACGTCAGCAGTCTTTTAGCTTTCGAGGCTGCTTTGGTCTGGAATGCAGAGCCAATGGCAGTATCGGAACTAGGAAATTTTGAATGTCAGGTGATGCAGTATCTGATTAAATATAAGATGGCATCAAAAGAAACGGCGTTACAGTTTGCGTATCTTTCGGAAAAAAATACAGAGAAAGACAAAGCATTAATCCGTATATTAAGGCAGTTGTATGAACAGTTTAAGCATAAGGACATTTTATTTGCTCTGTGTAAAAAAATGATTCGTAATAATTATTGCAGTAAAGAGGATCATCCATACTACAAGCAGGGGCTAAAGGAACAGTTGCGCTTGGATCGTCTGCATGAATATTATCTTATGACATTGGATAAAACGGCAAACCAGCTGATTGATCCGCAGGTATTGCTGTATTTCAGTATGACAAATTTTACGACGGAAGAAGATGCAGCTTTCGTATATTCTTATGTTGTAAGAAATAAAGATACGAATCCGGCTATTTATCGGGCTTATTTGAAAAAAATGGAGCAATTTGCCGTAAATCAGATGAAAGCAGGAGTTATTTCCGAATTTCATGCGGTTCTTTATGCAGATGTATTGCGGGCTTCCATCATTGACCGTGAAATGGCAGAAAAACTTCCGGAGTTGATTTTTACGTATCAGGTAGAGTGTAAAGATCATAAAATGCAAAGTATTTGTGTGGCTCATAAAGAAGAGAAAACAGTGCAAATGGTGCCGCTGGAAGAGAAGCGCGGTATACGACAGGCTCTGGTGAGAATCTATACGGAAAATGCAGAAGTTTTTTTGGTAGACAAGGAAGGAAACTATTATTTGCCGAATCGGGATGATAAAATGTTCCGGCTGATGCATGCAGAGAATTTTCTCGAAACCTGCTATGAAATCGGAAGTGATAATCGCAAGCTTTTGCTTCATATGTGGGAGAAAAACAAAAACTATAATCGTCACGACGACCTGATGATAGAACTTCAAAAACAAATTTCACAAATGGAAGATATCAGGGAAGAAGTGCAGAACAACTGTGTTGTAGCTTTGGTGGACTATTATTATGACCACTATAATGTGGAACTTTTGGAATCCTACCTAAATGCGGTCAATTTAAAACTTCTGCCTACAAAAGAACGCGAAAAAATGTTGGAGATGATGATTCTTCGTGACATGTATGACAAAGTTATTGAGAGCGTGGAAATTTTCGGTTGTTCTACCGGAATGCAGGCAAAACGTCTTTCTAAGCTTTGCGTCCGGGGCATTGCTTCTTCACGTGAAGAAAAAGACCGTGCGACGCTTTTGACCATGGGTTTTTATGCATTCCGCTACGGACGGGTGGAAGAAAGATTACTGCAATATCTGGTTGACCGATATAACGGCACTACCGGTGACATGTGTGAACTATGGAAAGCGGCAAAAGAAAGAGAATTGGAAACAACCAGTCTGGAAGAGCGTCTGCTGGCGCAAATGTTGTTTGCGGAAAGCTACGTGGAAGATTCCTTTGCAGTTTTTGTAAGTTATTGCGGAAGCGGCTTAAACCGCAAACTTATCCGCTCTTATTTCTCCTATTGCGCATATAAATATTTTGTGAAAGACCGGATGACTAATACGGAACTATTTGAAATGCTGAAAAAAGAGTCTTTTTTGGAAAACAATCAGATTTGTATTTTAGCATTGTTAAAGTATTATGCTCAAAAAGCCACATTGGTGGAAGCGGAAAAGGCCTTTGTTAATTTCCATATTCAAAGATTAGTGCAGAAAAAGCTTATTTTTGGTTTCTACAAGGAATTTGAAGGGAAGATTGCTTTACCTGCTTATATGCTGGATAAGTATTTTGTGGAGTATAGGACAAATCCGGAGCATAAGCTGACGATTCACTATTCCTGCGGCATGGAAGATGAAGAATTAAAAGCAGAGGAAATGACAGATGCCGGATACGGTATTTTTGAAAAGGAACTGATTTTATTCTATGGTGAGAGCCTGCAGTATTTTATAACGGAAGAAAGCGAACGGGGAACCGAAATTGTAGAAAGCCGTATTATCAGTCATACAGAAACGGATGTTTCTTTCGGGACAACAAAATACGGTAAAATCAATGAAATTCTTGTTACAAAAGAACTGCAGGACGAAAAGACCCTGTATAGTCTGTTAGAGCAGTATTATAAAGAGGAGTATGCGATAAAACGGCATTTTACACCGCTGTAAGCAAAGGAGTAATAGTATGGCATCATTAATGCTTGGCATTGATTTCAGTAAAACAGATATGCAAATCGGTATATGGAATGAAGAACGCACCTGTGCAGATGTTTATCAATTTCCTGAATACATGGGAGGAGATATTATTCCTACTATGGTGATTGCCAATGAAGAAGGTAATTTGCTGGTGGCCAAGGAAGCATTGGACTACAGCATGAAGACACAGCAACATGGTGTAACATCACTGTATGGAAATTTGTCCAACGATAAAATTGATTTGGGCACCAGGCAGATGAGTGTAAACCAATTATTTGCACACTACCTTCAGGAAACACTTGCAGTAATAAGAAAACGTTTCGGAAGTGCTTCCATTGCAAGAATCGGGATTACCGGTGAGCGGATGACAGAGGAAAAGAAGCATCATTTGGCAGAAATTATGGAATCTATCGGATATTCCGGAGACAAATTGTTTTTTGCTTCTCATGCAGATACCGTATTGTGGTATGAAATATGTGAGAGTACCAAAGGCAGCTCTATGACTCTTGATTTTGACAGCAAGGGAATGATGGCTTATTTGATGAATCCGGGTAATGAAGATATGGATATCCCGTATTATGTGGAGACCATTGACTACACCGGTTTGATGCCTGGAGGATTAACCGGCATTTTAGATGAAGAAGAGAGGAAAAACAGTTTTACCGGAGTAACAGAGCTGGCGATTGCAAGAAAGGCAGTGGCAAGGCTGTATGTTACGGGAGACATTGTGGATACACCGGGAGTTTCTACCATTTTGGGGCGGTTTTATAATAACGGCCGGAGAATATTCACCGGACGTAGTCTGTATTGCCTGGGAGCCTGCTATTATGCCGTAAAAGAAAAACTTCCAAAGAAAGCCATCGGAGATGCTCAAATTTTCCATGATGTGACATTGGAAGCGTATGAAGATGCGGTGATACATCAGGTGCTGCTGCTGAAGGCAGGAACCGACCTTTCCAAAGCCGGTGCCGGTATTCAGGTAATATTGGACGATACAAGGGAAATGAAATTCCAAATTACGGATGTGCGTACTGCGGAATCGATTAATTGTACGTTACATCCGGAGGAGTTTCCTTTTAGGGAGAATAAAACCCTCCGCTTAGAAATTGAAGCAAGGTTTTTAGATTATGAAACCTTGGTATTGAAAATCCGGGATGTGGGTTTCGGCGATATTTGTCCGGCATCCTATCGTGTATGGGAACAAACTGTTAATTTAGGCTAGAGAGGACCTTGTTATGGGAAAGTTAATCGTTACAACAGGTAATTATGCAAAAACAGGATATCTGTTAAAAAATTCAAAACAGAATATTTATTCCATTGAAGAACTGTGCTATTGCATTATGCGGAATCCGGAACTGTGTGATGATTATCTGTATGATGAAGGTCTGGCACGTTATATCAGAGAGTCCTTAGGGCTTAAAGAACGTGGTGCTTTGCTTGCAGATTTGATTAAAAGAGATGCCCCGCTAAAGGATTTGATTACGGTAGTTTTTTGCAGTTGTGATTATTATACCAAAGAAGAAATTGAAGAATTTCTTCAGGAGCAGTCCAAGGTGGAGCGCAGTGAGGAGTGGGTTCGCACAAAAAGTAAGGCAGACAGTTATTTAACCCATGGCAACTTTAGAGATGCGGTAATGAATTACCGTTTTTTATTGAAAGAAAAAGAAACCTACGGAATTACATCGGAAACCTTAGGAGATATTTATCATAACCTGGCGATTGCATTGCTTCATACGGATGGTTTTGGTGAAGCAGCAGACTATTTCAGGGAGGCATATGAACGGAATAACCGTGAAGAAACATTGAAGCAGTATCTTTTAGCCTTACGGTTTTCCGGTGACCGGGTAATGTATGAATCGGCATTGGATATTTATCAGGTGTCGGAAAGTATTTCGAAATGGTTGGATGTGGCTTTTTTTCAGACAGAACTGGAAACACAGGAAATTTCTGATTTTAATGATATCAATTTGCTTCGTCAGTTGTTGAGAGATGGAAAAATTAACGAATTTTACATCAATGTCAACCGGATAACAGAGCAGATGAAAGAGCAGTACAGAAAATACAACGAATAACGAGTGGGGAAAGCAATGGGATTTTTTCGGAATTTGTTTCAGAGAAAAAAGAAAAAAGAGCAGACTGCCGAGATAAAGCAGGAGGATAAGCTGGTATTAAAGGATGGCATTTACAGCACAACGGAAGAACGGACCGGATTTGTGCAAAGCTGCTGCGATTTGATTAACGAGGCGGGACGCCAGCGGTTTGAAGCGAAGAAGGAGTATGAAGTAGTCACCTCATATTTGGCAGATATTCAAAAAATTGATTTACTTCCTGCCCAGGCAAAAAAATCCATTGATGATATGGCAAGAAAGCTGATTGCTCTCAATCAGGAACGGCAGAAAATGCAGAAAATTACTCCAAAAATTACAATAGCCCAGCGTTTGGCGTTGGAGCCTTATGAGGATACCATTTTAGAAGAGATAAGAAAAATGGAAGAGCAGGAGAATTATTTGCAGGTAATTAATTCAGACATCCGTTATTTGGAAAGTGAAAAGGCTTCTTTGGATTATGAACTGCAGGATGTTACGGAACGTGATGAACAGGGCAGAAAAATGCTGACGGTAGCCGGTGTCTTTATCATTATTTTCCTTATTTTCCTGTTTACTTTGCAGGAAGTGGCTAATAAGAATGTGCAGTTGCCATTTATTTTTACGATTGCCTTTGGTATTATTGTGATTGCCTACTTCTATTTTTCCAACCGTAAGAATCAATATGATTTAAAAATGGCAGAACTTAAAATGAACCGTGCCATTATGTTACTGAATAAGGTAAAAATAAAGTATGTGAACTGTACTAATCTGCTGGATTACTTATATGAAAAGTTTCATGTAAATAATGCGCAGGAATTACATTATCACTGGCAGGAGTATATGCGTATTGTGGAAGAGGAACGCCGTTTCAAAAAGACAGCAGAGTCCATCGATTTTTATACGGAAGAAATTGTCCGTGAGTTAAAGAAAAACGGTGTTTCGGATGCGGCGGTCTGGGGATATCAGATAGAGGCATTGGTAGATCCGAAGGAAATGGTAGAGGTCAGACACCGCTTAAATGTGCGCCGTCAGAAACTTCGTCAGCGGATTGATTACAACAATAATCAGGAAGAAATGGCCAGAAAGTCGTTACGTACCTTCCGGGAACGCCATGTGGCATTTGATTCGGAAACATTAATGATTTTGGCAAAAAATGAGGTGGAAGTGTAGAATTTAAGAGAAATTTTGATTTTATCTCTTGACATTTCTCTAAAATTTCTTTACTATACAAAGAAGATATAGTTAAATGTAATGATGAAGAGGAGTAAGCAAAGAAACTTTTCAGAGAGCAGACCGGTAATTGCTGTGAGGTCTGTATGGCGAATTTGCTGAAGGTAGCTTCGGAACAGTATTTCTGAACAGTGTAAACTTAAGTAGGAGGTACCGGCTCACACCGTTATCCGTGACGTCTGTGTCAGCAGACAATGAGGCAGTAGTAATACTGTGAAAAAAGGTGGTACCACGAATGACCCGTCGTCCTTTTAGGATGACGGGTCTTTTTACGTTGATAAAGGAGGTCTATTATGAGAAAAGAATTAGCAAAGAACTACGATCCAAAAGACATTGAAGACAGATTGTATTCCAAGTGGCTGGATAAGAAATATTTCCACGCCGAAGTGGATGAAACCAAGAAACCGTTTACCATTGTGATTCCACCGCCAAACATTACCGGTCAGCTTCACATGGGCCATGCACTGGACAACACCATGCAGGATATTTTAATCCGTTTTAAGAGAATGCAGGGTTATAACGCTCTGTGGCAGCCGGGTACCGACCATGCCAGCATTGCGACAGAGGTAAAGATTATCGAAAAGATGAAGGAAGAGGGTATTTCCAAGGAAGATCTTGGCCGTGAAGGCTTTTTAGAGCGTGCCTGGGACTGGAAGAAAGAATACGGCGGCAGAATTATCAGCCAGTTAAAGAAGCTTGGTTCCTCCTGTGACTGGGACAGAGAGCGCTTCACCATGGATGAAGGCTGTAACAAGGCCGTAGAAGAAGTATTCTGCAAGATGCATCAGAAGGGACTTATCTACAAGGGCTCCAGAATTATCAACTGGTGTCCGGTATGTCATACTTCTATCTCCGATGCAGAAGTAGTTTATGAGGAACAGGCGGGCCATTTCTGGCATATTAAGTATCCGGTAGTAGGTACTGACGACTTCTTACAGTTTGCTACCACCAGACCGGAAACCATGCTTGGTGATACCGCTATCGCCGTTCATCCGGAAGATGAAAGATATACTCACTTAGTTGGCAAGATGGTAAAGGTTCCGTTTGTTGACCGTGAAATTCCGATTATTGCAGATACTTACGTTGAAAAGGATTTTGGTACCGGTGTAGTTAAGATTACTCCTGCCCATGACCCTAACGACTACGAAGTTGGTAAGCGTCATAACCTTCCTGAAATCAATATTATGAATGACGATGCTACCATCAATGCCAACGGCGGAAAGTTTGAAGGCATGGACCGTTACGAAGCTAGAAAGCAGATTGTAGCAGAACTCGATGAAATGGGTCTTCTTGTAAAGGTAGAAGATTACACCCATAATGTAGGTACCCACGACCGTTGTAAGACCACCGTTGAACCGATGATTAAGCCACAGTGGTTCGTAAAGATGGACGAACTGATTAAGCCGGCGGTTGAGGCTGTTAAGAATAACGAGATTACTTTAATACCGGAACGTATGGAAAAGACTTACTACAACTGGACCGATAACATCCGAGACTGGTGTATCTCCAGACAATTATGGTGGGGCCACAGAATTCCTGCGTATTACTGCCAAAAGTGCGGTGAAGTTATTGTTGCTAAGACGAAGGACGCTCCAAGTGTATGTCCAAAGTGCGGATGCAACCACTTAGAGCAGGATCCGGACACTTTAGATACCTGGTTTTCCTCTGCATTATGGCCATTCTCCACTCTTGGCTGGCCGGAAAAGACCAAGGATTTAGAGTACTTCTATCCAACCGACGTTTTAGTTACCGGTTATGATATTATCTTCTTCTGGGTAATCCGTATGATTTTCTCCGGTTACGAGCATATGCAGGAGAAACCGTTTAAGACTGTATTGTTCCACGGCTTAGTACGTGACTCCCAGGGTCGTAAGATGAGTAAGTCCTTAGGAAACGGTATCGATCCACTGGAAGTGATTGATAAGTACGGTGCGGATGCACTCAGATTTACACTGATTACCGGTAATGCACCTGGTAACGACATGCGTTTCTACTGGGAAAGAGTAGAAGCGAGCAGAAACTTTGCCAATAAGGTTTGGAATGCTTCCCGTTTCATCATGATGTACATGGACCAGATGGCAGAAGCGGGTCTTAAGTTTGATTTAAAGAACGTTGATAAGGCAAACTTAGAAGATGCGGACTGTTGGATTTTATCCAGATTCAATACTGTAGTAAAAGAAGTAACCGACAATATGGAAAGCTTTGAGCTTGGTGTAGCGGCCCAGAAGATTTATGATTTCATTTATGATGATTTGTGCGACTGGTACATTGAAATGGTTAAGCCTCGTTTCTTTGGTGATAATGCAACTTCCAAGGAAACTGCTATGTGGACACTTCGCCATGTTCTCACCGGTGCATTAAAGTTATTACATCCATATATGCCATTTATTACAGAAGAAATTTTCTGCACGTTAAAGGAAGCAGAAGGTACACTTGATGAGAACGAATCCATTATGATTTCCGAGTGGCCGACCTACAATGCAGAATTTGATTTTGCAGAAAAGGCAGCTGCGGTAGAAATGATTAAGGAAGCAGTTAAGGGTATCCGTAATGTTCGTACCCAGATGAATGTACCGCCAAGTAGAAAGGCAACCGTTTATGTTGTTTCTGCAGAAGAGGCAGTTCGTAACACGTTTGAGGGAAGTAAGGTATTCTTTGCAACTCTCGGTGGTGCCAGCGAAGTACTTATTCAGGAAGATAAGGCAGGAATCGCAGAAGATGCAGTATCTGCAGTACTTCCACAGGCAGTAATCTACATTCCGTTCTCTGATTTAGTTGATATCGAGAAGGAAATTGAGCGTCTGAATAAAGAAAAGGCACGTCTTACCGGTGAAATTAAGCGTGGTGAGGGCATGCTTTCTAATGCTAACTTCGTAGCTAAGGCGCCGGAGGCAAAGATTGCAGAAGAAAGAGCAAAGTTAGAAAACTACAAGAGCATGATGGCTCAGGTAGAAGAAAGACTGGCAGCTCTCAGCAAGTAAAAAAGAAATAAAACGAATATACATTCTGAGGAATCCGCCAGTTTATGGCGGATTTCCGCAGTTTGTGCGGTGATTTACTAAATTCCTTTATAGTTTTTCTTGCATTTTTGTGTTGGGAAAGGTAAGATGGTAAAGTAACATAGATTTGCGAAGGAAAGGATGAAAGCAAATGATTAATTATGAAGAAGAACTTGCTAAATTTCAGCCGAGTCTTGAAATTGATGAAGCGGAAGAAGCAATTTTGCATAACGATTTAACGGATATTTCTGACATTATTGAACTGATTGTGAAATCCGGTAAATAGAAGGAACGAGGTATACTATGAATTGTCCGAAGTGTGGCCATGAGATAATAAAATGGCGGAAACGCTGCGAAATCTGCGGACAGGACATCAGTGTTTATGAGCGTCTCAGAAAAATATCCAATGCATTTTATAATAAAGGCTTGGAGCGTGCTAAAGTTAGGGATTTAAGCGGCGCTATAGAAATGCTGAAAAAAAGTCTGGAGATAAATAAAGAAAATACGGATGCCAGAAATCTGTTGGGTCTTGTCTATTTTGAAATGGGAGAAGTTGTGGCTGCTTTAAGTGAATGGGTAATCAGCCAGAATTTTCAGCCGGAAGATAATGCCGCAGCTGATTTTTTGAAGAAGGTTCAGTCTGATACCGTGGCATTCGATGGAATGAATCAGACCATAAAGAAGTATAATATTGCCCTAATGAATGCAAAGCGTCAGGATGATGATTTAGCTATTTTGCAGCTAAAGCGTGTGATTAGCCAGAATCCTAAGTTTGTGCAGGCATTGTTATTACTTGCATTGATTTATCTGAAAAATTGTGAATACGAGAAAGCAAGACGTTGTCTTGTGCGAGTGCAAAAAATTGACGTGGCAAATGTCACGGCGTTGCGCTATTTGGAAGAAATCCGTTTAAATACCCAGCAGGGTGGACAGGCGCAGCAGGAGGTAAGTAAAGATTTTGATGATTCCTCTGTTTCTTCCCAAATTGTGCCAATTAGTACGTACCGTGAAGACAAACCGAACTTCATTGCCTTTATTACATTTTTCCTTGGAATTCTGATCGGAGTTGCTGTTATTTATTATATGGCAGTACCAAATATCCGCCAGAGTATTATGGAGGAATATAATAAAAAAGAACGGGATTACAGTGCGGTTGTCAGTGCTAAGGATGTGGAGATTTCTTCCCTGAAAAGTGATATCCGGATTTTGGAAAATAAAGTAGATGATTTGGAGCGCACACTCAGAAGAGAAGAAGGCTATACCTTAATTGACTATGAACCGCTGATTGATTTGCTTCATTCCTATCAGGAGTATTTAAAAACGGAAAAACCTTCCCTGGAGCAGACGGAAGAATTGTTGTTGGCTGCAGAGGGATTGGATATGACCGATATGACTGATTTGTCAGCAGTGGCTTTGTATAACGATATGGTAAAGGGGCTTAAGCAAAAGGCAGGTGCATTCTATCTGGAAGAGGGCATGTTCTTTTATGCAGGAGGAAACCAGGAAGAGGCATTGCTCTGGTTTGAAAAGGCATACAATTGTATTCCAAACGAGCCGGAAGTACTTTACCACCTGGCAAGAATTTACCATAATCTTGGCGATTTAGAACAGGCAAAGGCATTGTATGAGATTTTGATAGACGAGCATCAGGATTCTACCAGAAGCCAGGAGGCAGCAACTTATTTGGAATATGTAAATAAAACCCTGGAGGATGCGGCACAAAATCCTGCGGAATAAAAACAGAATAAGTTTACAGAGGATAAAAGACGAGAGTCTGAAGAAAGTTTCTTTGGATTCCCGTCTTTTTTTATCGCTAAAAATGCTAATAAGGAGGATAACAGTGAGAGCAGAAGAATTTGAAGTGAACGGAACAACCATGGTGATTCATTTACAGGAGGAACTGGATCACCATAATGCGGTTTATATCCGGGAAATGGCGGATGGATATGTGGATAAGTATCCAATCAATACCATTGTTTTTGATTTCAGCAACGTGAAGTTTATGGACAGTTCCGGAATCGGAGTAATTATGGGACGGTATAAGCAGATGTCTTATGTAGGCGGCTCCGTATATGTGTACGGAATAGGAAGCAATGTAGACAGAATATTTGAAATGTCCGGATTATACAAGATTGTAAAGAAGTGGAATCAGGCGGAGGTGAAATAAACATGAGAGAGAATAATAAAAATATATGTGAACTCAGTTTTTTAGCAATATCAGAGAATGAATCATTTGCCAGAATGGCAGCAGCGGCATTTGTGATGCCGCAAAATCCTACCTTGGAAGAAATCTCTGATATTAAAACTGCTATTTCGGAGGCAGTAACCAATGCAATCCTACATGGATATAACCAGGATGCGAAGGGAATGGTACATATGAGGTGTGAACAGATGGGAGAAATTTTTACGTTTATTATATCTGACGAGGGTGTGGGAATAGACAACGTAGAACAGGCGATGGAGCCTTTATTTACCTCAAAACCGGAATTGGAGCGGTCCGGTATGGGATTTTCCTTTATGGAAGCTTTTATGGATACATTGTCAGTAGAGTCAGAACCGGGAAAAGGAACAAGGGTTATCATGACAAAGCGGCTTGGAGCAGATGTGCCGTCATCATCTTTTGACGAGTAGGAGGTGGCCATGGATACCCAGTTACTTATCCGGAAAGCACAAGAAGGGGATAAAGTGGCAAGGGAACAGGTGATAAATGAAAATGTGGGGCTGGTATGGAGTATTGTCAGACGTTTTTTGGGAAGAGGGCAAGAGGCGGAAGATTTATTTCAAATTGGTGCTATAGGATTAATGAAGGCGGTGGACAAGTTTGATTTATCCTATGAAGTAATGTTCAGTACGTATGCGGTTCCGATGATCAGTGGCGAAATTAAGCGATATTTAAGGGACAACAACAGTTTGATTAAAATGAGCCGTTCCATTAAAGAAAACGGTTGGAAAATAAAGGCGGCCCAGGAGCGTCTGAACTTTGAACTCGGCAGGGATGCAACACTGGAAGAATTGGCGGCAGCGACCGAACTTTCCATGGAAGATGTGGTAACAGCATTAGAAGCAGGAAGTGAAATTGAATCCATTTATAAAACGGTATATCAGGGAGATGGCAATGAAATATATTTGGTGGATCGTATCAGAGAGGAGAAAAATGAAGCAGAACTTCTGATTGACCGCATGACAGTAGAGCAGTTGCTGAACAGTCTTACAGAGGAAGAAAAGCTTCTGATTACATCCCGGTATTTCGAAGATAAAACTCAGATGGAAACGGCAAAATTGCTGGGTATCAGTCAGGTGCAGGTGAGTCGTTTGGAAAAGAAAATTTTATTAAAAATGAGAAAAAATGTGCAAGGGTGAATAAACAGGAATAATTTGCGGATACTAACAAAAATTCCAAAACAGAAAGGAATGGTGAGAGTAGTGTCTGCAAAACAGCGAACGATTGTGATTTTTGCTATTCTGGCAGTGGTTCTGGTTGCTGTCGGTCTGATTATATATTCCGTAGTAAATGCCGGGGAATATGACGGTATTTTTGTGAATGGGGTAAGGCAGGTGCTTTTATAGATGAGTACGGTTTATATTAAACCGGAGTTGAGTTGTCTTGTTTCTCACAAAAAAATAACGGTAGCTGATGTGTGTCAGGTATATGCAGCAGAGGAAAATATCGCAAAACAGGTACGTCAGGTACCGTTGTTTCAAATAAGTAAGTCACAGGAGAAAAATAAAATTTCGCTATCTTCCCTGTATGTAATTCGTCATATTATGGAAGCTGTGCATGGTGTAACGGTAATTAACTTGGGGGAACCGGATTTTCTTGTGGAGTATCTTCCGCCCGGACCGAAAAAGAAATGGCTGGACTATGTAAAGGCAGTACTTGTGGGAATTGTGGTGTTTTTTGGCTCCGCTTTTACCATAATGACGTTTAATGAGGATGCCAGTTTGCCTGTGATTTTTGGCAGAATATATGAAAGTGTGAGTGGTGATCCGGCAGGAAACGGATGGTTGGAGGTATTTTATTCCCTGGGCCTTCCGTTGGGGATTATTTTATTCTTCAATCATTTTGCTTCTGCAAAGCTGAGCAACGATCCGACACCTCTGCAGATTCAGATGCGCCAGTATGAAATGCAAGAAGATACTACCATTATTGAGAATGCTGCAAGGAAAGGGGAGCGGCTGGAATAATGTGGTGGCAGAATGTGATATATGCCGGTGTGGGACTTTGCGGCGGACTTTTGGTAGCAGGCGGACTGTTTGCGTTTTTGGCTTTGGTAGGGGTCATTACCAGATTGGCGGCAGGCACCGCTACAGCGAAATATTTGACCTTTTACGAAGATATGGCACTGCTTGGCTGTGTGGGAGGAAACTTACTGTTTATATACCGATTCGGTTTACCGCCGGGGAACTTGTTTCTTGCAATGTATGGAATAGGCTCCGGCATATTCACAGGATGTCTGGCAGCGGCATTATCGGAGGTGGTAAATATGTTTCCGGTACTAAGTGAAAGAGTCAGTTTAAAAAAAGGAATGGCAGGGATTATGGCCATGTTTGCAATAGGCAAGCTGGTGGGCTCATTATTTGGATTACTGTGGTAATCAGAATGGACAGAGAGTAACAATACAGGAGGTAACTATGGGGAATCAGGACAGTGGTAAAAAGCCAATTAATGCAAAAACAATTATGCAGGAGAAGAATGAGCAGGAAAAAGCAAAAAAATATAATAAATATGTGGAAAATAAAACGCCGAAGCCGGATTTGTTGAAGGATATGTTTAACGCGTTTTGGGTGGGCGGAGTAATCTGTACCATTGGACAGGCATTTACAAATTTCTATTCTTCTAAAGGACTGGCAGAAGAGGATGCAGCCGCATATACTACCATTTCTCTGATTTTGCTGGCAGTGCTATTGACCGCTTTTAACGTTTTTTCAAAGATTACAAAAATCGGTGGTGCAGGAAGTCTGGTTCCGATTACCGGGTTTGCGAACTCTGTGGCAGCACCCGCCATTGAATTTGGCGTGGAAGGCGAGGTCTATGGTAAAGGTTGCAAAATTTTTACCATTGCCGGACCGGTAATTTTATTTGGTATTTTTTCAAGCTGGGTATTGGGATTTATATACTGGATAGGAATGATAACAGGAGTGGTTGGATAACTGCTCCTGTTTTATTATTACTTGCTTAAGTTATGGTAAAGATTTGGTAAAGACAATTGCTTTTGATTTTTTATTCATGTATACTGAAATAGTATGATGATAAATTACTTTGGAAAGGGAAGTTGCGTGTGAGATTAAACAAATTATTGATGGAAAAAGTGTATGAATCCATTGCTGCCGTGTTACCGATTACGGCGATAGTACTTGCTTTAAGCATCAGTATTGCGCCCTTAACGCCGGGAACCTGGACGTTATTCTTTTTTGGCGCGTTACTGCTTATTTTTGGTATGGGCTTGTTTACACTTGGTGTTGACATGTCTATGATTCCAATGGGCGAAGGTATCGGTGTAATGATGAGTAAGGCAAAAAAATATGCGATACCACTTATTATTTGTTTTGTTTTGGGTGTAGTTATTACTATTGCGGAGCCTGATTTAACGGTACTTGCCAACCAGGTGCCATCCATTCCGAATATGGTGCTTATTTTGACCGTTGCAGTGGGGGTTGGTCTGTTTCTTATGTTGGCACAAGTACGTATCAGGAAGCAGATTCCGCTGTCATATTTACTTGTGTTTTTTTATGTGACGGTTTTTATTTTAGCTTTTATCATTCCAAAGAATTTCGTTCCGGTATCCTTCGATTCCGGCGGTGTTACCACCGGACCTATCACGGTTCCGTTTATTATGGCTCTTGGTATTGGTATGGCTTCTGTCAGAAGTGATAAAAATTCCAGTACGGACAGCTTCGGTTTAACTGCCCTTTGCAGTGTGGGACCGATTCTTGCAGTTATGATTCTTGGTATTTGTTATAAGCCGGAAGATGCTTCTTATACGCCGGTATCCCTGGTGGAACTGGACACCACTAAGGAAGTGGCACGGGAGTTTTTGCGGGCATTTCCTCATTATGCGGAAGAGGTAGCTATTGCGATTATTCCGATTGTGATAATGTTTGTGATTTTCCAGGCAATTTCTAAACGATTCCACAAGCATCAGATTCTTCGAATTGTATTAGGTCTTATTTATACATACATTGGTTTAGTTATGTTTTTAACCGGTGTTAATGTAGGATTTATGCCGGCCGGTCAGTTTATCGGACAGTCTCTGGCAGGGGGTGCTGTACCTTTCCTGCTTATTCCGATTGGTGCCCTTATCGGTTATTACATTGTAAAAGCAGAGCCGGCGGTTCGTGTGCTTACCAAGCAGGTAGAAGAAATTACGAACGGTTCCATATCCCAGAAATCTTTAGGAACGGCGCTTTCCATCGGTATAGCGGTGTCGGTAGGTTTGGCGATGCTTCGTATTTTAACCGGACTTAACATTATGTATTTTTTAGTGCCGGGATATGCTGTTTCTTTAATCATGACATTTTTTGTACCACAGATTTTCACCGGTATTGCCTTCGACTCCGGCGGTGTTGCCAGTGGTCCGATGACAACTACCTTTTTGCTTCCGCTTGCTATGGGTGCCTGTGAAGCAGCAGGTGGCAACATTTTAACCGATGCGTTTGGTATTGTGGCCATGGTTGCCATGACTCCGTTACTTACCATTCAGTTGTTAGGTCTTTACAGTAAAATTAAGAAAAAGCTGGCAAAGCACCAACAGATTTCTTTGGAGTATCTGGAAGACTGTATTGTATTCTTTGATGAAAATTAGAAAGGAGGAGGCTTATGGCTAAAACAGGAGCAATGAAGCTGATGGTCAGCTTTGTAGAGCGCGGTCAGGGTAATGACCTGGCAAAATTTTATGCAGAGCATAACGTAAACTTTAATTACCGCTGTGTAGGCGTTGGTACTGCCTCTTCCGACTTATTGGATGTCCTTGGTATCGGTTCTGCGGAAAAAGATGTAATTTTCAGTCTGGCTTCCAAAGTAAATGCGGAGCGTCTGATGACAAGACTGACAGACAGCCTTCGGAGTATCAGAGAAAAAGGTATTGTGTTTACGATGCCGTTAACCGGTTTAAATAACGTGGTAGCAACCGTATTGGAACGTCAGGGTGATGTAGAGAATAAAGGAGGAAATGACATGGATGCTAACGTGGCAAACAGTCTGGTTCTTGTTATGGTGAATCAGGGCAATACCGACGAGGTTATGAATACAGCAAGAGCAGCCGGTGCCAGGGGAGGTACAATTATCCGTTCCCGATTTATGGGTGTGGAAGAATTAGACGGTCTGTATGAAAGCATGCAGGAGGGAGAAAAGGAGATTATCGCCATGGTGGTGCCAACTGCACAGAGAAACACCATTATGGAAACTATTAATAAAAAGCATGGATTAAAAAACGAAGCGGGTGCAGTGCTCCTGTCATTAGGTATTGACCAGATAGCGAAACTTGGATAAAATGAAAGGGAACATTTATCTTTTGTAAATGTTCCCTTTTACTGTGTGTAACAGGCAGAAAAGAGAGAAGCGGAGAAAAGGTATGGAGTACAAATTTAAAAATTATGAGAAAAAAGAGTTATTGAGAAACCACATTAAGGTAGGAGGAGCCGACAACAAAGGCAACCGCATTGATGTGACAAATTTATATTTTGAGAAAAACGGAAAACCATGGATTGGCGTTATGGGCGAGTTTCATTTTGCACGTTGTAAAAAAGAAAACTGGAATGATGTTTTGTGTAAAATGAAGGCCGGTGGAGTCACAGTAGTGGCGACCTATCTGTTTTGGATTTATCATGAAGAAATGGAGGGACAATTTGACTTTTCCGGTGATTTGGATATCCGGGCATTTATTTTAGAGTGTCAAAAGGTGGGCTTGGAAGTGGTTATCCGAATCGGTCCTTGGGCCCATGGCGAGTGCAGAAACGGCGGCTTCCCGGACTGGCTGATGGAAAAGCCTTATGCTCTTCGCGACAATAACCCGGACTATATGGCAAAGGCAAGAATTTTTTATGAAAAGATTTTTGAGCAGGTAAAAGGGCTGTTTTATAAGGACGGCGGCAATATCATCGGTATTCAGTTTGAAAATGAACTGGTAGACAATGCAGAACATCTGCTGTCATTAAAGAACATGGCGCTGGAAATCGGATATGAAGCACCGCTGTATACAGTTACCGGTTGGAACAGTCAGTATGGTGCAAAAATTCCAGTGGATGAGGTGGTACCGGTATTTGCGGCTTATCCGGAAGCTCCGTGGTCTGATACCACAGAAAGATTACCATTGTCTCCGCATTATGCGTTTAATCAAATGAGAAATGATTCTGCCGTTGGCGTGGATTTAATCAAGGCATCTGATGAGGATGGCTGGCGTCTTCCGTACGAGCGTTATCCGTTTGCTACTTGTGAACTGGGTGGCGGTATGCAGGTGACCCATCACCGCAGACCATTAATCAAAGGGATGGATATTTACGCCATGTCCCTTTGTAAGCTTGGTTCCGGCAATAATTTAATCGGTTACTATATGTATGTAGGCGGCACCAATAAGATTGGCAAACTGTCTACGTTCCAGGAGAGCAAGGCAAGCGGGTATCCAAATGACTACAGCATTTTGTCCTATGACTTCCAAACTATGATTTCCGAATACGGTGAACTCCGGGAACAGTATCGCTTGACTAATTTGTTACACCTGTTTGCTCAGGACTTTGGCGAGATTCTGGCACCAATGACTACGGTAGACAGCGAAACAGCGGTTTCTGTGGAGAATATG
Source organism: Lachnospiraceae bacterium (assembly GCA_017622795.1). Lineage (GTDB taxonomy): Bacteria > Bacillota > Clostridia > Lachnospirales > Lachnospiraceae > SIG299. The sequence goes on from JAGAQI010000075.1 coordinate 56,759, forward strand.
GATTCTTTACGATACAGCATGCGTACCGACGGTAAAAGCGGCTTTATCTTTGTGAACCATTATCAACGTCTGGCAAAGTTAAATGATGTAAAAGATGTGGTGATTGATACCGGAAGCGTGAAGTTTCCTGCGTTTGACGTGAAGGGGGACGTGGCTTTTGTATTACCATATAATATTATGCTTGGCAACGAAAAACTGGAATATGCAACTGCACAGCCGATTTGTAACTGCGGCAACACCTATTTCTTTGCGGAAATTCCGGGCATTACGGCAGAATACAAATTTGCAGGACGGGAAGTATTAACCGAAAATGGCAGGGGTAATACGGTACTTACCATTGGAGAGGTTCAGGTTGTTACCATAAAGTGGGAACTGGCAAGATATCTCCGTAAGCTGGATGGCAAGATATATCTTGGCGCAGAATGCGACCTGGTCTATAAGGACGGTGAAGTTGTTTCTGCAGCTCCGGGTGAGTTTATGTACTTCTTATGGAACGGAACTGAGTTTGAAAAGAAAACCGGCGGAGCATCTTATAACCGGGCAGAAATCAGTATTGTTCCGCTAAACGCAGCTCCGTTTGAACCAAAATATATGGAGCAGCTGCAGTTTAACGGTCCAAGAAAAGTAGAGTACAGCAAGATTTCCGTAACTACAGAGGAGGGCTTTGTGGAAATTCCGAACGTGGGTGATGTGCTGCAGCTTTATACTGCAGAGAATGAATTGCTGGCGGACAATTTCTACTATGGAAAGCCTTGGAGACTTCCGGCAAGTCTGATTTATGGCAAGGAATGTATTTTGGCGGTATCGGAACTGAAGGATGATTTTTATAAAGAAATATAACAAATTCTATTGTACAAAAAAGTAAATAAAACAAGTAGCTTCATAGAAAAAAAGAATTCCGATTATTTCAAAGCAACGACCTCGGCGGGGCTTGCCCCGGCCGGAGAGTGCGTGAAATAATCGGAATTCTTTTTTTGAAAAACTTGTTTTACTTACTTTTCGGTTCGTTCGTGACATCGCATTTCAGTTTTTTGAAAATCTTCTTATCCTGAGAAGATAAAATTACACTGGAATGTACCTGACTGCCACGCAGCTTGGATAACTGCTGCAGTACTTGAAATGCTTCTTTGTTCACTGCTGCATTGGATGATAGGGCAATCAGCATTTCGTCTGTATGGAGACGTGGGTTTTTACTGCCAAGATACTGTGTTTTTAAAGTCTGGATAGGAGATAAGGACTCCGGAGACAGGACCTTTTGCGCATGAGGAATTCCGGCCAGATGCTTTAAGGAATTCATTAAGGTAGCGGCACTGGCCCCAAGTAAGTCGCCGGTTTTGCCGGTAATGATGGTACCGTCAGGAAGCTCGATGGCAACAGCCGGAGCATTGGTACGTGCTGCACGTTCTAAGGCTGGTCCTACCGGCTTGCGGTCTGCCGGGGATAAATTTTCGTTACTCATAATCAGGTTGATTTTGTTAAGCTCTTCCTGACTGCGGGTTCCTTCGGCTACACCGGATAATGCCTGATAATAACGGCGGATAATTTCCTGATGGGAAGCAGCACGACAGGCGTCATCATCAAAGATACAGTTGCCTACCTGGTTTACACCCATATCGGTTGGGGAAGCATAAGGGCTGGTTCCGTAAATTTTCATGAACATAGCATTTAACACCGGGAAGATTTCTACGTCGCGGTTGTAGTTTACGGTAGTTTCACCATAAGCCTTTAAATGGTATGGGTCAATCATGTTGACATCGTTTAAGTCAGCAGTGGCCGCTTCATATGCCAGGTTAACCGGATGGTCTAACGGAAGATTCCATACCGGGAATGTTTCAAATTTTGCATAGCCTGCACGGATACCATGCTTATGTTCGTGATAAAGCTGGGAAAGACAGGTACACATTTTGCCGCTGCCGGGACCCGGTGCGGTAACCACAACCAACGGACGGGTGGTTTCAATATAATCATTTTTACCAAAGCCTTCGTCGCTGACAATAAACGGAACATTGGTTGGGTAGCCGGGAATCATATAGTGATGATATACCGGAATGCCCATTTTTGCCAAACGGGTTTGGAATTTTGTTGCACTTATTTGGTTTGCAAACATAGAAAGCACAACGCTGCCGACATATAATCCTCTGGAACGGAACTCGTTAATCAGGCGGATTACATCTTCATCGTAAGTGATTCCAAGATCGGCACGTATTTTGTTACGTTCAATATCGTCGGCACTTACCACGATAACAATTTCTGCCTGGTCTGCTACGGTCATTAACATTTGCAGCTTACTGTCTGCGGCAAATCCCGGCAGTACTCTGGAGGCATGGTAATCGTCAAATAATTTTCCGCCAAACTCCAGATATAGCTTGTTATCGAATTTTCCGATACGTTCCATAATGTGTTCCGACTGCGTTTTAAGGTATTTTTCATTATCAAATCCGATTTGCATAAGTCCCTCATTCCCCGCGTGTTGCGGCATGTTGTGGTGAAATACATTTAAAAAACAACTTTTAGTATACCACAAAGAGTTTGGTTTCTCAATAAATAATTATACTCATTTAAAAAAAGATTTTTATGGGACGCGGAAAAATGTCGATTGCAGTTGAAAATTTGTTCAGGTAATGCTACAATAAATGTAATCTAATTTGAAAGGAGATATAAAGATGGGCATTCTTTGGACAATTCTTATGGGTGCTTTAACCGGTTGGCTGGCAGGCAAAATTATGAAGAGCCAGGGGGGTTGGATCAGAAATATCATCATCGGTGTAATCGGTGGTTTTATTTCCGGTTTAATTTTTGGAAGCACTACATTAATCGGTGGTCTTATTCTTTCTGTTATTTGTACCTGTGTTGTTATTTGGGTATGGGAAAAATACATTAAGAAGTAAGATACTTACATACGAACAAAAAAGGAGACCGTACGGATTTTACCACATGGTCTCCCTTTTTACTATATGGAGGAAATTTCAAATGAAATTAAATTATAAACGGACCTTTTTTATTGGCTTTGCTTTTCTTGCCATCAGTGCTTTCTGGCAGATGTACGATAATATTATTCCGCTGATTTTGCAGAATACCTTTCATTTAAGCGAGTCTGTCATTGGTGTTATTATGGCGGCGGATAATGTTTTAGCAGTATTTTTACTGCCGATTATCGGTACTTTTTCTGATAAAGTGGACACGCCTCTCGGCAAACGTACACCGTTTATTATCGGTGGTACCGCTGCGGCAGTTTTAATGATGATGATGCTTCCTACGGCAGATAAAATGGGCAACGTGATTTTATTTATTGTAGCGCTTGGGGCAACACTTCTTGCCATGGCAATGTACCGTTCTCCGGCAGTGGCTTTAATGCCTGATTTAACACCGAAGCCTCTCCGCAGTAAGGCGAATGCCATTATTAATTTGATGGGAGCCATCGGTGGGGTGTATACACTTATTTTAATCAGTACTTTAGTTGGTGAGGGGAAAACCCCAAGCTATCTTCCGGTATTTCTTGGTGTGGCATTCATTATGGTGCTTTCCGTAGTCATGCTTCTTTTAACTACTAATGAAAAAAAGATTGCTAAGCAGGTTGCTTTGGAATATCCGGAGCAGGAGGAAGAGGTAAAAACAACAGCGGACGGCAAGCTGGACCCAGAGGTAAAAAAGAGTCTGATTTTAATTTCATTGTCCGTATTATTCTGGTTTGCTGCATATAATGCAGTAACTACAGCGTTTTCCCGCTATGCGGTCACCGTGTGGGGAATGGAAAACGGTGGTTATGCCAACTGCCTTATGACAGCAACGGTGGCGGCAATTATCAGCTATATCCCAATCGGTATGATTGCTTCTAAAATCGGCAGAAAAAAGACAATTCTTATCGGTATTGCGTTAATGGGTTCCTGTTTTCTGATGGCAGCATTTATGCCGGAATATCATCCGATGATTAACGTAGGATTTTGTATGATAGGATTCGGCTGGGCAGCTATCGGTGTAAATTCTCTGCCAATGGTAGTAGAAATGAGTAAAAGCGGGGATATTGGTAAATATACGGGATTGTATTACACCTTTTCCATGTTGGCACAGATTGCAACCCCGATTTTGTCCGGTATGCTGCTTGATTTTGTATCCTATCGCACTTTGTTCCCGTATGCAGTAGTTTTTTCTGTTTTGGCATTCATCACTATGTCCATGGTAAAACATGGTGATAACCGGCCGGAAAAGAAAAAAGATGTATTGGAAAATTTTGATGTAGAGGACTAATTTTTGTTTGGAGTTTTGACGTATGACAGTTAGTATTTGTGTTGTTGTAATTCTTGTGATATTATACAACTTTTTAATTATGCCACGCTTTACACCCCGGCCAATGCACGAATTTAAAGGCTGGCTGTATGCTCATCGGGGATTCCACGATAATAACTCCGATGCTCCGGAAAATTCTGCAAAAGCAATGAAGCTTGCGGTAGAAAAAGGCTATGGCATAGAATTGGATGTTCAGCTTACTAAAGATGAAAAGGTAGTGGTATTCCATGATGCGACCTTAAAGCGTGTCTGCGGAGTGGATGCACCGGTGAATTCCATGACTTATGAGGAACTGCAACAATTGCGCTTGTTGGATTCTGATGAAAAAATACCATTGTTCTCAGAGGTATTAAAAATTATTGACGGAAAAGTTCCTCTGATTATGGAAGTAAAGATGGTAAATACAAAAACAAGAGTATGTGAGCTTGCAAATAAAGAATTGGAAACCTATAAAGGAATTTACTGCATGGAGTCGTTTCATCCTTTTGCGGTACAGTGGTATAAAAAGAACCGGCCGGATGTGGTCAGAGGTCAGCTTTCTGCTAACTTTAAAAAAGAGGGTCAGAAGGAAGGCTTTCAGGAGTGGCTGGTGCATATGCTTTTGACAAATGTTTTGGCACGTCCGGATTTTGTGGCGTATTCCCATAAATCCGCAAATAATATCAGCAGAAGATTAACCCGTAGGTATGGGGCAACAGCGGTGGCATGGACCATCCGTTCCCAAGAGGAGTTAGATAAAAACCGTAAGAAATTTGACCTATTTATTTTTGAAAGCTTTGTTCCGAAAAAATAAGCAGAAAAACAGAAAGAAGGACTTTACGTGGAAGAATCTATTTTACACGGCGGTGAAAAGGAACTATTAGAGTTGAAAAAGACGCTTCAGGAGAAAAACCGGTATAATGCGGTTTTAGATTCTATGGATGCCGCGGTGGATGAGCAAAAATTGAATATTGAAAAACGTAAGGCAGAAATTGAAAAAGAGATGAATCTGGAGGTCATACGCCGCAGAGAAGCAGTAGCGGCACCGTTTTATACTGAAATTGCAGCCTGTGAGGCAGAATTGAAATCTGCCTTGGAGGAACGCTCCAAAAAGCGTATCGAACTGATTGCCCAGATTATGCAGGAAGAAAATGAAATGTATGAAAAGCGAAAGGAAAACCTGGAAAATCAGAGAAAACTGGTAGGACAGACCGATGGTGTTCCGGGTATATGTACCACCAGACTGTTTCTTGCATTTTTTTGCCCGAGGAGCGGCAAAGATGCCTTGATTTTGGTGATTGGTTTACTTGTTTTGTTTTTAATTCTTCCACTGTCAGTATATTTTGGTGTTTACGGTGGTAATAACAGATCTATGCTTACTACGATTTATCTTGTATTTATTGTCATTTTCTACACGTTGTATCTGCTTATCAACAATTTGGTTAAGGACAAATACTTGATAGGAATCAATAAATTATTAAAAATAATGGAAGATCTGGATAAGCTGGAGGCAAATAAAAAGAAGCGGGAGAAAGAATTGGAAAATCTTCCGGATTCAGCCCTGGATTTGGGAGAGTTTGATGAAGAAGTGAACCGCTTACAGGCAGTTATTGAAGAACTGACAAAGCAGAAAGATTTAGCGGTCATGAATTTTGATTCCGACGAACGGTTACATGTTGCAATCGGCCAGGAAGTGCAGGAGAAGTTTAAACCGGAACTGGATCATATGCGAGCTGTTTTGCAGGACCATATGGATTCCTATGAAAGGATGCAGGTAGAGTATAATAAATTCCTGGATGACCGCCGAATAGAAGAACGGTATGGAATTTTACTCCAGGCAGAGCCGGATATTTTCAGCCAGACGGTTATTGATGAGTTAATTTTCTACATTACCCACAGCGATGCGGAAAATATCAGTAAAGCAATTATTAAGAGAAAGAAAAAACTTGGACAACCTATGAGTTTATAAAAGAAAAGGCAGTTGCTTTTGGGCAACTGCCTTGCTTTTTTAATATCCGCGATTTCCGATTACATAAGCCAATATACTGGCAATCAGGAAAGCCCCCTCTGCGTTTGGATGAAGCCCGTCTTCCTGATAAATGGCAGAAAGCTTTTCTTCACCGAGCTTTAAAAACTCTTCATGCAAATCTACCAGCTGGGTGCCGTTAACTTCCGCCAGATGTTTAATATGCGGAATCAATTGTAACAGGTACTTTTCCTGGTGCTTCCGCCAGATGCAGTTACGCACCGGAACCGGAGTAACGAGGTAAATCAGAGCATTTGGATTGGCTGATTTTAAAGCGTCTATTATGTACTGATAAAAGGTTTCGAACATTGGCTCAAAGGAAATCAGATTGTTGTAAGTGTCCTGCCAGTCTTCCGTGTCGTGCATACCGTCCTGGGCATCGTTTGTGCCCAACATGATGATGTAGATATCGCCGGCGAGAGAAAGCGCTTCGTCGTATTCCGGCTGCAAAACGTATGGCAAGCCAAAGGTGCGTCCGGTATCGTCCTCCATCATGGTGACGCAGCTACAGGTAACACCTTCGTTGAATACGGCGTAATCTTCACCGAGAAATTCCTGCAAAAGGGATGGGTAATAGACGGATGGGTCGTCGCCTAAGCCAAAACCCTCCGTAATACTGTCACCTATGCAGACTACTCGTAATTTGGTTTCCTGATCCATTGTTTACCTCATTGGTTTATTTTTCGTTTTCAGCCATCATCATTGCACGAACCTTTAAGGAAAGGCCGAACAGGTTAATGAAGCCTTCTGCGTCATGGTGGTCGTAAAGATCACCGGTAGTGAAGGAAGCGATGCTTTCGTTGTATAAGGAGTACTTGGAAGTAGTTCCCTGATTGATGATGTTGCCCTTATATAATTTAAGCTTAACGTCGCCGGTTACATACTGCTGTGTGGATTCTACGAAAGCCTGGAGAGCTTCACGAAGTGGTGTGAACCACTTGCCTTCGTAAACGATATCTGCGTACTTGTCACCGATACCCTTCTTGTAAGCAAGAGTGTCACGGTCTAAAATGAGCTCTTCTAACTGCTCATGAGCTGCCATTAAGATGGTTCCGCCCGGAGTTTCATAAACACCGCGGGACTTCATGCCAACAACACGGTTTTCTACGATATCAACGATACCAACGCCGTGCTTGCCGCCGAGGGCGTTTAATTCCTTTAAAATATCGGAAGCCTTCATAGCCTTGCCGTTTAATGCAACAGGAGCACCCTTTTCAAAGGTAAGAGTGATGATTTCGCCTTCATCCGGAGCCTTTTCAGGGGAAACACCGAGAACCAGTAAGTGGTCATAGTTTGGTGCGTTTGCAGGATCCTCTAATTCAAGACCTTCATGGCTGATGTGCCATAAGTTACGGTCACGGCTGTAGCTGTGGCTTGCGTCGAACGGAAGGTCGATACCATGCTGCTTGCAGTATTCGATTTCGTCTTCACGGGACTGCATCTTCCAAGTGTCGTTGCAACGCCATGGAGCGATAATCTTTAAGTCAGGAGCGAGAGCCTTGATACCAAGCTCGAAACGTACCTGGTCGTTACCCTTACCGGTAGCACCGTGACAGATGGCAACTGCGCCTTCCTTACGGGCAATTTCAACTAACTTCTTTGCGATGAGCGGACGAGCCATGGAAGTACCCAGTAAGTACTTGTTTTCATAAACAGCACCGGCCTTTACGCAAGGAACTGCATATTCATCAACGAATTCATCTACAACATCAAGGATGTAAAGCTTTTCTGCACCGGAGTATTTAGCACGTTCTTCGAGACCGTCAAGCTCATTGCCCTGACCAACGTCGATACAGCAGCAAACTACATCATAATCGTAATTTTCTTTTAACCATGGAATAATGGCGGTAGTATCAAGACCACCGGAGTACGCAAGAATAACTTTTTCTTTCATAATTGTTATGCCTCCCTAATTTCCCGTATGGGTTTTTGATTAAAAATTTATAATTATACATTCAATATACACCACGATGAAAAATTATGCAAGATGGAAGTGAAAAATTATGTAAAAATTTTTTGCGACCGTTTTTCGGGTTTTGCTTGCATGATAATTCTATTTGAGCTACAATAAAATTTAAGGGTTTATTTTCAGATAGAAATGAGAGGTTACGGCATGAAATACCAGGTGATTCTTGCATCCGGTTCTCCAAGAAGAAAGGAACTTTTAGAGTTAATCGGTGTGGAGTTTAAAATTATTACCAGCAATAAGGAAGAAGTTATTACAAGTACTAATCCGGAGGAAGTAGTAAAAGAGCTTTCTATGATGAAGGCAGAGGATGTGGCAGCAGGCGTGGCAGGTCCGGCAATTATTCTCGGTGCGGATACGGTGGTTGCCCACGGCGGACGGATTCTCGGTAAGCCAAAGGATAAGGCAGATGCAGTAAATATGATTCGTTCTTTTGCGGGAGATGACCACTATGTCTATACCGGTGTGTGTATAATAAGGAAAGAAGCAGATGGTTCGGTAAACAAGATTTCCTTTGCGGAAGGCACCAAAGTTACGGTATATCCGATGACAGAGGAGGCAATTGAGCAATACGTGGCTACCAATGAGCCTATGGACAAAGCAGGCGCGTACGCAATTCAGGGTTTATTTGCTCCTTATATTAAAGGAATTGAAGGCGATTACTATAATATTGTAGGTTTCCCGATTGCAGGGATTTACCAGCGTTTAAAAGCGGAGGGAATCGACTTATAATTATTATTAGAAATAATTCTAAAAAAATTAAAAATAGGTATTGCATAAAATTGCATAAGAATGTATAATTATGAAAAATAAAATGGAAGAGAGTTTTTTGTCGGGAGGAAAATCCAATGATTACCTACAGAGTGATGACAATGGAAGACTATGACGGGGTCTATGCCCTGTGGATGACCATTCAAGGTTTTGGTATCCGAAGTATTGATGATTCCAGAGAAGGAGTAGAAAAGTTTTTAAAGCGTAATCCCACCACCAGTGTAGTGGCGTTGGACGGTGATAAAATCATCGGCAGTATATTGTGCGGACACGATGGCCGTAGGGCATGCTTCTATCATGTATGTGTGGCAGAAAGCTACCGGCAGCAGGGTATCGGTAAAAAGATGGCTGCCTTTGCCCAGGAGGCATTAAAGAAAGAAGGCATCAATAAGGTAGGCTTGCAGGCATTTGTTACCAATGAAAAGGGTAACAAGTTCTGGCGCAGTCTTAAATGGACCGAACGTACCGATTTGAATTATTACGATTTGTCCTTAAATGATGACAATATTACTACTTTTAATAAGTAGTTTGAAGTATTACATAATGAAGTTGAAAAATAAGGAGGAAGTTTCTTATGTTCAAGCAGACAGAAGGCGGTGTAACCGCAGCAAAGGGTTTTATGGCTGCATCTACAGCGGCAGGTATCAAATATAAAGACAGAACCGACATGGCAATGGTGTATTCCGAAGTGCCATGTACTGTGGCAGGTACCTTTACTACAAACGTGGTTAAGGCAGCTCCGGTTTTATGGGATAAGATGATTGCGGACGAAAAGAAAACTGCCCAGGTGGTGGTAATCAATGCAGGTATCGCCAATGCCTGCACCGGTGAAATCGGATACAGCTATTGCGAACAAACCGCAAAGGCAGCAGAGGAAGCATTAAACATTCCTTATGATAATGTATTTGTGGCATCCACCGGCGTTATCGGAAAGCAGCTTCCGATTGATAAGATTATGGCAGGTACCAAGGTGCTGGCAGGCAAGCTTAACGGCTCTATCGAAGCAGGTACCGATGCGGCAAAGGCGATTATGACTACCGACACTAAAAAGAAGGAAATTGCGGTTTCCATGATGCTCGGCGGCAAAGAAGTTACCCTTGGCGGTATGTGTAAGGGTTCCGGTATGATTCATCCGAATATGTGCACCATGCTTGGATTTATCACAACCGATGCCAACATTTCTAAGGAATTACTGGACAAGGCGTTAAAGGAGGACGTTCAGGACACCTACAACATGGTTTCCGTAGACGGTGACACTTCCACTAACGATACCGTACTTCTTATGGCAAACGGTCTGGCAGGTAATGAAAAGATTACATCCGCAGACAGCGAAGATTACAAGACCTTTGCAGCGGCACTTCATTTTGTAAATGAGTATCTTTCCATGCGTATTGCAGAGGACGGCGAAGGTGCAACCAAGTTATTTACCGCAAAGGTTATCAATGCAAAGACAAAGGCAGCAGCTAAGGTTCTTGCAAAGTCCGTGATTACCTCCAGCCTTACCAAGGCAGCGGTTTACGGCAACGATGCCAACTGGGGCAGAATTCTTTGTGCACTGGGCTACTCCGGTGAGCAGTTCGACCCATACAAGGTAGATATTACCATTACCGATGGTACCGATACCTTAATGCTGGTAGAAAACGGCATGGCAACCGATTATTCCGAAGAATTTGCAACAAAGATTCTTTCCGGCAAGGAAGTTACCGCAGTTGCAAATATGAAAGACGGCGAAGCAACCGCAACCGCATGGGGCTGCGACCTGACTTATGATTATGTAAAGATTAATGCGGACTACCGTTCTTAATTTGGAAGGATAATGCGCATTCATAATAGGGAGTTTGAAAAGAATAGGAGAGTATAAGTGATGGAAAATAATGTACCGGATATGTTAAAAACCCAAGTGTTGATTGAGGCACTGCCTTATATCCAGAAGTTCAACAATAAGAAGGTTGTGGTAAAGTACGGCGGAAGTGCCATGTTAGACCCAAATCTTCAGTTAAATGTTATCCGCGATGTAGCCCTGCTTAAGTTGGTTGGCATGAAGCCGATCATTGTACACGGCGGAGGTAAGGAAATCAGCAAATGGGTTGGCCTGCTTGGCAAGGAACCTGTATTTGTGGAAGGTCTTCGTGTCACTGATGCTGAAACCATGGAAGTGGCAGAAATGGTGCTTAACAAAGTAAATAAAAATCTGGTGCAGATGATGGAGCAGATTGGTGTAAAAGCGGTGGGTATCTGCGGTAAGGACGGTTCCACCCTTCACGTTACCAAGAAGCTGGCAAACGGTCAGGACATCGGTTTTGTAGGAAATATTGATAAGGTAGATACTTCCTTGATTGATACCTTAATTGAACAGGGTTTTGTACCGGTAATTGCGCCAATCGGTATCGACGATGCTTATCAGTCCTACAATATCAATGCTGACGATGCGGCTTGTGCCATTGCAACTGCAGTAGGTGCGGAAAAGCTTGCTTTCTTAACTGACATTGAGGGCGTATGCATGGATCCGAAGGATAAGAGCACCTTGATTTCCGAGCTGACTCTTTCTAAGGCTGATGAACTGATTCAGGACGGTTTTATCGGCGGCGGCATGCTTCCGAAGATTAAGAACTGTATCGACGCTGTTAAGGAAGGCGTTGGCGGCGTACATATTTTAGACGGCAGAATGGAGCACAGTCTGTTACTTGAATTCTTTACCGATAAGGGTATCGGAACTGCTATTTACGACGAAAATAAATAGGGCATTTAAAAATTGTTTTTCAGAGTACATTTCAATATATATTTTTGATGTTACAATATCCATGTCCGTTCTGTTCGAACAACTATTGGCTGAGATGTCGGACAGATTGGATATTGTAATATCAAAAATAATGGTTTGAAACGTTATTAGTGAAAACAATGTTTTAAAAGTGCCCTAAGTTATTAAGGAGGAAAAGAAGAATGAATTCGATAGAGTGTAGAAATAGAGCAGAAAACGTGCTGATGCACACCTACGGACGTTATCCGGTAGTGCTTGACCACGGCGACGGTGTTTATCTTTACGATACCGACGGCAAGCAGTATCTGGATTTTTCCGCAGGTATCGGTGTATTTGCCCTGGGTTATAACAATACAGCATATAATGATGCGTTAAAGGCGCAGATTGATAAATTATTACATACATCCAACTATTACTATAATGAGCCGGCCCTGCTGGCAGCAGAGGGCCTTGCCAAGGCTTCCGGCATGGACCGTGTATTCTTTACCAACAGCGGTACGGAAGCAGTGGAAGGTGCTATCAAGCTGGCAAGAAAGTATTATTACAAAAAGACCGGTGTGGCAGACAGCGAAATTATTGCCATGGACCATTCCTTCCACGGAAGAAGTATGGGTGCCCTTTCGGTCACCGGTACAAAGAAGTACCGCGAGCCGTTTGAACCTTTAATTGGCGGTGCGGTATTTGCGGAATTCAACAATTTAGAGGATGTAAAATCTAAGATTACCGATAAAACAGCAGCTATCATTATGGAAACCCTGCAGGGTGAGGGTGGTATCCATCCGGCAACCAAGGAGTTTATTGAAGGTGTTGCTGCAATCTGTAAGGAAAAGGATATCGTTCTGATTTTAGATGAAATCCAGTGCGGTATGGGCCGTTCCGGCAACATGTTCTGCTATCAGAAGTACGGTGTACAGCCGGATATTGTAACCTGTGCCAAGGCTCTTGGCTGTGGTGTTCCGGTAGGCGCATTTGCAGCAACCGAAAAAGTGGCAGCCGCTTTTGAACCGGGCGACCACGGCACTACTTATGGTGGTAATCCGTTTGTATGCGCGGCAGTAGCAAAGGTATTCGACCTGTTTGAAGAGCAGAAGGTGCTGGATAATGTAAAAGAAAACGGAGAGTATCTCTACGAAAAGTTAGAAGAATTTGCAAAGGAAAATGCTTGCGTCAAAGAGCACAGGGGCTTTGGATTTATGCAGGGTCTGGAATTCACCATGCCGGTAAAGGAAATTGCATCCAAAGCATTAGAGAATGGTCTGATTCTGATTTCTGCGGGAGCGAATACCATCCGTTTCTTGCCTCCATTGGTAATGCAGAAGGCTCAGATTGATGAGATGATTGAGAAATTGAAGAAGTGCTTATAGTTGATTGTGGGGGCAGGAGAAATCTTTCCCCCTTGTTTTTAACCGGGAGTCTATATGAAACTGAAAGTAGCCATCTGTGATGATGAAGAAAGACAAAGAAAATATGTGCTGGAGCTATTGGGAGCATGGGCAAAGCTGGGACGTCATTTATTGGAAGTAAAGGAATTTCCGAACGCAGAGTCCTTTTTATTCCAGTATGAAACCGAAAAAGATTTTGACATTCTTTTGCTGGACGTGGAAATGGAAAAACTTTCCGGAATTGATTTAGCAAAAGAAGTACGCAAAGATAACAAGGCGGTGCAGATTGTGTTTATCACCGGATATTATGAGTATTTCAGTGACGGATTTGATGTATCGGCACTGCATTATCTGATAAAGCCGGTGGATGAAAGAAAACTGTATCCGGTGCTTGACCGTGCAGTAAGCAATTTAAGTTACCGCGAGCGTTCTGTACTGTTGTCAACGGCAGAGGCTGATATCCGGGTGCCTCTGGCAGATATTTTGTATGTGGAATCTGAAAATGTATATGTGGTGGTACATACGGTAAGCGGAATCTATCGTAGCAGAATTCCGCTATCAAAATTTATATCACAACTGGATGACACCCTTTATCAGGTACACCGTTCCTTTGTGGTAGGGCTTAAATTTGTGAAAAAGGTATCACGTAGTGAAGTGACAATGCTGAACGGAGATGTGGTTCCGATACGCCGGGGTTCCTATGATGAGGTACATGCGGCTTTGATTCGACACTTATAACTAATTGTAACTATTCAGCCTTATGTGTTATATACACAGGATGCAAGCTTGCTTGTAAGGGGTGACATATGATATTTGATAAACTGGTAGCCAAACGTGTGGCACAATTTGAAAATGAAATATTACAGAAGCATTATGAAGAAGTAGAAAACATGTACCAAAAAATGAGAGGCTGGCGGCACGATTACCGTCACCACATCCAGGCGATGAAAGTACATGCGGCAAATAAAGAATATGACGAAATTGAGAAATATCTGGAAATGCTGGACGATGACCTGACCAATGTGGAAACGGTAATTAAGACCGGAAACCGTATGGCAGATGCCATCTTAAACAGCAAATTATCCCTTGCTGCTGCAAACCATATTGAGGTAAAAGCTGAGGCAAAGATACCGGTGTCCCTTACTGTGTCCGAACTGGACTTATGCATTATTATAGGTAACCTGATGGACAACGCCATTGATGCCTGTATGGAGCTTCCGCCGGAAAAACGGTTGATTCGTATCTACATGGAGATGAAGGGAAATTTTCTTTATTTTGCACTGACTAATACGTCCGGTGGTAAGAAAAAGAAAAGCTTCCGCAGTACCAAAGGGGAAGGTCACGGATTTGGCATTGCCCGTATGGATGCAGTGGTGAAAAAATACGGCGGCTATATAACCAGAGCGTCAGAGGACGAGGCGTTTTCCACGGAGGTTTTACTTCCACAATAAAAGTTTGAATAAAAAGTGCATTTCGCATCAAATTTTCAACATTTGATATCAAAATGCACTTTTCTTTTTTTTCTTTGCTATAATGACATCATGAACAACGCAGATACAATAGGGAGGAGAAACAGGGTATGAAAAAGGAGAAAAAGAAAAAGTATTCTAAGCTTGGCAGTCTCATATGGGCAATGAAAAAACTGGCGCGGCTGGATGCAAGCTTTGTGTTTTTTATTTTTGCGGTTGTTCCGGTTGCCGTAGCTATACCACTTTTTGCTTCGCTGTTTTCCAAAACAGTGATTGATGAAATTGGAGCCGGAAAATCCTTTGAAGAACTGGCGGTTACGGTTATGGTGTTTGTTGGAGGACTTTTTTTGCTGACCGTGTTACAGCAGTTTATTGAAACCAGATGTCAGGGCAGAAGATATTATCCGACCACGGTGTACCAGGATGAGATGGACCGGTTTGAGTCATATGAGATGGATTTTGAAGGCTCGGAAAAGCAGACGTTTAAAGAAATCAGCGGGTATGCCTGGAGCGATGCCAGTCAGGGAAACTGTGCGATGGAATATTTGTGGGAGGATGTATCCGGAGCACTCAAAAATCTGCTTGGTATTGTGACATTTGCGGCGTTTCTTGTGGCTTTGAATCCGGCTATTTTTCTTGTAACGGCAGTGACTTCTGCACTGACTTATCTGACCACAAGCTGGCAGCCAAAGTATTTTGAAAAGCACAAAAAAGAGTGGGAGAAGGAGGAGCGGAAGAAAGCGTATCTTCAAAATCTTTCCGATGACTTTTCCAATGCCAAGGATATTAAGCTTTATGGCATGGAGGGATGGATTAACAAGATGATGCGTGATTATCAGGCGTATCTTCTGATGTGGAATAAGCGATGCAGTCTCCGGGGATTTTGGGCATCTGCATTGGCAGGTGTAATGACCTTTGTGCAGAATGGCGTTGTTTATTTCGTGTTAATCGGCATGCTGTTAGACGGAAAAATCAGTGTTGGTGATTTTGTATTTTTCTTTGGTCTGGCAGGCAGCATTGCAGGATATTTGCAGGGTGTCATTACTGACATTGCAAAGCTGGGCGTGCGTGCAGACAAGATTGCGTATTACCGGGATTTCTTCGGATATGAGAACCACTTTAATCATGGTGAGGGCAGTGCACTTCCAAAGGAAGCGGTAAAAATTGAATTGAAGGATGTGTGGTACAAGTATGAAGGTGCAGAGGACTACACACTAAAGGGTGTAAATCTTATCATCGATGCGGGCGAAAGTCTGGCACTGGTTGGTATTAATGGTGCCGGCAAAACCACACTGGTAAAACTGATTTGCGGTATGTACGTGCCGACCAAGGGAGAAATTTTGGTAAACGGAAGACCGATTGCAGATTATAACATAGAAGAATATTATTTGATGATTTCTGCAGTATTCCAGGAAATCAGGGCAGTGGCATTTACCATATTTGGGTTTGTGGCGAGTGTGGATATGGAACGTAAAACGGCAAGGGAAGAAGCTGTGGCGGCAATGAAGGCTGCCGGTATCTGGGAGAAAATCGAGTCTCTTCCAAACGGCATGGACACCCACTTACAAAAGGGAGTGTATGAAGACGGCGTGGATTTGTCCGGTGGCGAGCTGCAGAAGTTGGTACTGGCACGGGCCATCTATAAGGACGGTTCTATTCTGATACTGGATGAACCAACGGCGGCCCTGGACCCGATTGCAGAGAATAATCTGTATCTTAGGTACCGGGAATTAACGAAAGGAAAAACTTCCGTTTACATTTCCCATCGTTTTGCTTCTACACGTTTTTGTGACCGCATTGTACTGTTGGGTGACGGCGTGGTGCAGGAGAGCGGAAGCCACGACGAACTGATGGAGCAAAATGGTCAGTATGCGTACATGTTTGGTGTGCAGAGCAAATATTACAAGGAGGGCGAGGTAAATGCGTAAATTCAGTACGACAAGAAAAGCACTGCGTGTTTACGCAGCATATAATCCGAACTATTTTCCGCTGCTTTTATTGCAGACGATATTCAA
>JAGAQI010000076.1 GCA_017622795.1 Lachnospiraceae bacterium
CTGGTGTTTCTGGATACCTTCCTTCGTAATACATTTCAACACACTTTCTTTTGAACTCATAAGAGTATCGCATAAAAATAACCCTCCTTACTGGGTGTCCAGTAAAGAGGGTACATATCATATATACTGTTCGGGTAGGCTTATTTTTTTTCGAAAAAAAGTGTTGACAAATATATTGCGCTGCGATATAGTATATATCGTAGTACGAGTATTGCAGTGCGATATATCGCAGTTCATAAGTCGGGAAATAATTAAGGAGACTGAATATGGATGCACACATCAAAAAGGTTTATGTCCCTATGACAGAAACCGGTTTTTACATTCTGCTTTGTCTGCAGGTCCCAAACCATGGATACGGGGTCGTGCAGATGGTGGAAAAAATGACGGACGGAGAAATCCGCCTGAGTCCGGGAACCATGTACGGAAGTTTGTCTAAAATGGAAAAAGATAAGCTGATTCAGTTTGTAAGAGAAGAAGAAAAGCGTAAGCTCTATGTCATTACGGAGCTTGGTATGGAAGTCTTACAGATGGAAAAGGCGCGTATTAAGCGTTTGTACAGAAATTCTACGGAGGTACTTTAGTCATGGAAATGACAACAAAACAGGAGCGTAAGTTTTTTACTATTACGGAATATGATAGGGAGCAGGAGTATCTGTCCAAGCGCCACAAGGAAGGCTGGAAGTTTACTGCGGTTACCGGATACGGCATGTATCATTTTGAACAGTGTGAGCCGGAGGATGTAGTTTATCAGCTGGATTATAACATCGAGGGTAACATCAATCATGAGGAGTACACCCGCATGTTTGAAGACTGCGGCTGGGAGTATATCACCACTTATGTGGGTTACGCCTACTTTCGCAAACCGGTGGCAGATATGAAGGAAGAGGAAGAAATTTTCTTTGACGACAGCTCTAAACTTGAGATGATGCAGCGTATCTTCAAAGGCCGCATGATTCCTATGTTTATCGTATTTTTCCTGTATTTGTTTTGGCAGTATCTGATTGGCTACTTTTTTGAAGGCTTATTTTTTAAAGTGATTGCAGTACTTCTTGGAATCACAATGACAATTTATATTTTGGTAACGGTGCATTTTGGCATCAAGTATTTGGGACATTTGAGGAGAATTAAAAAATAACACAGTAGGGAAAAAGGAGATATGAAAATGAGAACAACATTAGAACAGCTTTGCAACAATTTTATCAGCAACAGAGACGCGGTAAAGGCTACTTTTAAGTGGGAGAACGATCAGATTATCGCAGCAAGTGCCACCAGCTTTTTAAACCGTGGCGTACTTGCAGATGCAGCAAAGTTAGAGGACTGCAAGAAGCTTTTAAAGGAAAATACCGGTGTGTTTTCCAATTTCCGCGGAAATGTAGAGGTTCCGATGGTTGCCCAGCTTGCCATGGCTGAAAATCCGGCAGATAAGATGAAAAAGACCTTAAAGATTTACGAAACCCTAAAGCAGGAATTCAGAGGCTCCGAATATCTGGTTCTTGCCGCTGCGGTGATGGCAGATATGGTATCCGATGAGCAGGTGGTAAAGATGACAGAGAAGGCTCGTAATATCTATGATAAGATGAAGAAGGATCATCCGTTCCTTACTTCCGGCGAAGACAGTGTATATGCTGTTTTAATGGCAGTTTCCGAAAAGAGCGACGAAGCTTTGATGGAAGAAATGGAAGTATGCTACAAGAAGTTAAAGGAAAGCTTTTCTGCAAGTAATGAGGTGCAGGCTTTGGCTCATGTGCTTTCCATTGCAGAAGGTAATGCCGAAGAAAAGTGCAACAAAGTAGTTGCTTTATACGAGGCATTAAAGGCTGATGGTGTGAAGTACGGTAAGTACCACGAACTGGTGGTGTTAGCTTCCCTGGCGTTGCTTCCGGTAGAACTGAGTGTTCTGGTTGAGGACATTAAGGCAGTAGATGCTTTCTTAACAGAACAGAAGGGCTACGGTGGCTTCTTTGGGTTTGATAAGAAGACCAGACTGATGCATGCGGCAATGATTGTGTCCTGTGACTATGTAAAGAACGATGCTACAGACATTGCGGCAATGACAGGAACCTTAGCAGCAGTGGCAGCACAGCAGGCGGCTATGTGTGCGTGTATTGCGGCTGCGACAGCAGCAAGTTCCGCGGCAGCTTCCGGAAATTAGTTAAGAAAGAATACGTAAGAGGGAGAATTCATGGAGAAAATATTAGAAGTTAATGGGTTAAAAAAGACCTTTAAGCTTTCTGCAAAACAGCAGAAGATAGAAAAAACAAATGAAAAGGTAAAGGTGGCGGTAAATGACCTGTCCTTTACGGCATATCGGGGAGAAGTGTTTGGTTTACTTGGTTCTAACGGTGCAGGAAAAACCACTACCCTTCGTATGCTGGCAACCTTAATTAAGCCGGATGCAGGAGATGCTTTGGTAAATGGAGCAAGTATTGTTTCAGAGCCGGCCAAGGTAAGAAGTAATATTGGATTTTTGACCAGTGAGTTAAAATTAGAAGAGTTTTTTACACCTAATTACTTGTTTGATTTCTTTTCTGAACTGCATGGCGTTCCGGTAGAAGAAGCAAAGAAAAGAAAACAGGACTATTTCGATCGGTTTGGAATTGATAAATTTGCAGAAGTAAAGGTGGGAAATTTGTCCACCGGTATGAAGCAAAAGGTTTCCTTGGTCATTTCTCTGGTGCACGATCCTGATATCATTATTTTTGATGAACCAACCAACGGTTTGGACGTACTTACTGCAAAAGTGGTAACCGATTTTCTGCTGGATTTAAAGGAACGGGGAAAGTCTATTATTGTATCTACCCATATTTTCAGCCTGATTGAAAAAATCTGTGACAGAGTCGGTATTGTCATCAGCGGCCAGATGGTTATTTGCGATACCTTAGAGGCAATCAAACAGGGAAAGAGCTTAGAAGAACGTTTTTTTGAAATTTACGAGGATAAGGTGGGTACTACGGATGAAAAATAATACACTTACGATTATAAAAAAAGAATTTGCCCGCTTCTTCGGTGACAAGAGAATGATGTTTACAACCATACTGATGCCGGGCCTTATGATATATATTATGTATACGTTAATGGGAAGCCTGATGATGGGACAGTTTGTTTCAGAAGATGGTTTTGTGGCATCCGGTTACGTGCAGAATATGCCGGAAGAGCTTGCGCCTATGTTAAAGCAGCTGCCGGTTGATTGGAAGACTGTGGAAAATGACGCAGTGGCTGAAATTAAAACCTCGCTGGAGGAAAAGGAAGCTGACCTGTTGGTGCTTTTCCCGGAGCAGTTCATGGAAACTATGCTGTCCTATGAGGTGTCAGCGGAGAAAGCGGCTCCACAGATTGAAATTTATTATAATTCCGCCAAGCCGGAATCTGCGGATGTGAATGCAATGCTGCATGCAATGCTGGAACAATACGAAGCATCCCTAACTAATCGTTTCGACATCAATGAGGGACAGGGAAAATATGATATGGCAACGGACCAGGATATGACCGGACAGCTGTTTTCCATGCTTCTTCCAATGTTAATGATGACCTTTATGTTCAGCAGTTGTATTTCTGTAGCACCGGAATCCATTGCCGGTGAAAAAGAGCGCGGCACCATTGCAACTTTGCTGGTAACTCCTATGAAGCGAAGTTCTCTGGCTCTTGGAAAAATCATCAGCTTAAGCTGTATTGCATTGATTTCCGGTGTTTCCAGTTTTATTGGTACCATGCTTTCCCTTCCGAATATGATGAGCGCGGCAGGCGGAGTGGATGCTTCTTTTTATACCTTCGGTGATTATGCCATGCTGCTCGGAATTATTTTATCTACGGTAGTATTGCTGGTATCCTTTATTTCAATTATTTCTGCCTTTGCAAAGAGCATCAAGGAGGCCACCAGTACCTGCTCTCCAATGACAATTCTTACTATGGTGGTAAGCCTGGTTCCGATGATGGGCTCTGAAGGGTTAAAGAGTATTGGTATGTTGTTTATTCCTGTATTAAACAGTGTGCTTTGCATGAACAACATTTTTGCTTTCCAGGCGGATGTATCACGTGTGCTTTTGACCATTGGAGTAAATATTGTTTATTCCGGATTAATGACCTTTGGATTAACCAGAATATTCAACAGCGAAAAAGCAATGTTTTCCAAATAGGTTGTGAAATTTATATAATCTTTTCTTTGACTGTTTATTAAAATTAAAATCGCTGCAACACCAGTGAATATGCGTGTTGTAGCGATTTTTTTCGTTATATTGTATATTAATCATCCGTCATTTTATATAAAAATATTGACAATGTCGATATTCGATAATATAATGAAAGTAACTAATAACGATATTCGATATAAAAGGAGGTTGATGGTATGCCAAGAGAAAAATTCCAAACGCTCACGGAGCAGATGTTTTACATTCTGCTGTGTTTAAAAGAAGAATGCTGCGGCATGGATATTATGGGCAAGGTGGAAGACCTGACAAACGGCCGCGTCCGGGTGGGTCCGGGTACACTATATAATTTGCTGGAACAGTTTCAGTCTGCAGGTTTCATCAAAGAAACCAAGGTGGTTGGTCGCAAGCGTAGCTACATCTTACAGGAAAAGGGAGAAGCAATGCTTCGGGAGGAATATCAGAGGTTAAAGAAGCTGACGGTGGATTTTGAAAATATGTTTAATCAGTAAAGGAGGCAGGAGAATGGCAAAGTACAAATATCAGATTGGCACTTTTAATTTATTTGATTATGCAGGTGTGGAACGTCACTTGGAAAAGATGGCGGCAAAGGGCTGGCAGTTTGATTCTATCGGTTCATTCGGCTGGAAATATAAAAAGGCGGAGCCGGCACAGGTAAAATATTCGGTAACTTATATTCCGGAGGCTTCCGATTTTGACCCGGAGCCGTTGGAAAAACAAAAGGAGATAGAGGCTTATTGTGAGGAAGCAGGATGGAAAAAGGTAGGCAGCTGGATGCAGATGCAGATTTTCTGTTCGGACAATCCGGAAGCAGTGCCCATTGAAACCGATGAAGAATTACGTCTGGGATTTATCGAAAAGAGCATGAAAAAGAATCTGCTGGTTTCCCACGGTTTACTATTGCTTGTATTTGTATTGAATATGTTTACCACCTTCAGCACAGCAAAAAGAAACTGGGTAGAATTTCTTTCTGACAGCCACAGGCTTTGGAACACCGGTGTATGGATGTGGGGTATCCTCATATTATTGATTGACCTTGCCTTTTATTTTGGCTGGATGCATAAAGCTAAAAAGGCAGTAAAAGAGGGACTTGGCTGTCCAGCACCCAAGGGCTACCGTTATTGGAACCGGATGGCCTGGTGCGGTTTGGCGGTGCTTGTTGTTGGAATGTTTGCTTCCTACACCTCAGGAATGATTTGGTTTATGCTGCTATATCTGGCAGGAATTATTCTGATTATTTTCGGCGTACGTAAACTGCAGCTTCACTTGAAAAAAGAGGGTGTTTCCAAGGGCGGAAACATGGCAGTTACCATGTTTTTGTGCATGTTTCTGACGATTTTATTTTTAGGTGTTTTTGTCGCAGTAATTATTGGTTTTGATATCAGCCTGACCGGTAAAAAGGAACCGGCCGGTACCATTCTTTTAAATGGGAAGGAATGGAAGATTTATCAGGATACTTTGCCGCTTTACGTGGAGGACTTTGCAGAAACCGGATTTAACGGCAGTTCCCGGGAGGCAAGAGAACAATCCAGCTTTTTGGCAGGTTACGGTGATTATGAAGAGTACCTGTTTGAAGGAGAAGAAGTAACATCGGTAAAGGTAGCAAACACTTATGAGGTAATTACCGTAAAAGCTAAGTTTTTATATGATTTTCTGTTGGAAGCATTTTATGAGCGGGAATTCCGCCATTCGGATGAGGCAGAAAAGCAGAAAACAGAGTACCGTGCTGTATATGAATCAAAAAGCGGCACCATGTACCGTCAGTATTACGAGGGGCTTCCTGTAGTCCATGACTGGCTGGTTCTTACAGAGGATAAAATTGTTTCCATGCATTTGTATCTGGATGATTTAACAGAAGAGCAGATGAAAAAAATAGTAGATAAATTTGCGGAGTAAATTCCTGGTTGACAACTTTCCTTGTCAATGCTATACTCTTTTTGACAAGAATAGTTGTCAAAAAATGGGAGAATAACAAATAGGAGTATATGCAGTATGAGTGAAGATAAGAAGAAAAAGAAATTTCCGTGGAAGTCTATTGTGATGATTGCGGTGTTTTTGGGAGCAAGCTTTGGAGTGGGCTGGTTTATCGGGTCGGTGATGAATCCTGTGTTAGATAAAATGTCCAAAGGGGAGCTGATTACCGGTCTGGTTGTCATTTATATAAGCCTCCTTTTGTCTTACTTTTTGCAGATTGTCATACACGAGGGCGGACACCTGGTATTTGGTTTGTTGACCGGCTATCAGTATTCTTCGTTTCGCATCGGCAGTTTTATGTGGGTAAAGCTGGACGGAAAAATCCGTTTAAAGCGGTATTCTATGTCCGGAACCGGCGGACAGTGTTTAATGGCTCCTCCGGATATGGTAGACGGAAAAATTCCGTACGTATTATATAATATGGGTGGTGCTATTGCCAATATTGTGGTTTCGGTGGTTCCGTTGGTAATTGCTTTAGTTTTCAGTGAATTTTCCCTGGTAACCGGTGTCATCATTGTGTGGTCAGTCATTGGTTTATTTTTTGCATTCCTGAATGGTATTCCGTTAAAAATGCAGGGTATGCCAAACGACGGTCACAATGCCATGTCCCTTGGTAAGCATCCGGAGGCTATGAAGGCGTTCTGGCTGCAGATGAAGATTAATGAGCAGGTGGCACTTGGAAAGCGGTTAAAGGATTTGCCTGAGGAATGGTTTGAATTACCGTCCAAAGAAGGAATGCAGAACACTTTGATTGCTACCATTCCGGTATTTGCCTGTAACCGCCTAATGGATTTGGGACGGTATGCAGAGGCAGATGAGTTGATGGAACGTGTGCTTGCTGAAAAGGGTGGCATGGTGAGCGTTCATGTGCAGATATTAAAGGCAGACCGCGTATTTTGTGAGATGGTGGGAGAAAACCGTCCGGAAAAGGTGGAAGAACTTTACGATGATGAGTTAAAGAAGTTCCTAAAAGCTATGAGAAAGTCACCAAGCACTTACCGTGTAGAGTATTTGTACGCGAAGTACATAGAGAAGGATGAAAAGAAAGCAGCCGCAGCTATGACAGGCTTTGAAAAGGTGGCAAAAACCTATCCGTATCCTCATGAAATTGAAGGAGAGCGGGAAATGATAGCTTACGCAGAAGAGCGACTGCAAAATAATTTGTAACTAAACTATATTTTATTAAAAGAGCCGAATATGGAACTCATACTTTCTGAACCCGCATACGCTTCTGGTTCTTGAAAGTATGGGTTCCATATATCGGCTCAGTTTAGTTAAAAGAAAAATCAGTTACAAATTATTTTGTATTCTTCTGTGGTAAGATGATATTGTTCTGCTATCCGGTAGTCCAGGAGAAAATAAGTTTCTTTGAATTCTTGTGTTGCATCTTCTAAAACCATTAGTTTGTCCACCAACTCCACAATTTCCTTCTGGGTTTCTTCATCTGCCACCGGTATCGGTATCTGCTCTAAGTGGGAGCGGAGTACCTTGACGGAGTGGAACTTTTTTTCATAGAAGAACTGTGCCACGGAGGAGTTTAAAACTGCCAGGACATATTTTACGGAGAGTCCCGGGATATTTGGTATAACAATATTACAACTGTTTAAGGACAGCAGTCCGGTGTTATCGTAGGCAAATATCAGTTGAGTGTTGATGAAGCGGTAAAACAGTTTTTCCGGGGCACGGTAGAGGTGTTCCGGTGCAGTTTGTTGAAAGCTTTCCGGCTGAAAGGATACATAACCGGAGTTAGAGTTGATGTGATACTTGCTGATATCACTGCCTTTGATGATTGGTTCCAGACCTTTGGCAGGAGCGCTATGTAATAATGCAGCGTTGTTTCCGGTTACAATGCCAAGAGCGAAGTTACTTTGTTCTACAAGAGTAGTTGAATTTGGACAAGCTGTTATTTTATTTAACAGCAAATATTCCTCATCGGGGATTCCGAAGTTGAAGAAATCTGCATATATAGTGCGTTCTACTTTAGTAGAAATGGTAGCACCGTTGGAAAGGGTGACAGGTACATTTCGGAAAAAAGGCCTAGAGGTATCTTTTTCTACGGAAAAAATAATACTTGGACAATATACCTGTTCAAAGGCTTCACCAAGGTATTCTACGGAATGTACGCAAGTGCTTTTCAGCAGAAGTTCCCGTACGGACGTGTGCGCTTTTACGGTCAGAATTGCTTCCGGTAAAACAAAGGAAAGTAATCCCTTCGGGTTTAGTTTGTTCAAGCTCTGTTCTATAAATAAATCATAGATTTCGATAGAACTTCCTTTTGCACAGGAAAAGCAGTTCCGGTATGTTTTCTTTTCTTCGGAAGAGAGCTTTGCGCCCCAAGGCGGGTTACCGATGATAATATCATAAGTACCGGTGTGGTCAGCCAAAAAATTGGAAACCGTAATATTTTTCTGTAAAAGTTCAACTTCCTTCAAAGTAGTAATATGATACTTCAAAGCAAGGTTGATTCTGGTTAACACGGCGCTGAGCGGGTTTATATCATTACCGTATATGTTTTTCATTGGAAAATCCGTTGGCAGTTGTAATAAAAAGATTCCGGTGCCGCAACTTGGGTCAAAAATGGTTTGGCAGGATTGCAAAACCGGTAAGAGATGCTCTACCAGACGTTTTGCCAAAGAAGATGAAGTATAGTATGAGCCGGAAGCTTTGCGGTCTCCCATAGTACATAAGGACTGATAAAGGAGTCCCAGGGTGTCTTCACCGGCTGTGTAAGTATAAGTGGTTTCGGCACAATATTCCGAATGCTTTGTTTTCCATTCACAAAAGCAGTTTTCTTCTGCTAAATCATTTAAAAACAATTGAAACAGGGAAATATCATTATAGTTTGCAGAAAGAATTAACTGCTCTGCACAATAGCGGAGCCTACAGCGAAGAGAACTGTCATCTGATGTAGGAATATTTGCACTGATATAAGTCTTATTTCTCCTGCTTTTTAAGCCGGGAATGCTTCCGTTTGCGAGGGCTTCCTTTAAGGTATGCAAATTGTCTTCGTTGAAAAGCGGTTTCGCTTTGGAATCAAAAGAAACAGGAAACAGGCGTCCGGACTTCATCCAATTTCTGCCGGTGGCAGTGGAAATGGAGAGAAGCTCGCAGGCCTCGGATAAGGTATACAGTTTTTCGGCGTGTTTTATACTCATGAAAAAGTCTCCGATTGTTAATAAAACCATTATGAAATACCAGGATTCATAAGTCAATAGCGAAAAAGCCTTGACAAACGAAAAATGTGTGGGTATAATTGCACTATCAAAAACGATGATAGGAAGAAGTAGTGGTGAACTATCCTTACAGAAAGCTGCCGGCAGATGAGAGGCGCAAGGTAACCCATCATGAATACATCCCGGAGTTGCGCACCGAAAAGAAATGAGTAGGCTGCGACGGAAGACAACCGTTAACGTGTCAGAGTATCGCAATAGCTGTACTTGCTAAGGTAAATGA
>JAGAQI010000077.1 GCA_017622795.1 Lachnospiraceae bacterium
CTTGATGTAATCAAGCATATCACGACGTACATAGTAGTACTTCTTCATGATTTCGTAATTGTCTTCGCCGTAGCTCCAAAGCTCGTTTGGCTGGCCGGTATGTAAGTAGCCGCCGCCCCAGTCTCTGTTGTCGAGAGGTGGAATGTTGTAAGGACCGCGGTCGCCGTGCATACGAAGCACCGGAGAGTAAACCGCAAACTGGTACCAACGGATTAACAACTGGCGGAAGTCGGGGTCGTTGACGTCGTCGGTCATGAAGCCGCCGATGTCGGTGGTCCACCATGGAATACCGGCAAGACCCATATTTAAACCGCACTGTAACTGGTCGGTAAATGCTTCGAAGGTACTTGGAACGTCACCGGACCAAACCACGTTGCCGTACTTCTGGGAACCTGCCCATGCACAACGGAGAAGATTTACAACAGGCTTGTCTTCCTTGCTCATTTCATCGTAGAATACACGGCTGTAAAGCTGTGGATACATGTTACTGCAGGTCAGCGCAGGACCTTCAAAGTAACGGTAGTTTTCAAAATCGTAAACGCCGTAGTCCGGCTCGGAGTTATCTAACCAGAAGGCGTCGATGCCAAGGTCGTAGTAATTCTTTTTACATACGTTCCAGACATACTTTCTTGTTTCCGGATTGAATACGTCGATTTCCACGCAGTCGCCCTGGTAGTCGTAGGTCTGCTCTGCACCGCGCTCGGTCTTGATGAGGAGGCCAAGCTCTCTCATGTTCCAGAAGTGCTCACTTCTGCGGTCTACGGACGGCCATACGGAAACGATAACCTTGATGCCCATGGAGTGGAGTTCATCTACCATTGCCTTAGGATCCGGCCAGTAGGTCTTGTCGAACTTCCAGTCGCCCTGTACGGTCCAGTGAAAGAAGTCGATAACGATCTGGTCAATCTTGATACCTTCCTTCTGATACTGGCGGGCAACGGTAAGTACTTCGTCCTGAGTACGGTAACGAAGCTTACACTGCCAAAGTCCCATTAAATCTTCAGGGAACATATCTGCATGACCGGTTGCGTTTGTATAGTTTTCCAAAATCTGCTTTGGTGTATCCGCAGCAGTAATCCAGTAGTCCATTTCCTTGGTTGCACGGGCAATCCACTCGGTGTAGTTGTTACCGAAGGTAACACGGCCCACTGCCGGATTGTTCCACAGCATACCATAACCTAAAGAG
This sequence comes from Lachnospiraceae bacterium, assembly GCA_017622795.1. Classification (GTDB taxonomy): domain Bacteria; phylum Bacillota; class Clostridia; order Lachnospirales; family Lachnospiraceae; genus SIG299. Next base: position 1,187 of record JAGAQI010000077.1, read on the forward strand.
GATACCATGAACGGTACGGAAATCTGGGAATTTCTCTGTGCAAGTTCAAGAACACATCCCTTTAAGTCCATGTTTTCCTGCTGGTACTGGCCCATACCGAAAATCTTCTCACCCTTATTGCTTTCGAACTTTACGTTTAATGCAAATTCGCTGCCGCCGATAATGCCCTTCCATTCACGGTTGATAACCTTTAAGCAACGGCTCTCCTTGGAGATGGTGCCGCCGTAGGAACGGAAGTACTCGCGCAGAATTAACTTATCTTCTTTATAGAAAGAAATGACACCGGCAAAGTTTACCACTGCCTTGATTTTACCATTGATGATAGTAACTAAATCGTTCTGTGTAATGGTACCGTCACCAACCCAGTTATCTTCCTTTTCGAAGAGAATCTGAGTTTCACATGGTTCCACTTTTTCGGTAAGTGCCCAGATGTTTCCGGTAAACTTACCCTGCTTGGTTGCACGTACGCGAAGAGAGTCCTTGCCCCATGCTTCGATGCGTACCATTTCGCCCATGGTATAAAATACCAACGCGCCGTTGTCATTTACGAATTTCATGATAATCCTCCTTTAGTTCTTGATAATCAGAAAACGAAGTTTTCTATTATATTCCTTGTGATTTAATCATTATAATGATATAATACAATTAAATATTCCTTTTTTCTACAAAAATACTACCCTAAACTGATACTATCCTACTTTTGGAGGCTTAAAAACATGATTCCAAGCAGAGAAACCAAAGAAAACCGTCAGCACAGCACCCCTCTGATTCCATACAGCTACTACAGTGTTAACATCCCGGAATCTTTAAATAACGTTCCCATGCATTGGCACAGCGAGTTCGAATTAAACCGGATTTTACGGGGTGCCGGTGAATTCATCTGCGGTGATGAGCGTTTTACGGCAAAAGAGGGAGAAGTTCTTCTGATTCCTCCGAATATGCTTCATGCCGCCTACCCTTTGGAAAACCACGAGTTGGTCTATCAGGTTCTGGTGTTCCATCCTGCCATGATAGGTGCCAACACCAACGACCGCTGCACCATCGAATGCATCCGCCCCATCATCAATGGTTCTGTGCAGGTTTCCAATGCCATCGGTCCGGAATCCCAAAAATATGATGAAATAAAATCCTCTGTCGACTGCATTTTTTCCTGCGTGTACGGTAATCTTCCGCAGCTGGATTTATTGTTGAAAAGCGAGTTACTGCGCCTGTTTTGGCTTTTGGACCAGACAGAGCTTTCCACCATTGACGACACCAGCATCAGCTATACCGAAATCATCCGCCCTGCCCTGGAATACATGACTAAAAACCTGCAGGAAACTATCACCATCGACCGTCTTGCTGATTTGAGTCACTTAAGCAAAAGCTATTTTATGAGCTGTTTTAAAAAAGCAGTAGGCATGGGAGCCATTGAGCATCTGACCCATTTGCGGATTAATGCCGCCTGCGACGCGCTCTCCGACACAAACAAAATCATTTCGGAAATTGCCTTTTCCTGCGGCTACAGTAACCTCTCCAACTTTAACCGCCAGTTTAAGCAGATTATGGGATGTTCTCCGAAAGAATACAGAAAACGTAAAGCTTCGTAACGATAAAATAAAAACCACCCACAGAGCCGATGATGAGGCGACCCCATAGGTGGTTATTGGATGATTTAATTATAGCATAAATCTTTTTATATTACAAGAAAAGTCTGACAAATTTAATAAATTTTGTATTCCTTTTCTCCACGGGTAAATACCGGAATAATATCTATCGGTGCCGCCGCTGTTACCGTCTGTCCGCCCTCGAATTTTTTACCGGTATAACACTCGGTCCAGGTCTCTCCTGCCGGCAGGTAAACTCTGCGTTCGGACACGCCTTCTTCCATGACAGGAGCCACCAGGATGTCCGGTCCGAACATGTACTGATCCTCTGTTTCCCAGGTTGTTTTATCCTCATAAAAATCATAAAACATCGGACGCATAATCGGTGTACCGTTTTCACTGGTTTCCTTCATGCACTCTCTGATATACGGACGAAGCTGTTCGCGGATAAACAAATACTTCTTTAAAATTTCAAAATTCTCCTCGCCAAAGCTCCAAACCTCGTTGTCCTGACCGCTGGTTAACTGGCGCACGCCGTTGATAAATTCTTCTTCTCTTTCATACCAAGGAGAACGCTCGCCGTGCATACGGAATACCGGGCAAAAGGCTCCCCAGGCAAACCAACGCACCAAAAGCTCCTTGAACTTCGGGTCGGAAATATCGCCGCCCACAAAACCGCCGATATCGGAGGTCCACCACGGAATTCCTGCAAGACACATATTAAGTCCTGCCTGCAGCTGCTCTCTCATCGCACGGAAGGAAGAATGAATATCGCCGGACCAGGTCAGTGTTCCGTACTTCTGGGAACCTGCCCAGGCACAACGTACTAAGCTTAAGATCTCGGTTTCGCCCTCTTTTTTCAGTCCATCGTAAAAGCCCTTGGCATACATCACCGGATAAATATTGGTGCACTGCAGTGCCGGTCCGGCATAGTAGCGGTAATTATCAAAATCGTACGGGCCGTACTCCGGTTCTGCTTCGTCTAACCAGAAGCAGCGGATGCCCTTCTTATAGTAATTCTCCTTGCACTTTTCCCAGACAAATTCTCTGGCACCTGGGTGGGTGGTATCGTAAAATACGGTGTTGCCCATCCAGCTCATATGGTAATTCATGCCGCGGTCCGGATTGACAAGGTAGCCCTTATCTGCCATTTCGCCGTAGTTTTCACTGCGCTCGTCAATGGTCGGCCAAACAGAAACCACGGTTTCGATGCCAAGCTCCTTCAATTCCTTTACCATGGCATCCGGGTTCGGCCAGTCTCTCGGCTCAAACTTAAAGTCGCCCTGGCGGGTCCAGTGGAAGAAGTCCACTACAATGGCATCCATCGGAAGTCCCAGCGCTTTGTGCTTTCTTGCCACGGCGAGAATTTCCTCCTGGGTGCGGTAACGTAACTTACACTGCCAGTAGCCAAGACCGTATTCCGGCATCATCGGGCTGCGGCCGGTGGCTGCACTGTACTGCTCTTCCAGTTCTGCCGGGGAATCTCCCGCAGTAATAAAATAGTCTAATTTCTTTGTGCTCTTGGCGGTCCACTCGGTTTTGTTGGTACCGAAGGTGGCGGTACCGATGGCCGGATTGTTCCAGAAAAATCCGTAACCCCGGCTGGAAATATAAAACGGTACACTGGCCTGGGAATTACGGTGGGCAAGCTCCAAGGTTGCGCCCTTCTTGTCCAGATGCTTTTCCTGATACTGGCCCATACCAAAAATCTTTTCATCATCAAAAGCTTCAAAACGGGCTGCCAGGGAAAAATCGTTGGTACCCGGAATCGGCTTTAACTCTCTGGCATCCACACGGAGCGGCACGCAGTAGCGGTTGATGCGGTTACGGTTTCTCCAGTACTCTGCGGTAAGCAGTTCACCCTTCTGGTTGTAGTAACTAATCCAACCCTCGTAGGAAACCTTGGCGGTAATTTTGCCGTTTTTCAGTGTCCATTCTTTTGCGGTCTGATGATAGTGGGCATACTCCTCGGACTTGTACCAAGGGTCCGTCACATCAATTTCCTCATAGCTGATGTCTGCCTTGCAATTCTCCACCTCTTCGGTTAATGCCCAGTCGTTTTTATCCATTTCCGGCTGTGCTGTCATACGCACACGCAGGGAATTTTTTCCCCAAGGCTCTATCCACACCTGGGATTTATTTTCCGCGATCACTAAACGATTGCCGTCCTGATAAATTCTCATATTAATCTTCCTCCACCTGTTCCCCGTAAATCAAACCTCTGGTGCCCGTTGCTATAAAGAACCGGCCAAAGGTACGGCTGTCGCCGTCGATACTCATGATATTTCCAAACATCTGCTTTTCTGTGTTAATCCGCTCCCAGCTCTTAGCATCATCAAGGGAACGGTAAAAACCGTATTTCCCGCCGATGGAGCCCGCAACATAAATCGCCTTGTCTTCCCCAAGATAACCGCCATCCGGCGTGCGGATGCCGAGTCCCACCGCATACACGGTCTCTTTATCCTTGGTAAGACGCTTTGCCGTAAGCTCATCGGTTTCCGGATTATATCTTAACTTCCACAAACCATGCTCCCGAAGCGCCATATAAAAGATACCGCTTCTGCCCGCATCCCCTCGGACTTCGGTTTTATTGGCACCGTCGATGTGATGGAACTTCACCTCCGGGAAGCCTTCCGGTAAATTCTTTTCACAGAAGGTATTACCACCGTCCCTGCTGACATACACCTGCGAAGCCTCACCGAAAGCATAAAACAGTCTGTTCTTTTTTCTGTCGGAAAACACTTTAAATCCTCTGTCATCGGTTACCAAATTTCCGGTTTTATCATAAATACTACATTTCTTAAAGCTTTGTCCACCATCATTGCTGACCACCGCTGCATCCGCAGTAACCATAAACCGGTTCCCCACGGTCCACACAATGTTTTCGCAATTTGGCGACATTGCCACCCATCCGGAATTAGTATTCGGCTGTTCGATGCGGTGTAATAAGTCATCAATTTTATCACTCAAGCCAAAAGGCATCGGTAAACGCTCATAGGTTTCACCGGCATTCTTCGTCATCACCAGACCACCTTTTGTTCTTCCGGTCCAGTTTCCTCTTGCCGTAGTAATAAAGCACTCCGGCATCACTTCGGAATAATCTGCGTTCAAACAGGTAATATAGCGGTTGCCATTTTCATCTTCAAAGGAGTTTTTACAAGGCTTTGTTAAATCACGGAAGGCAAAGCCGCCCAAATCTCCCACAATATCTATCACCTGCACCGGACCTCCGTTTGGACTGTACACATTCAAATGTACCGTTTCTTCGATACCGTCGCACCAATCCTCAAAGACCACTTTGTCCGCTGTCAGATTCTTGGTGCGGAACACGCCGGTGCCGGAATTAAACCACGCCACATCCTTGTTGTGGGGATCGATTTTTATGTCCGTCAGCCAGTGAAGCAGGGAACCTCCGCCATTAAACTCCGGCTTCATATAGGAAGTGCGGAAGGCGAGCGCTCCTACGCTTAGCCCATACAGCACCGGTTCCCAGGTGGTGCCGTAATCAAAGGAACGGTACACTACGTCTCCATCCTGCTTGCAAATAGTAGAGCACACCAAAAGTCCCGGCTGGGATTTTGTACTTGAAATTCCGCTAAAACCATAGTTTAGCATCTTTTCCTGAGATGCCTGCATTGCAAATCCCCAGGAAAATGTATTGTAAGGAGTAATATCCTCATATCCCGCTATTTTTCCATCCTCATCAAAGGAATACCGGAATACCCTGCCGCCCTGCACCTGACCGCAGTCGCAGCTGTACGCTAACTCCAAATTAAAACAACGATGCGCCGTCTGGGCAAAAGTAACATACAAATAAGTTCCGTCATAATCATGACGTTCTGCCACATGACCCGGCCAAAGGGATTCTAACTGCCGTACATTTTCCGGCTGTGGCAATGTTTCAAAGGTCGCGCCGTCATCATAGGATACATACAACGCCGGACCGCGAAATCCTTCCTTATCACCAACAGTGGCGCCCGCCGTACCAACTACCAGCATGCCTGCTTTCTTCGGCGATGCCCACACAAAGGTTAAGTATTCTTCCCCGCAAACCGGGGTCTGCTGCCAGGTGTCACCCTCATCCCTTGTAATAAACAGACCACCCTTTTGGCTGGCAAAGTAAAGCACACCATCCCTGCATACCAGACGGTATCCGCTTCCTCTTCCGCCCCAGTTGCCGTGCACCGGAGTCGGTATATCTTTATATGTAAAGGTTTCACCGTAATCTCTTGAAATTGCAAGAGTCCCTGTTTCCCTTCCTACGCCGCAGACCGTATAAAAGGTTCCTGTCTGCTCCTCATTAAGTGCGATGGCAATCGGACAGGTTTCATTCGGACGTTCCGGTGTCACATGGTCAATCAGACTTTTCCAAGTTTCTGTTTTTGCCTCAAACCGGTAAGTGCCGCCAATATCCGTACGGCAAAACAACACCTCCGGACGGGTTTTATCAAATAAAAATCCGGTGACATAACCGCCGCCCGGAATCGGGGCATTTTTATATTCATAAGGTATTTTTTTCATGCAGTCCTCCTAAAAAGATGCCGTCTGTTATGAACAAATTTATACTCTTACATTATCTCATTTTAACAGTTATTTTTCAATAATCTATGGTAAGAATTGCACATAAATTACCGGCTTTTTCTGCTAACTTTCAAATAAAATAAACCTCCGGGAACGCCAGCGCAAGCGGTTCCCCGGAGGTTTACCTTTTATCTAAAATTATTCTCCCATATATTCTTTGTCGAATACTATCTGTGCAAAATTGAAGAAGCCTAAGTACCAGACATGAAAATCATGGACACCCTGAACCTCATGCCATAGGAAGTTTTCTCCGTCGGTAAGGCGGTCTGTTAAATCGCATAAACCTCTGGTTGCATTTCTGTGGGCTCCAATGGCGGTACCATCGCTCAAACCACAGATATTGTAGAAATAATGGATGTCGTATTCTTCCGGATAATCTGCCAGCTTTTGTGCAGTTACACTTGCCGAGTTACTGGTTGGTGCGGAAGAGAAGGAACCGTACCAGCTCAACACATCCAGGCATTCGCCGATACCGACATTGATGGTCTGCATACCACCCATGGAAAGCCCTGCCATGGCACGATGGTCGCGGGCCGCGGTTAAATCATAACCGTTTTCATCATACTCCGCATAGGTTGCAAAGTTGGCGTCGATGTATGGAATCAAATCATTCTTCAGCTCCTGTCCAAACAAATAGAAACCATCATACTTTGCGCTGGTGTTTGCAAAGTCTGCGCAGGAACGGCCGTTTGGTGTTACCACGATAAAGCCCTCGATATCACCATAAGCAATCAGATTATCCATCATCTTCTTAACCTGGGAACCGTTTCCGGTCATACCCCATTCTCTTTCGTTACCGCCAACGCCATGCATCAGATACAGTACATTATACTGCTTTGTTTCATCATACTTCGGAGGCAGATATACAAAGGCAGGTTTTGTAAGCTCATGACCGTCCCCGGCATAGTCGTAAGTAGTATAGTGGATTTCAATTACCTGACCGCCGTTTGCCGTATTCAGCGCGGTATACTTAGGCGGAACATCAACCGACTCCATTTTTGCCACTTCCGGCACCTTCAAAATTTTCTCAATTGCTTCATAGTAAGCAAACTTTCTCTCGTAATTCTTGGTAAACAAGCCGCAGTACGGACTGTTCATTTTATAAGAATAATCATTCTTGGACATGGTTGGGTTATCACAGATTCCCCAAATACTGATATTGGTAACTACA
>JAGAQI010000078.1 GCA_017622795.1 Lachnospiraceae bacterium
TATCCACAGTGGCAGCCGGTGTACCGGAAATTTTGCAGACCCGTTTGCAGATACACTGACCCACTATAACCCGTACAACTGCAACCATCCGTATCATGCCGGAGATCTGTCACCGATATTTAGCGCCAACGGATATGCCTTCTCCACTTTCTTAACCTCCCGCTTTTCTATTGGTGAAATTATCGGCAGAACCGTGGTGCTACATTCCATGCCGGATGATTTTACCTCCCAGCCGGCCGGAAATTCCGGAGCAAAAATTGCCTGCGGGACAATTGTGGCACAGACTTATTAACATCAAAAAAGGGCTGTTCACAGCCCTTTTTCTTATTCCATAATTTCGTATGACATCATTTCATAGCGGAGCTTTGTACCTTCACTCACCTCAGGGAGCAAAGCTCTTGCTACACATTTTAAATCATCCTCCGGACTGTTTATGTTTCTCAAGTATGCGTAATCGCCATCTATGCGTTCTACGATGTACCGTTGTTCTGCGAAAATATCCATTTTTCTATGTACCTTTCTTTATGTGAATATTTAATCCTCTTTTAACTTATTTTGCGCTTAATATCTGTATCTCCCTCTCTTCCAGCTTTTTCTGATAACGGCATTCCACATTTTCCAGCTTATCCTCCAACTTACTGATAACATCTGTAATTTCATTTTTCGTATGCTTCACCCGATTTGTAGACTGCTCGATTTTATCCATCACTGCCCAGTCAGCAAATAATCCATCAAAGAAATAATCCGCAAATTTCAAGAATTCTTCAATCTGCACCTGAATATCTGCATGAACTTCCACATCCGACAACTCTGTTTTAAATTTTCTGAGTTCTATCTGTAATCTGTTAATTTTCGTCTGCGCCTCGTCCAGATGATCATGCTTCATCAGATCAGAAAACAGACCGCCACCGCCAAAAGTATCCCAGGCAGCCCAGCCTTCTGCATCATCCAAATCATCCAGAACAGCCTCTACAGTAGAAAGTGCCTGTTTTCCTGCACTAAGAGCCTCGTTGATTTCCCGCTTTTGACATTCCAGTTCATACATCTGTCCTTCGATGCGAAGTACCGTTTCTGTTTCCGGTGTATTAGCCAAACGCACTTCCTTCAATCTTTCCTCAAAGGCTCTCTCATACGCAGCTTCACAGCCCTCCAGAGCTTTCACGGTTTCTTCCCTATGGGATATTTCTCTTTCCACCGACAGCAGCTCTTCCCTGGAAGTTTCATACTTTACTGCGGCCTTGTACGCCTCTTCTTTTTCCTTTGTCAGTTTTTCATCCATTTTACCAACCACATTATAGAAAAAAGCTGCCAGACTACCGCCCTCCAAGCGCTCCACATCTCTTTGTTCACTATTTTTGATTTTCTCCAGTTCTGCTGTCTTTGTTGTCAGATTCCGCTTCTGCGCATACAAATCCTGTAATTCGGCTTCCATACGCTTTTTCTGTGTGACCTTATCTTTTAATTGCTGTAAACCCTCATTATAATATGCCATGTTATTCTCCTACAACCCTTTCAAATATTGTTTTACCTGTCGCCGGTTTCTTAATACTACCCACTTTATTTCCGTATGTTCCTTCATAAAACCATAGTACTTTTTCCGAAATTTTTTGTTATACAAAAATGCCTCTTTATAAAAGCCAAGGGAAATCTTTTCCGGGCAGTTTGGTCCCATATCCGGTCTTGTTTTTCCATAGAATTTTATGGTTCTGGAAATTACACCAATCAGGCAGGCAAAAGAGGAAAAATCGAGATAAAATACAGTATCACAATACTTTAACCGATGAGGCAGTGTCCGGTTCATGTTGCCATCCAGAATCCATTTTGGCTTATTCAGTTCCTGCTCTAAGCGGGCATCAAACACCTCTCTGCCAACACTCTCCCAGTTATCCTTCCAGTACAAAGAATCCAGATGCATCAAGGGAAGACCTGTTTTTTCTGCCAGTGCCTTGGCAAAGGTAGTTTTTCCGCTGCCATTGCCACCGATAATCAGTACTTTTTCCATATTTCTGTTCCTCTTCTTCCGCCAAATTCCTTCCTAAGCTTTTTTACTGCTTTTCCAAGAACACTTTCACTTCTTCCAAATCGTTACACATGTTCCAAAGAAACGCTTTCACTTCTTCGTCTGCTTCCCACAAATCCGGCACCATAATGACCTTCATGCCTGCTCTGTATGCAGAAAGCAAGCCGTTTCTGGAATCCTCCAGTGCCAGGGCTTCTGCCGGCTCCACGCCAAGTGCCTCACAAGCCTTCAAATAAATTTCCGGTTCCGGCTTGGATTTTTCTACCATATCACCACAAATTATGGCATCAAAGTACTCTAATACTCCGGCACTTTTCAAGTTACGTTCCACGCCGCGCTTACTTGTAGAAGAAGCCACCGCCAGCTTGTAACCGTTTTCCTTTAAATAATCCAGTAACACATACAAGCCCTTCTTTACCGGAACCTTATTCTTTGCATAGAAGTCGCTGTTAAACTCTCTGGTGTACTTCCAAAGTTCTTCCTCATTATACCGGTCACCAAACTCCTCAATCCAAATTTGGTTGGAGGCGCTTACAGTTACTCCAAGCGTTTTGTAAACCATATATCCTGCTTTTCCGAGACCCATCTTTTCTCCGGCATAGTCCCAGGCAAGAATAGCCAACCGCTCCGTATCAAACATCAAACCGTCCATATCAAACACAACCGCTTTCATATTTGTTAAATTCTCCTTTAATTTTTCTCTGCAAAAATCGCCAATTTACAGAACAAATCTTCCAATACATATTTGGAATCCACCCGTTTATATACTCTGATTTCCCTGTTGGAATCGCAATAAACATAGTGGCCTTCCTTATCAAATACCGGTGCCTTTCTCTTAATACTCCAACCACAGCCCGGATTCAATGCCAAAGCAACACTTGGAGAATCTCCCAGTGACCAGCTTTCTCCTGCCACCCAGTCAGCCTGCATGCCATACTCCGTCATCTGCTCAAACAGGAACTTTCCAATCTCACCATGTGGTCGAACCTTCTGTTGCAGCTCCGCGTAACCCACCTGCATGGTGCAATAAGTTTCCATCGGTACCTGCCAAAGTTCCACCTGAGACTTAAACACCGCATTGGCTGCGTTAATATCATTAAACAAATTAAACTCCCAACCACCGTTTGGATAAAATGCACCGCCAATCCAAATGCAGATAAACTTATCCGCAATGTCCGGTGCCTTGTTTAAAGCAATTGCAACGTTAGTGAGTGCACCCATGCAAAGCACATATAACGGTTCTGCGCTTTCCTTGCGTGCTTCCTCAATAATAAAGTCTGCGCCCTCGGAAACAAGCACATCCTCTTCCTTTGCCAGTTTTCGATAAGAGCCATGCAATACCGGTACATCCTCAATTTTCATCAGCCCTAAAATCTTTTGGATTACTTCATAGCTTTGGTCCACAGATTCCCCGTTACCTTCATTGTTAAACAACTCCGCAATAATTCCTTTTACATGAAATCTTGGAGTCAGCAGTGCATGTACAATGGCAAAAGGATCATCTGCTTCACAGGCAGCGTCGGTATCTAAAATCACGCGAAGTTTTTTCTTTTCTTGTACCTGATATTTGAAGTTATCAAAACGTGCCATATAAAGTCCCTCCTAGAATTTAAACCAGTTTCTTTCTGATTCTTTCTATCTCTTCTGTGGTAAGCCCCAAATTCTTAAAATAGCTTTCCGTCGTTCCGAATTTTCCCCGGAACAACCTCAAAAATTCTTCCATATACCATTCCTTTGGTGTCACAATATTCATATCCACCTCCGGAAAGTTCTTATGCACCAGTTCTAAGCGTTCTCTGCCATACTCTCTGGTCAACACATAGTTTTCAATGATATCCTCATCGGAAACTCCCGCATGCAGAAGCAATATTGCAGACACCACCCCTGTTCTGTCCTTGCCCGCAGTGCAGTTAAACATAACACCTGTCTTTGCATTCGCAATAGCTTTAAACACCTTCGGCATATTTTCTGCTTGTGCGATTGCCAAATAACTTACCGGCACCTGTTCCACCGATTCCGGCACACCACTACCTTCTATTATCGGGCAATTGATATACGTAAAACCTTCCTTGTTAGCAAAACCGCTTGGCTTTCTTGCAAGGTCCTTATCGCCCCTCATATCGAGAATTGTAGTAATTCCACGTTCTTTTAAAAGTGCAACATCTCCCTCACTTGGATAGTTTTGCACATCACTTCTCCACAAGGAATTCCGCTTGGTTGCCAGTCCATCTTTAATAACGTAGCCGCCCAATTCTCTGGTATTCTGTGTGGTTTCCAGTAAACTCTCCGTAATAGTTACCCAGAACCTCTTGATATAATCGCCGTCTACCAACACTTCTTTTTCAGACACACCACCGTTGGCAAGTATGGTCCTCTCACTGGCAATGTTATTGCGGTTGCAGGTAATCATAACCTTATGTAAGCCAAGTTCCTTGCATTTGATTAAATTTTGACGCACCATTTCCTTGGCATAGCCTTTCCCACGCTCATCCGGGCGCACAATGTAACCAAAATGTCCGCCCCATTCCCGAAGCACCGGATTTCCCAAGTGATGGCGCAAATCAATCACGCCAACGATTTTGTTATCCGAAATACGGACAGCAATAAACATATTGGAGGACACTCTTCCTTCCGGACAGGTTTCCGGATTTTCCATCACTGTAATCCGGTCAATCCACTCCTGTGCCGTTTTACACTCCTCTAAATTGCCGCAGCCCGCAAAGGCATCCGGGTCGTTTGCATCGATGATTTCCTGACGAAGCCGCATAATATCGTCGGCGTATTCTATGGTTGGTTTCTTTAAAATAATATCATTCAAATTACTTTCTCCTCATATTAACAGGTCTACTCACATAAATCCGCATACTCGAACCGAATCATCTTCCCTAAATTCTCCGGGCTCACTTCCACCTGATACCCGATTTTACCGCCACTAAAGAAAATGGTTCCAAAATTCTTTGCACTCTCATGCACCGTAGTAGTAAAAAACTTCTTCATGCCAATCGGAGAACAGCCGCCGTGAATATATCCTGTCAGTGGCAGTAATTCCTTGGTTTTTATCATTTCTATACTCTTTTCACCTACGGCATTTGCTGCCTTCTTTAAATCAAGCTCTCTATTTACCGGAATAACAAATACAAAATTCTGCTTTGTTTTGCCACCCACCGTTACCAGGGTTTTAAATACCTGATTCGGGTCCTGCCCAAGCACCGCCGCCACCTCGGTACCCACGGTAGTTGCCGCATCTATATAACAATAACTCTCATAAGGAACCTTTTTCTGGTCCAGTAAGCGCATTACATTTGTTTTCTCCATTTTCTTTGCCATTGCAGTTCTCCCCTGTTTTCTCA
>JAGAQI010000007.1 GCA_017622795.1 Lachnospiraceae bacterium
AAAAATACTACTTAAGGAGGAAAATATGATGAAGAGTTTCTTTAAGAAGCTTTCCCTCGTTATGGCTCTCGCTATGGTTGTATCCTTAGTAGCTCCGGCTGGTTCTGCATTCGCAGCAGAAGCTGGTATCGCACTTCAGGGTAAGAAGACCACAGTTGAAGCTATTGACGTGGAAGTTGGTGGCGATGTAGTAGATCTCTGCTTCCTCGGCGCACCAGCAGACTGGAAGTCTACATTCAAGTGGACACCAGGTGATGAAACAATCGCTTCTGTAGATAAGGCTGGTAAGGTAACCGGTCTTAAGGCAGGCGAAACCACAGTAACTATCACAGCAGGCGCTGATGGTAGCTACAAGCACACAGTAAAGGTTACTGTTACTGAGCCAAAGGTAGAAATGGCATACGAAGCATATCAGACATCTGAAATTACTTTCGACGTTGATTTCAACAAGGCTGTTTCCTATGGCAGAGATGATGTACAGTTATACCGTATCTTCGATACAGACGAAGGTCCTGTATACGTAGTTTGGGCAGTTGAAAAGGCTTGGCTTGATGAAGCAAAGGATACTTTAACTGTTCAGCCTTATGTACAGTTTGGTGATGGCGAAAGATACCTTGTTAAGTTCGCAAATGACGAAGAAGGTTATGAATTCATCACTTATATTGGTGATATCACAAGCGTAGAAATCACTTGGGTTTCCAAGGATGATGAAGGTTTAGAAGCTTGGGGTAAGGCTTACACCAATGGTGAAGAAGCTGAAGATGATATTGATGTAGTTCTTGGCTACAAGGTATTCAGCGGTAAGGTTGACCTTACAAACATTTACAAGAACAGAAATGACTTCGACATTTCTTATGAAATGGTAGTTCCGGAAGAATCCGATTATATCGATCATTCTGACGATACACTCGTATTCACAAAGGAAAAGCAGACCGCAGGTGTTCGCGCAGAAGTTAGCTATGAAAATGGTGAAGGCGAAGATGTTACTATCTCCAGCCCAATCACATATATCACTTCTGAACTGCTTCCTCCTCTTGATGTTGCTTACATCAAGTCCTGGACAATCGTTGGAACAGATAACAGTGCAGACTGGTCTAAGGCAGTTGATCACGATTTAAGAGCAGGTAAGGATGGTTACATCGAACTTGTATTAGTTGATAATCGTGGTACTACATGGGTAACTTCCGGTGCTGGTTCCTTATGGGGTTCCAAGACTTTCGGTGCTGAAGACTCTGCTACTGAAGAAATGTATTTAACATTCCATTCTACAAATACTGACCGTTTCGTAGTTGGTGATAAGAATGGTAAGGTTGAAGCTTACAACAAGAAGGATCATGCAGTTATTTACATTACATTACACAATGAAGAGTTATTAGAAGATAACGAATCTGATGTAGTTAGAAATATCGGTGCTATCGATCTTACACTGTTAGAGCCAGCTGAACTTGCCGGCCTTGTTCTTAAGGAAGGTACTGATTTCTGGAATGATAAGACTATCTCCAGCGTTACTTTAGTAACAGATGCTGTTGATGATCCTGCAAATTCCGATTCTGAATACTTTGTTGAAAAGCTCACAACTACAGAGGTTTATGTATTCCCTGTAGATCAGGATGGTGCTCCTTATACAAGCACAGGTTACATGGACTATGCTATGTCCACAAAGAATGATGACGTTCAGGAAGACCTCATTGATACTGGCGCTCTTGACGTAACAAATGGATATATTCACGTAGACGCTAAGGACTTAGAAGCAGTTGCTGGCAATTCTTCTTATACATTCAACGTTGCTGTAACAGAGTACGATGAAAACAGCAAGAAGATTGATTTTGCTAAGACTTCCTTCAGAGTAAGCGCTAAGGATCCTGAAATTGACGAGAATGCTGCAGCTGGTGAAGAAGATGTTATCGTTGAAGGTTGGGGCTTATCCGCTAAGGATGCCGGCTTACAGCCAAAGAACGGTTACAGCGAAGCTAAGATTAACATTACAATGCTTAGTAATAAGCAGGTTGTAGGTTACTACAACAGATACGACATGACATCTGCAACAGGTCCGGATGCAACTAATAAGATTACTATCGTTACCGATAAGGATGCTTACCAGTTTGGTAATGATGTAGCTGATGGTGATTGCAATGTTCCTGGTATCTATGTAATGGTAGAAGGTCCAGACGGCAAGCCTGTTCAGGCTGCTTCCGGTTCCGGTCTCGGTGTATATGTAAACGAAGACAACTACTATGTTGGTGTTCGTGTAACAGCAGATGATGATACCAGAAAATTAGCTGATGGTACCATTAAGGAACTTGATGGTATTGTTGATTACCTTGAAACCGGCGATTACACTGTATATGTAACATTTGTTACACCTAGTGAAGAAGCTGGTAAAGTAGATACTAAGAAGAGAACAACAAGCTTCGAAGTATATGATAACCTTAAGCATGTATTCTATGATGATATGTATGATGTAGAAACAAGTCTTGATATCGCAGGTGTTGATGATGAGGATATCGTAGATCTCATCTGGGATAACTACAAGTTCTTAAAGGAATACAATCAGTGGAATCCGGGTCTTGAAGTTCTTAATACTTTCGACTGGGCTGGTAACGTTGAAATCAATGATAGCGTAACTATTGCTGAGTGGGATTGTAAGATTAAGGGTGAATACATCCTTATTAACTCCATTACATTCCATATCGATGCCGGTGGCGATAAGGTATACGTATCTCACCTCGACGATATTGATAAGTCTGTAAGATTTGGTGTTGACGAGTAATTAAAAAACTCAAAAAAATAAAACCGGGGCTCCGTTTGGAGCCTCGGTTTTTATTATGCCTAAAACTATATTACAACAGAAAAAGTATACTTAAAAATATATTGCTCTACGAATGAGAGCAAATCGTTAATAAATAAACCCCCGGGGCTCCGTATGGAGTCCCGGGGGTAATAACCAATATCTTCTAAAAAATTACTCAGAAATTGTTACTGCACGATTAATGTCTAACCAGAACTCATAGTAGAACTGAGTTGGTGTGCCATTGTCAGAAATCTTCGTAGCAACCGGAACCTTGAACAGTACCTTCTTAACAATCTTTGCATTAGAACCAGGATTCTCTTCTACCTTAACATCTAAGATGTTATCAATAGTAATAGCCCAGTCATTACCACCTAATGTGAATGCAAATGCATCAAGAACGATCTTCTTGTCATCAGTTTCTTCTGTAGTAATCTTACTCTGCTTCTTAAGAGCAACAGCTGCATTACAGTTGGATACATTGATGGATTCTTCGTACTTAGTTCTGAATGTAGCAATACCCTTGTTATCATATCCCTTAACTTCAAG
The DNA here is from genome assembly GCA_017622795.1 of Lachnospiraceae bacterium. GTDB lineage: Bacteria > Bacillota > Clostridia > Lachnospirales > Lachnospiraceae > SIG299. The sequence goes on from JAGAQI010000007.1 coordinate 3,338, forward strand.
AACCTTAACAGTGTACTCACCAGTCTTGCCGTTATTGTAATATTCAAAGATATCATCATCATTTGGAGTAGCAAGTGTTAATACATAGTCACCCTTTGTACCAGAAACACCAAGACCGGAGCCAGAAGCAGCCTTTACTACATTACCATCTGTATCGTAGATAACAAGGAACTGGTCACCTTCCTCTACAGTAGTCTTAGTCAGTGTCTTAAATGTATTATTATCTGTAATTAATTCAACATCTTCTCTATAGCCTACTGGGCAGGAATTACTTAACTGAAGATATTCAACATCTACCTTCTGTACGTAAGCATTCCACCAGTTCTCCCAAGATGCAATACCCATATCAAGATCAGCAACACTTAAGGAATGGCTTGTAATCTTAATAGAATTATCTTCCTCATACTTTGGCTTCTTGATAGTTGCCTTTAATGTGGTAGAATTGTACTTCTCGGTTTCTGTTACTGTAAACTTAATAGTGCTCTTATCTGCTGCTGCAAGAGTAGAACCGCTTAACTTAAACTTACCATTACCATCAGCAGCTTTATAAGTTGCAGTAATAGGTCGAACACCGTCTACTGTAGAGGTGATACTTACATTCACATCACCCTTTTTCCATGCATCTCCATACTGATCCTTAACGTAGAATTCTACTTCTTTTTCTTCGAAGCCGGCTACATTTGCATCAGTAACCAAAGTTACAGAATTGGACTTGAGTTCAATCTTAGAAACTTTTCTTTCTGCATCTACAGTTACACTAAAAGCAGTAATATTCTTCACAAATTCATCATCTGCTTCAGAATCCTTATTACGTAAGGAAAGAACAACTGCTGTCTTAGTTTTTGTATAAGTAGTTAAGGAGCCGTCATCATATCCTACTAATAACTTATCATTATTTGTGGACTCGAAAGTTAAGTAATTACCCTTATCTGCAAAGTTGTAGTTATCATCATCGGCTGCATATAACTTGTTATCAGGATTAGCAAATTTGCTATCACTGACATACTGATCACCGTTAGTATCTGTGAACTTAACTACAATGTAGCTGTCCTTATAGGTGTCAGAATCTTCATCGTTTGCCTTAAGGCTGTGAACAGGCTTAGACCAGTCGATAGAAGTTGTGTTCTCATTAGCAATTGTCCATTCGTCGATTTTTGCAATGCCGTATGCAGGAGCCTTTTCGGAAATAACAGGTAATGGTGTACTCTTGACAATATGCTCATCGTCATTTTCATCATAGTAAGTGTAATTAGCAATTACAGCATTACCAATACCAATCTTATAAATAACCATTTCGCCGTCATAGCTTTCCAAGGAGATGTTTTCATCTTCTTCGATTAACTCATAAACAACATCTTCTGTACCATAGTAGCTTGTAACATCAACACCTGCAGCGTTGTAAAGAGTAGATGCAAGATATACGATAACATCTTCTCCATCTTCACCATTGGAATATGCCTTACCAGGATATACCCAGTTACCCTTGGCATCCTTACCAGAACCTAAAGAAACGGTCACCTTTGCAACTTCACCGATGGTTGTGTTGTAAATAGTACCTGCATCTTCAGCGCCTACTCTTACAACATACTGGTCGCCATCTTCGTAGTTTACATAAGTTTCGAATGTAATTGTATTTTTGTCAACCTTTACATTCTGAATTGGCCAAGACACCTCAACACCATCATACATCTTGGATAATGTTACATCTTCAGCAGTGAAAGCAACATCCTCAAGGAATGTAAGAACTGTTTTCTTAGCAGAAAGCTGCTTTACAGTATAGGTGTTTTCAAGTTCACCAACAGTAACCTCAACAGTGTGTACATAGCTAGCATCTGCGCCAGCAGTAATCTTAATTGTTGCTGTACCAGCAGCAACTGCTGTTACAAGACCAGCATTGTTAACTGTTGCAACAGACTCATTGCTGGAAGTCCACTTGAATGTGCTCTTCCAATCACTTGGAGCACCGAGGAAGCAGAAATCCACTGTGTCTCCAGCCTTCTCAAGCTCAGCTTCTGTAACTACGGTCTTTTCACCCTGCTTAGCGATACCAGCTTCTGCTGCGAATGCAGAACCAGCCGGAGCTACTAAGGACACAACCATAGCGAGAGCCATAACGAAGGCAAGCTTCTTAAAGAAACTCTTCATCATATTTTCCTCCTTAAGTAGTATTTTTTTCCAGTTTTGGAGGGTTTTGGAAGTGAAAAAAGAGTGAATAAAAAGTCGGAAATGTGAGAAAATATGCAAATAAGACCACAGTATTTGGTAGGGATTTCCTCGTTTGACACAAAAAGGACACATAAATAACATAAAACTACCCTTGGAATATTTACCAAAATAGACTATAATAAGAAACGTATAAGGGAAAAAAAGGACCATATATGATTTTGAAAGGAGAAGTAAACATGAAAAAGCAGTTCAAAAAACTGTCCCTGGCACTTGTTTTTGCTATGGCAGTGTCTTTAATTGCTCCGGCAGTCCGGGTTGCTGACGCAGCAGAAAAGAAGACATTTACATATGCAGAACAGCAAACAGGTGACACAGTAACAACCTTAGTCATGGATAAAGGTGAAAAGGTTGACTTAAAGTTTAATAACGTATCCAATTGGAGAACCTACAAGTATAAGTGGCAAAGCTCCAATAGCAAGGTTGCGGTAGTTGATTCCGCAGGTGTAGTTACTGCTATCGGTACCGGTGTAGCAACTATTAAATTGCAGATTAGCGGAGGTGACGGTACACAGTACACATCCACCGGCGTAACAGTTTATGTTGGCCTGGATCAGAGTGTAACCATCGGCACAGGCTCTGCAGATGAAATCAAGTCTTTCACCATCGAAATGGGAAAAACAGCTACCTTAAAGGCGAACGGCCTTAAGGACAATGTGGGCAACAGATATTCCTTCGACTGGTCTTCCACAGACACGACTGTGGCTACCATCAGTGACGAAGGTGTGATTACTCCAAAGGCACCTGGTCTTACCGTAATCCAGCTCACTGTAAAGAAAATTTTCAGCGGTGTAACAATGAAGGCGGCTCCAATCGCTCTTTTAGTAACAGAGGACGGCGGTTATACACCGGTTGCAACCGCAACACCGGCTCCAACCCGGAAGCCTGGTGCAACTGCAACCCCAACTCCAAAGCCAACCGCAACTCCTACCCCTACTCCGGTTGTAACCAATGCTCCAACCGCAACACCGGCTCCAACCGACCAGTATGTGGCATATACCGCTACCTTAGAAGCAGACAACTGTCTGTTATTAAAGTTTGCCAGTCCGGTTGTTTACAACATGTCTGACATTTCATTAATCCAGTTGCTTCCTGCAGGAAACAGCGTGGTGGAAGTGAAATGGGAGGTATTAAACGTAACTCTGAATAAGGACGGCACAGAACTTCGTATTGTACCAATCCTTCCGTTTAACGATGGAGAAAAGTACATTATCAAGGCGGGTTCTGCAGACCCTGGCAAGAACTTTAACGTTAAGCTTGGTGCACCAAACCGTCTGGATGTTTCTTACGAGTGTTTGGGTACACCAAATGTAGCTTACGCATACGATGAGGAAATCGCTATTGATGTTCCGGTTAATTTGAGCTACCGTTTATACTACGGTAATGTTGATGTAACAGAAACTTATAAGAACAAGGGCTACATTACTTATGATTTTGCATCCTCCAGCTATGAAGAAAATGTAAGTTTAAGTGATGATGAATTAAACTTCTTTGAACCAAATGTTTCTGTTGTGCTGAATGCGGTTTATACATACTTTGATGACAATAACATCGAAAGAGAAGTTAAGGATGTAGTGCCGATTCGCTCTACAAAGCTTCCAAACTACAGCATTCAGAACCGTGTCATGAACTGGACCATTATTGATACAACAAAGTCCGATAAGATTGACTGGAGCAATCCGGTTCATCAGGTAGTATCCGGTATGGAAGATGCTAAGATTGTTGCAATGTTAGCGGACTCCTATGGAAATTATTATGTAAATGATGACAGAGGTGTTGACGTAGCAAACAACATCTACAGCATTTATGATTTTGATGCTTTATTTGCAAAGTTTGGTTATGGCGTGGAATTCAGCGCAGCTAATATCGACCAGTTAATCATGAACTCCGACGGTACATTGTACCCATATCAGGCAGTGAATAATTCCGTTGTGTTAGTAAGCCTTACCGACAGCGGTTACAACGGCGGTAATTATTCTACCAGAACCATTGGTGTCTGCCAGTTAAAGATTCTTGCAGAAGGCAAGCTTTCTGCTATCTCCGCAGAAGAAACTAAGGTAACTCTGGCTTCTCAGGCACTTCCTGGTTACGAAGACAGATTCTGCGAAAAAGAAGTAGAAATCCTGTTAAAGGATCAGTACGGTAATCTTTGGGATGGTGATTACGATTTAGAACTCACCGCAAAGGAAAAAGCAGTAAACAATGCATTAAGCAACTCCGGTTCCTCTCCGGCAAGACTGGATGGCACCACATTGATTATCAATGCAGAAAATATTAAGGCAGTAACCTCCAGCACATCCGTATCCTTTGTTGTTACAGAAACAATTTCTAACCGTAAGGTAACCATTACTGCAACCTTAAAGAAACCAACCATGAGCAATAATGAAATCAAGGTAACCGGTTGGGATCTGGAAGTAGATACCGACACCATTAAGCTTGGCGAAATGAAGCAGGGTGAACTGGTTCAGTCTGCAGTAGTAGAAGCTTTCAAGACCAGTAATAATGGTATCCAGGTTGGTCTTTATGACGATTTACATGTAATTGACACTACGGATTACAAGTTTACTTCCGATTGTAAGGAAGGCGAAATTTATGTTTTAGTTCTTGGCCCGGACGGAAAGCCGGTAGATGAAACCCAGGACTCCAATGGTCTCGGCGTTTATATTGATGATACATTTGGCTGCATCCGGATTAATGTATCCGCACCTTCCAAGGCAGGAAATCTTTCCTTAGATTCTTTGGCAGCCGGTAAGTATACCATTAAGGCAACCAGAATCGTAGAAGAAAGAACCTCTACTCCAAGAACAGCTTCCCTGACAGCTTCCTTCACTGTTGTAGATAATACAAAGGAGATTACCTACCGTACCGTAAGAAGCACCAAGACTTCCATTGACGTAAATGGTAACGACGATTTACGCAGTGTTAGCGAAATTATTGAAGAATTATTCATCTTCGATATTGACGGTAAGGAATGGACCGAAATGACAGCCGATATGATTGTTGATGTAGACTACATCATTAACGGTAATTATATTATCGTGAAGAGTGTTGAATTTGCAGTTCCTGTAGAGAGTGACAATGCATTCACTATGACCTACAGAAAGACGGTAAACAACATTAACAAATCTATCCGTATCGGTGCAACTAATTAACAGTAAAATAAATCAGGGGCTTTTCGGAGCCCCTGATTTTTATCGTATTTTTCAGTTTTCTCTTTATTTTTCTTTGGCTTTTTCCAACGATTTATTTTACTTCCACATAGTCGTTTACATTTACGGTGTACTTTACATAGGTGTTGCTGCCGGCTGTAGTTTCCACATAGAAATCAACGCTCTTTACGAAGCATACGCTGCCCGGCTTTAACATACCGCCGTCTTCTACCTTGTTTGCCTTTACCACTAACTTAATGCCGCTGTAATCGCTGCTGTCATCCAGAACAGTATCACCGAGCTTGAACTTGAAGCTGGACATGACAAGCTGTTCTACGCCGCCGTCCACGGAAGCGAAGGAGTTTGTGCTCTTTCCTGCGTAGGAGAGGCTGTCCTGGCTGTCCTTAACGGTTAAGGTGTTTCTGGACACCTGGGTAAGTGCGGATGCGGTAGCGCCTGTAGTAGAGCCGATACCCTTGTAGATAGTTACGGTGTAAACACCGGTACCGTTCTTACTCTTGTCTACTACATTGATATTAGCACCATCCAGTTCTTTTTCTGCAATGTCGGTTAAAGGAATCTGGATAGCTGTGCCGCTTGCTACGGATGCATCAATATTGTTACCACCCTTGGTTACTGCATAGTAGTAGTTACCTGCCAGCATGTTGGAAACGGAAGCTTCCTTCTTGGAAAGCTCAGCTACCTGCGCCTTAACACCGTTACTTAACAGATATAAGGTTGCAGTTGCAAGCTTTTCATTGGCATCAGTGGTCTTTAAGTCATCATCACCGGTAAACTCAATCTTGTAGCCGGAGATAACCAGGTTGTTATTCTTGTCGTATGCCGGTTTCTTTACGGTTACGTTGAAGGTCTTGCTTAAGTTGCCGGCCTTTACGGTAAAGGAGTACGCATAACCGGTTGCGCCGGATGGAAGGTTTTCGGTACTTCCTGTTACAGTGAAGGTGTATTCGCCGTCAGCGCCTTCTACCGCACTGATGACAGGGGTAGCGGTTACGCCGTTTGGAAGGTTCTTTAAGTTACTTGTGATTTCGATATCGCCTTCAATCAGATCACCTAACTGGTCTTTTAAGGTTACCTTGAAGGTGGTTTCGTTGAAGCCGTTGCCGGATTCGGTGGAAATGATATCAGAATTCTTATCTAAGCTGAGGGAGCTGATTGCTCTTGCCGGTCTTACGGTTACCGGAAGTACTGCTACCACGGAGGAGGTAGTGCCGCCTGCCGGTGTGAAGTACACAAGAACATTTACAGTACCGGTGCTGTTGGTCATTAAGGTGCCGTCTTCTGCGATGTAAAGAACCGCGTTGTTTGTTGTCGCAAAGGAGAAGGTACCCTTTTCTGCATCCATGGTATCGGTGTATACGGTTTCACCCTTTGTATCGGTGAGCTTTGCAACCAGGCGGAAGGAGTTCTTTTCGTCATCACCAAGGGCGATTATGTGGGAAGCCTTGCTCCAATCAATAGATTCGCCTGCTGCTGCGCCGTTTTTCACGATGGTGGTAGTACCGCCTGCTGCTACATTGATGCCGTAAGCAGGAGCCTTGGAACTGATAATGGTAGCTACTGTCTTAGGACCCGGAATCGGTTCGTAGGTTTCCTGATCATATTTACCTGTGAAGTATTCGATTTCTACCTGAGCAACAGCATTTTCACTATTGAAGAAAATTTTGCCTTCGGTGGAATCGGAAATCCAGAAATCTCCGTTTTCGGATTCCTTTACAAGGTTAAACATCACAGATGCGTCGGACTGGGACATGGCAGTTGCAGTGATATCCACGCCCTGGGCATTTAAGAGCTTGTAGGAGATGGTAGTATCTGTACCGGCATATGCCTTAAAATCATCGCCGTCGCAGTTCCAGGAATACTGAATACTTGCTACTTCGCCGATGCTTGCTACAAATTCTGCGGATGTTTCACCGTAAGTAAAGCCGTACTTGGTTCCGTCAGTGAAGGTTACATAAGAGCTTAAGGATGCAACGCCGTTCTTTACGGAATCAACCTTAATCGGGTAAGCAATCTTTACATCGCCTACGTAATAGTAGAAGGAAAGATTCTTTTCCAGCTCGGATGCAGTAATCTCCTTGTTTTCAAAGGTTAATGTTACTGCGGAATCACTGGTCTGACGCGCGGTAAATTCCTTGGAAGCCTCAGCAGCCGGAACGGTTACTTCCACAGGGATTACGGACAGCGCTTTACCGGTGTTTTTGTTCTTAATGGAAATGGTAACGGTGGTTGTACCCGGTGCCACAGGGGTTACCACACCTGTGCTGCTTACCGTAGCTACGTTTTCGTTGGAAGAGAGCCACTGGGAAGAGTACAGGGAAGAAGACCAGTTAACTACACCGTAGAAATTCAGGTCTACTGTGTTACCAAGCTCTAAGGTGTACTTGCTAAAGGTATTATCTTTGGATGTACCAAGGGTTACTTCCATGGTTGGAATTTCACCGACGGTGATTACAACTCCTTCGGAAGTGTAGGCACTGCCATCACCAACGCGGAGTGTAATGACAGCTTCGCCGTTTGCCTTTGCTGTAACTACACCGTTCACATCAACAGAGGCAACCTCCGGATTGGAGCTTACCCAGGAACGGGAGTAATTTCTGTAGTCGCTGATACCGATGAATCTTAAGTCAACGGAATCTCCCTTTTCCAGGGAAATACTGCTTACCTCACCACCGGTCTGGTAAGCGTAGGTGAATGTCTTTGCCGCATAGACATAGCCTGTGGCCGGTGCAGCGGAAGAAATCACCAGGGCAGACGCTAACAGGACAGCGCCTTTTCTGAAAGTAGGTTTCATTATATTTCCTCCTTAAGTAACAAGGAGGTAAATGATAAAAAAATGAATAAAAATGCAACTTTGAGTGATGGTGCCGAGGCCTTTGTAAGGCCTTGAAAAAAGGCCTCTGACACCACATTGACACCAATTTCGGTTTTCTTAAAAGAACATAGCCAGCTTTTGGATTTCTTTGGATTGCACATCTTCGGTGACGTGGGTATATAAATCCATGGTCATTTCGAGACTGCTGTGTCCTAAGATTTGCTGTACCACTTTAGGTGGAATACCGCTTTCAAAGGCTCGTGTTGCAAAGGTGTGCCGTAAGGTATGCGGGGTAATCCGCTCAAAGTATTCCGGTTCCCGGTGTTCTTTGGCAGCTCTCAGTTCTTCCTGCTTATTTATTTTTTTAACATAGTTATTTAAGGTTTCAGCTACATTTAGTCCGCGTACCGGTCCGCCGGTCTTTGTTGTGAAAATCAGGTCTTCTCCACCCTCCACAGGGCACCAGTCTTCACCGGCAGCAGCGATTTCTTTTTCTTGCTTTTTCTTATGGGCAGTAAGTAACTCAAGTGTAGAATCCAGCAAGCGGATAGTCCGGCAGCTGTTTTTTGTTTTCGGGGAATGAAATTCGTCCTTCATTTGGTGATTTTTTACGTCATGTAAGTAAATATAGGTCCGTTCTACGGTAAGGGTTTTTTCTTCGAAGTTGATGTCACTCCACCGGAGGCCTGATAATTCCCCGATGCGCAGTCCGGTGGAAAGTCCCAGAATACAAAGCATTTCATAGCGGCTGCCGCGGATTGCTTCGAGAAATATTTGCTGTTCTTTATAAGTTAATACCCGTCGTTCTGTTTTATCCCGGCGGATTGTGATATTTTCGCATGGATTATAGGAAATCATCCGGTTTTCCATGGCTTCCTTGAAAATGCTGTAAAGAATTGCCTTGGTTTTTGCTAAAGTGTTGGCACTGAGCCCGTTTTTGGACATGTTATTTAGCAGGCGTTGTACCATCAGCTTGTTGATAGAGGAAACCTGTTGTTTACCGAGTGCCGGTGCAATGTGAATTTTGTAAATTTCCATGTAGACGCTTAACGTATTGGCTTTTACCGTGTTTTCTTTGATTTCCCTGAGCCAGGTTTCAAAAAACGTGTTTAGGGTCATATGCTGGGCATTCAGATAAATACCGTGTTCCATCTCATACTTTGCATCTGCCATTTTCTTCTGTAGTGCTTTGATATCCCGGTCATATAGCGTAAACCGCTCTCCCTGGAAGGTAAACCGTCCCTGATATCTTCCGTCTGCTCTTTTTGATATCCCCTTTGGCAGACGCCGTTCCTTTGTTGCATTTTCCATAATGTGAATGCTCCTTTCCACTGAAGTAATTTAATAAAGCTTTTTCTTAGTATTTGTAAAAATGAAAAAAACATGCTTTATCATGCTAAGAATAGCACGAAAAAAAGGCATCAAATTGACACCGGAACTGACACCAAAATTGACACCGAAGGTAAACATGTGGATTATTAGAGGTAAAATATGGAAAAAATAAAAAAGATTCTTTCCTGCAAATTGAAATCCAGAAAAATACGATACTTTAATTTTAGAAAAGGAAAACGGAAATGTCAAGAAAAATCATACTTTCTGATTTACTTTTGGGACGGAGTTCATTATAATATAAGATATTATGAGGTAGTAGGCTTATTTGGTAGGTGCTACGTAAATAATAAGTATGGAGGCTGTACATGAAACAGGTTAAGAATAAAAAAAATAATAGGGAAGGTTATGCGTGGAATCGGAATTTATGGCCATTGCAAATCATTCTTGCAGTATTGCCATTAATATTGCACTTGAAAGTCGAAAGTTCCGGGTACGGAAGATATGCATGGAATGCGGAAAACGATACGTATCTGGATATATTTTTGCATGGTAAAATGGTACTATTTCTTGTACTGTCAGTGATTATCCTTTGTGCACTGATAGTGAAATTGTATCGTATGGACAAGCAGGCAAGAAAGACAAGTATCCTACGGTTTATACCGGCTTTTGTGTATTTGGGGCTTGCGCTATTGTCTACGGTGTGCTCTAAAAATCCTTCGCACTCCTTTATTGGCGCCATGGATGCCAAAGAACCGATAACAGTGCTGTTGGGCTATATAGTAGTAACTTTCTATAGCTTTTTGGTTGTGGAATCAATAGAGGATATCAGTCAATTGGCAGGGGCCGCCGTGGCAGGCAGTGCGTGTATGGCTGTGCTGGGAGGATTGCAGGCAATCGGCAAAGACCCGTTGCTGCTGGAGAGTGTGCAACGCTTATTTGTAGAGGATGCATTTATTGACACATATGGTTTATTGACGTTGACATTTCCGGAGGGAATGGCTTATGCTACGCTGTTTAATCCCAACTATGTAGGTACTTATGTTGTGATTTATGCACCGTTGGTTTTGTTTGGCTTGTTGTGTTTTCCGAGGGTGTGGCAAAAAGTAGTTTGTGGTATTTCACTTTTGGGCTTATTTGTCCTGTTATTTGCATCCCAGTCCCGTACCGGTTTGATTTCCGTTGCAATAGTTGCAGTGGTTGTGGCTGTATTTTTAGGCCGTAAACTCTGGAAACGCTGGTACATTATTTTGCCGGGGATTGCTGTTGTGGCAACAGCTTTTTTCTTTGTGGATGCCGGAAGAAACTTTATATTGACAAACCGTCTGAAAGAAATGTTTACGCTTCGTCCTTCGGATGCTCCGGTACAAGGTGTGGATACCACAGGAGATGGTGTCCGGGTATTATACAAAGAAACGGAATTTAAGGTGATGATGCCGGTGGCGGATGGAGATTTCTCCTATGTGGTATTGGAAGGGGAGGAACAAAGAACGGTTCGCTACAGTGACGACAAAACCTATGGTTATTTTACGTTAAGCAACGGTGATGAAATAGCGATTCAGACGGCGCAATATGAAAAACGTTATGCGTTTGGTTTATTTATTAATGACAGAAATTTTTATTTCACAAACCAATTGGTAATGGGAGATTATAAATATATTAATGAGCTGGGACGTTTAGATGAGTGTACTATTCCGCCTAATGTTTTTCCGGGGTATGAAAACGTAGGTAGTGGCAGAGGTTATGTTTGGGGAAGAACTATCCCGTTACTTTTAGATCATTTGGTTGTGGGTTCCGGACCGGATACCTTTGCGTTGGAATTTCCGCAGAATGACTATGTAGCTCGCTACAGCTGTGGATTTGATAATACTATTTTTACAAGACCGCATAATTTCTATCTGCAGATGGCTGTACAAACCGGAGGATTGTCTCTGATAGCATTTCTGGTGTTTTACATTATGTATTTTGTCGGAAGCTGTAAAAGATACTTTTTCGGTAAGTTTTCCTCAAAAGAAGAATGGATGGGTTTTGCCCTGTTCTTAAGTACGGTGGGCTTCATGGCAGCCGGTCTTGCTAATGACTCATTAATTGTGGTAACACCGGTATTTTACGTGCTTTTAGGTACAGGCATGGCTGTGAATCAAAAGCTTTGTCCAAAGAAAAGTAAGGATAAGAATGAAATAAAGGAAGGATAAAATGTTATGTGGATTGCAGATGGATGGAAAGAATATCAGGTGCTGGATGCCTCCGGCGGTGAAAAATTGGAAAAGTGGGGAGACTATGTCCTGCTTCGTCCGGATCCGCAGGTAATTTGGAATACAGAAAAGAAAATTCCGGAGTGGAAAAAATTGAATGCTCATTATCACAGAAGTAATAAAGGCGGCGGAGACTGGGAGTTTTTCGACCTCCCGAAGCAGTGGGATATTCACTACAAGGACTTGACCTTCCACTTGCAGCCGTTCAGCTTTAAGCATACCGGTCTGTTTCCGGAGCAGGCGGTAAACTGGGATTGGTTCAGTGATAAAATCAAAAAAGCAAAGCAGGAAAATCCAAACAGGGAAATCAAGGTGTTAAATCTGTTTGCCTATACCGGCGGTGCTACGGTGGCAGCCGCCAAGGCAGGAGCAGCGGTAACCCATGTGGATGCATCCAAAGGTATGGTAACCTGGGCAAAGGAAAATGCAGCATCCTCCGGTCTTGCTGAGGCACCAATCCGTTATATTGTGGATGACTGTGTTAAGTTTGTAGAGAGAGAAATCCGCCGCGGAAATCTTTACGATGCGGTGATTATGGATCCTCCGTCTTACGGAAGAGGACCAAAGGGAGAAATTTGGAAAATCGAAGAAAGTATTCATGACTTTGTAAAGCTTTGTACCGGCGTATTAAAGCCGGAACCGCTGTTTTTCCTGATAAATTCCTATACAACCGGTTTGCAGCCGGCGGTGCTGAGTTATTTGCTCGGAGTAGAATTACAGAAAAAGTTTGGCGGTGTGGTTGCCTCCGATGAAATCGGGTTGCCGGTAAAGTGCAACGGGCTTGTTTTGCCTTGCGGTGCTTCCGGAAGATGGCAGAGAGAAGAATAAATTTTAGAAAGAAGAAGTTTACTTATGTTCAAAAAGAAGTTGGGTTTCCTGGCGGGAGTTATGGTGTTACTCAGCCTGGCCGGATACCTGTTGTGCCTGCTTGTGGGTGACAGTAAACAATTGAAGAAAGAGGAGTTCCTTTTGGTAACTTCGTTTTATCCTATGTATGTTTTGGCGGAAAACCTGACAGACGGAGTGGCGGGTGTCGGTGTTTCTAATTTGACGGAAAACCAAACCGGCTGTCTGCATGATTACCAGCTGCGGCCGGAGGATATGCTGCTGTTGGAACATGCGGATGCTTTTCTGATCAATGGAGCCGGAATGGAGCTGTTCATGGAAAAAGTGATGCAGAAAAATGCTGCTCTCACGGTAGTGGATGCTTCCCATGGAGTGACATTGCTGGAAGGGGAAGGACATCACCATCATAATCATGAGGAAGAGGAAGCGGAGCATGACGGACACGGTCATGAAGAACATTCCGGCAATGGTCATGTTTGGATGGACGTGGAACGGTACCGTAAACAAATGGATAATGTGACGCAGGAACTGATCCGGCTGATACCGGAACAAAAGGAGGCTTTCCAACGGGCGTCGGCAGCTTATGAGAAAAAGCTTGTAAAGTTATCGGAAGAAGTGGCATTGGTAAAAAATTTAGCAAGCGGTACTCCGGTGGTTATTTTTCATGAGGCTTTTGCTTATTTGGCAGAGAGCCTTGGAATGGAAGTACTGATGTCGGTATCCCTGGACGAAAATACAGTTCCAAGTCCGGGAGAACGCGCTGAGATTATTGAGGAAATTAAGTACCATGGTAACGTATTGATTTTGATTGAAGAAGCTAACCGAAAATATGCGGATAATATTATGGCGGAAACGGATGCAAAAACGGTATATTTGGACCCGTTGACGACAGGAGAGGAAAATGCGGACAGTTATCTTCTGGGCATGCAAAAAAATCTGGACGCAATACGCAACGTTTTAAAATAAGAGGTAAAGCATGGAAAAAAAGGTAAAAACGGCAGAAAAGGGAGCCCGGGGCATCCGTATTAAGGGACGATTTGTGGAAGCCGAAAAACCGGCTGTTTACAAGAAAAATGCATATAAAAAGCTGTTAAAATCCAAACCTTGCGGATTTCACCGGGTGGTAATTGACAAATTAAATGTCCGGGCAGGCGCTACAACGATTTTGGAAAATGTGTCCCTGAGTATTGCCTGTGGGGCTCTTACAGTAATTATTGGTAAAAATGGCGCGGGAAAGTCTACTCTGATAAAATCTATTTTGGGGGAAATTCCTTATGAAGGACTGATTGAATTCCGTGATTTAAAGGATAATACCATTGGAAATTTAAAGGTAGGTTATGTACCGCAGCATTTGAATATGGAAAAAAATGCGCCGGTCAGCGTGTATGACCTGGTGGCAGCTTATACCTCCCGTGTTCCGGTGTTTTTACATAAGAGCAAAAAGCTTTATGAGGAAATAAAGGAGCGTCTGCAGGTATTTGACGGTGCTTCCCTGATTGATAAACAGGTAGGAGATTTGTCCGGTGGTGAGTTGCAGCGGGTGTTGCTTACCATTGCCTGTACCCCGGTACCGAATCTTTTAATTTTGGACGAGCCGGTGTCGGGAATTGACCGGAACGGCCGGAAACTGTTTTATAAAATTTTAAACGATTTAAAGCAACAATATGACTTGTCTATTATTCTGGTTTCCCATGATTTGGAGCTGACGGCAGAATATGCAGACAGTGTGGTGCTGTTAGACCGCACCGTGCTAAAAGAAGGCGAAGCAAAAGAAGTAATGGGTAGTGAAGAATTCAAGGAGGTGTTTGGTTATGCAGCTTTTTGAGTTCCTGAACTATGACTTTATGAAAAATGCATTGCTGGCGGTGTTGATTATCACTCCGTTGTTTGGTATGCTGGGTACTTTGATTGTAAATCACCGCATGGCCTTTTTCTCTGATGCCTTGGGGCATTCTGCATTTACCGGCATGGCTATCGGTGTTTTGTTCGGCATTGGGAACACCAGTGTTTCCATGATGTTATTTGCAGTGGTATTTGCACTGCTGCTCAATTATATCCGTCACAAAAATATTGTATCCTCTGATACGGTAATTTCTGTATTTTCTTCTTTGAGCGTGGCGGTAGGTTTGGCGATTTTATCAAGAAACGGTAACTTTTCCAAATACTCTGCGCTGCTGGTCGGAGATATTCTGAGCATTACCGGAAAAGAAATTATCGGGCTTCTGGTGATACTCGTAATTACAGTAGTATTTTGGTGTGTGGCATATAATGGACTGCACAGCATCGGTATCAATCAGAGTTTAGCAAAAAGTAAGGGGATTCCGGTTGCTTTGCTAGACAATGCTTTTGTGGTTTTGGTGGCATTGATTGTGATGCTTTCCATCCGCTGGGTAGGAATCCTGATTATTAATGCTCTGCTGATTTTACCTGCAGCGGCAGCAAGAAACATTGCCTCAAATAATCGGGAATATCATCTGTTTTCGGTGATGATTTCTGTGTTTTCCGGGGTCTTAGGATTGATAATGTCCTATTATTTGAATGTGGCAGCAGGACCGATGCTTGTTCTGGTGGCATCTGTCATATTCTTTATTACTTTTTTGGCCAGACGCCTATTTCATGTTTGACGGAAGGGAGGAATTACAATGAATCATTCAAAAATTTATGCAAGAATTTTTGTGAATTTTTTGCTGACGGTTGTAGGAATCCTGTTAGTTGTATTGTTAGGACCAAAGCTGTTGCGCTTTTTTATGCCTTTTGTGATTGCCTTTGTCATTTCTTCCATTGCCAATCCGATTGTGCGCTTTATGGAAAAAAAGATTAAGATTGCCAGAAAGTACAGTTCGGTGTTTATGATTGTGCTGGTTCTGGGGGCAGTAGTAGGCGTACTTTATTTGCTGATAGCCTTTTTGGTAAAGCAGACTATGAACTTATACGAGGACCGTTTTGCAATATATAATGAAGTGGCAACAATTTTAGATAATTTTACGAATAAATTAAGCGGTATATTAGCCAAGTTTCCGCAGGGCATTCAGGAAGCCCTGGATAGTTTACAGAACAGTTTATCCGACTGGGCACAGAACTTTTTGGCAAGTATCGAATTGCCGGGTATTTCCGCGGTAGGATCTTATGTAGGCAGTGTGGTAGAAATTATTTTCTTTGCCATTATCACGGTTCTGGCGGCATATTTTTTAACTGCGGAGCGGGATAACATGGGAGACTGGCTGACAAAAGTAATGCCTGAATCCGTAAAACGGTATTATCATATGATTGTGGACAGCTTTAAAAAAGCAGTCGGCGGCTACTTTAAAGCTCAATTTAAGATTATGATTATCCTTGTGATCATTATGTTTATCGGCTTTGAAATTTTGGATATCAGCTACTCTTTCCTGCTGGCATTTGTCATTGCCTTTTTGGACTTTCTTCCGGTGTTTGGCACCGGTGCAGTATTCTGGCCGTGGTTGGTGGTGGACATTGTAGTAGGTGATTATAAGCAGGCAATTTTCCTCGGTATTCTGTATTTGGTCTGTCAGTTGGTAAAGCAGATTCTCCAGCCGAAAATGGTGGGAGACAGCGTAGGAATCAATCCGTTGGCTGCTTTGTTTTATATGTTTATCGGATATAAATTTGCCGGAGTAATCGGTATGATTATCGGCATACCGGTAGGTATGATTATTGTCAGCTTGTATCAGGCAGGCTTATTTGACCAGCTGATCAAAGGATTTAAAATTCTTGTCCATGATATTAATGAATTCCGCAAATATTAGAATGTGTTTCGGAAGCGAGGTTATAAAGTGAAAACGACGAAAGAGCTGCTGCTTCAGATGATGCAGCGGTATGAAATAGGAAAAAAACCGTTATCCAGACTTCTGGGTTGGGGAGATACCACCGTAATGCGTTATTTGGACGGAGTGGAACCAAACCGGGAATTTGCTGCCCGCATTGAGCAACTGGCAGAGAATCCATGGATATATGCCGATGTATTAGAAAAAAACAAAGAGAAATTAACCGATACGGCCTATCGTAAAACAAAAAAAGCGGTATACCGTGAAATCTTCTGTGACCGTTCCACGGAAGCCATGCAGTATGTGGTGACATTGGCAGAAGGGGATATTGCCCCGTACCGCGTTATGATGGTATTATATTACGCACAGATTTGCTCCCTGGTGTTACGGGGGCTTCCACTATTTGAAGAAGAAGCGGATTTTTCACCGGGACAGGCATTGGTTTACCCTCGACTGTATCAGCAGATGAAAGAGTATGGTATAAAGCTGTTAAAGCCGGAAACAGGATCGTTTTCCACGGAAGAACAGGACTGTATTAAGCAGGTATATCTGGTACTGAACGGTTACAGCCCAAATGCATTAAAAGCGTTAGCTTCCAGAGCAAAACGAAGAATCCGTCGTCATTTGAAAACAGAGGCAGACCGTTTGTCTGCGGAAGTGTTGAAAACGCAGTATGAAGCAGGCTTTAAAAAAGCCGGTGTAGAACGTCCGGAAGGTTTAAAGAAATATATATCAGATACTTTGAAACAAAGCGAAAAAACCGAATCTTAGTAGAAAATTTTAAAATCCCTTATCCAAGTGTCCGGCATCTCAAACGACGGTTGTACGTTGCAAACGAACAACTGTCGGAGGAGTCAGACGAACACGGATAAGGGATTTTGAAAATTTTTTTTAAGAATTTCGGTTTGCTCTCTTTCTCATAAGAGGGTCTAAAATCTTTTTACGGATTCTTAAGTTCTTTGGTGTTACTTCCAGAAGTTCATCGGTTTCGATAAATTCCAGAGCCTGTTCCAAACTTAAAATTCTTGGAGGGGTGAGACGAAGTGCTTCGTCTGCGCTGGAGGAACGGGTATTGGTGAGCTGCTTTTTCTTGCAGACATTGATTTCCACATCTTCGGTTTTGCCGTTTTGGCCGATAACCATGCCGGAGTAAACCTTTTCGCCCGGTCCGATAAACAAGGTACCGCGTTCCTGGGCATTGAACAGACCGTAGGTGATGGCTTCGCCGCTTTCAAAAGCAATTAAGGAACCCTGCTTGCGGTAAGCAATGTCTCCCTTGTAAGGACCGTAACCGTCGAAAATAGTATTTAAGATACCGTTCCCCTTGGTGTCGGTCATGAACTCACCGCGGTAGCCGATAAGGCCTCTGGCCGGAATAGAAAATTCCAGACGGGTGTAACCGGAGCTGGCGGTGGACATGCTCATGAGCTCGCCCTTACGGTTGCTGAGCTTCTCGATAACACTGCCGGAGAACTCGTCAGGAACATCAATGTAAGCTAATTCCATCGGTTCCAGCTTTTTGCCGTTTTCATCTTCCTTATAAAGAACTTCCGCCTTACTTACGGCAAATTCAAAACCTTCACGGCGCATATTTTCGATTAAAACGGAAAGATGTAATTCGCCACGGCCGGAAACTTTAAAGGCTTCGGTGGTATCGGTTTCTTCCACACGGAGGCTGACATCGGTGTTCAACTCACGGAAGAGACGATCTCTTAAGTGACGGGAGGTGACAAACTTACCTTCCTGACCGGCAAGAGGAGAATCGTTTACGATGAAGTTCATGGCGATGGTCGGCTCGGAAATCTTCTGGAACGGAATCGGTTCCGGATGTTCCGGAGAACATAAGGTGTCACCAATATGGATATCGGAAATACCGGAGATTGCAACGATAGAACCTACGCCTGCTTCGGTCACTTCTACCTTTTTTAAGCCTTCGAATTCATATAATTTACTTACTTTTACCTTGCGCTGTTTTTCCGGCTCGTGGGCATTTACCATAACCACTTCCTGGTTGACGCGGATTTTGCCATTGTCCACTTTGCCTACACCGATACGGCCAACGTACTCGTTGTAGTCAATGGTGCTGATGAGTACCTGGGTACCTGCTTCTTCGTCACCTTCCGGCGCAGGAATATATTCTAAAATTGTTTCAAATAAAGGCTTCATGTTTTCCGGAGTATCGCCAAGCTCTAAAATGGCAACGCCGGATTTTGCGGATGCAAAAACGAACGGGCAGTCCAGCTGCTCATCGGAAGCATCCAGATCGATGAAAAGTTCTAAGACTTCATCAATAACTTCGGTCGGACGTGCTTCCGGACGGTCAATCTTATTAATGCAGACGATAACCGGGAGATTTAATTCCAATGCTTTCTTTAACACAAATTTTGTCTGTGGCATAGCACCTTCAAAGGCGTCTACTACGAGAATTACACCATTTACCATTTTAAGAACACGTTCTACTTCGCCACCGAAATCTGCATGTCCCGGAGTATCAATGATGTTGATTTTTACACCGTTGTAATAAACAGCGGTGTTTTTGGCAAGAATGGTGATACCGCGTTCCCTTTCAATATCACCGGAGTCCATGACACGCTCCGCTACTTCCTGATTTTGGCGGAAGGTGCCGCTTTGTTTTAATAATTCATCTACAAGAGTTGTTTTACCATGATCGACATGGGCGATGATGGCAATGTTACGAATATCTTCACGTTTGGTTTTCATAGGAAATCTCCTTTTTTATGACGGAATAGGTACTTTGTGATATACAACTTATTAACTATAGCACATTTTTCCGGATTTTCAAGGATTTTTTGTGAAACTATGCTTAAAATAAGGGGTTTTGCATAGAATAGAGTTGTAGAGAGATTTTGCAGAAGTAAAATTATGTCGAAAAACCGGGAAAAATGTTTTACAAAAATTGGTAAAAATAAAATTTACAACTTTTGGAAATTATTGGGTTGGTGTAAAATGAAACTGCTAAAATGAAATACCGGATAAAACGAAGGGAGTAATACAACATGACAGATAAGGTATTTGATAATAACCAGGTGACAATCGCCGGAGAGATTATGGGAGGCTTTACATTCAGCCACGACGTATTTGGAGAAGGATTTTACGTGATGGATATCTCCGTCGGAAGACTCAGTGAGTCCAACGACATCATTCCGATTATGGTATCAGAGCGTCTGGTGGATGTAAAAAAAGATTATACAGGAATGCAGGCGGTGATTAGCGGTCAGTTCCGTTCTTATAATCGTCATGAGGAAAGCAGAAACCGTCTGGTGCTTTCTGTATTTGCAAGAGAAATTGAAATTATGGAGGAGCCGACAGAGGAAGTGCGTCCGAACTATATCTTTTTGGATGGTTTTGTCTGCAAGCCTCCTATTTATAGAAAAACACCTTTGGGCCGAGAAATTGCGGATGTGCTTTTAGCAGTAAACCGCCCGTACGGAAAATCCGATTATATCCCATGTATTTGCTGGGGAAGAAATGCCCGCTTTGCGGAAGGATTTCAGGTGGGTGAGCATATCCAAATCTGGGGCAGAATCCAGAGCAGGGAGTATCAGAAGAAGATTTCTGAAACGGAGTTTGAAAAGAGAACGGCTTATGAGGTTAGTGTGAGTAAGTTGGAATGTGTTGGCGAAGAATAAGTGCCGCAGAATTGTACTGCAAAGATTGCGATAAAAAGGGATTTCTACAGAATATTTTCTCTTTATAGTATCTGTGTCCGCCTGACTCCTCCGACAGTGTTTGTTTAAGCTGGAACAATCAAATAAATTGGTTGTCCGTCTTACCCAAACACTATCGGCTGAGATGTCGGTACACGTAGATACTATAAAGTTAAAATGTTTGGTTGTGGCAATCCCTTTTTGCGTAGGTTTCGCAGTACATTCTGCTGGATTGAGATGCTTCGCTTATTCATTCTAATACTGTTCATACTAACCTCGTAAGCATAAATTGAAAAAATAGGTTGAATTTATCCTAGAATTTGCATATAATGCATATATGACTAGGAGGTGCACTATGATTATTGACACAAGTACAATGGTTTCTATGACAGAAGCAAACCAGAATTTTTCTAAAGTGGCAAGATTGGTGGATGAGAAGGGTTCGGCTGTAATTATGAAGAATAATATGCCAAAATATTTGGTGATGGAATTTGGTAAGGCGGAGGAGGAAGGTTTTGTGGCTGATGAAGTAATGCTGCGCTGTTTGCAAAGATTGATGAAGTATCAAGAAAACTTAGATGCGGAATTAAAGAAGGGGTGATAGGTAACGCATGAGTGAAAATCTTGAACTTCAAAGATACGGAAGAAATAAATCTACATTGGTTAATAGTACATATATTTCGAGTGGGGAATATCGTAATAAATTTGATAAAATAACCGATAATAAAGATGTAAACAGAATTATTTATAGCAAGGCAAAAGAAATGTTATTGCATAGATCGGGAACTTTGTATGAAGATATGTATTGGTTTGATGCTGTTACGGGTAAAATAATAGCAAAGGAAATTGATTCATCAGAGGAAGAACAAATTCTTTATTCGGAGTCAATTGGTAAAGCAATAGAAGGTAAAAATAATATTATTGCGGTACATACACATCCTTGCAGCATGCCGCCAAGCATTGCGGATTTTAATTCGGCAAAAGACCATAATTATATGCTGGGTGTAGTTTTATGTCATGATGGCAAAATTTTTTGTTATAAATCTGATGAAATTATTTCGAAAATGATGTATAATCTATATGTAGCAGATTATTATGTGCAATTTCATGATGAATATTTAGCACAACTTGAAGCGATAAAGGAACTGTCAGAAACTTATGGCATTGAATTTTGGGAGGTGCAGTAGCATGGAAAGAATTGTATATGTACAAGAGGACCGGTTTGATATTCCGGAAGAACTGCTTAAGCTGACTCATGAGCAAATTCGTGAAAAAATTAAGGAAGAGCGACAGAAAGAATTAGAGAAGAAGAAAAAACAAGTGGAAAGGCTGGAGAAAGCGTAAATAAAAGGAATGCCATGAGATATTATGGAAACTCACGGCATTCCTTTTGTG
>JAGAQI010000079.1 GCA_017622795.1 Lachnospiraceae bacterium
CAAAAATACTTCCGGCGAAATTTCCATCTTCTCAAACAGCTTTGCAATTAAACTATCTTCTGTAGTGAGCAAGCTGTAAAGCAGATGCTCCGGCACAAGCTCCTGATGACCGTAATCATATGCCATCTTTTCACAATCCTGCACCGCCTGTAACGATTTTTGAGTGAATTTGTTAATGTTCATATACAGCCCTCCTATTAAATTCTCTTTCTAATTTTGTTTTCAGTATTGCCAAATTAGTTCTTTACAAAACGTTTTTTGCGTTTCTGACATTGTTATATCACTTTCTGTTAGCACTGTCAATAGGTGAGTGCTAAAATTGTCAGACTTTAATTATTTTTTAATCAAAAAAGGAGGGATCCCCTCCTTTTTCTAATACAATTTCCCACTACCTCTTCCTTCAGCCAATGCTACGAATCTCTTACACATAACCGGATGATCCGCTAATAAATTATATATCCATAAGAAAAGTCCTCTTTGACTTCTCATCTCCTCCAGGTAATCCTCTTTATCTACCATTTTATACAGATGACGATCCATTACAAGCACCAGCATAGCATCCAATCCATCTGTACCTGTAAGCCTTTGAGCCAATCTGTCACAGCTATATTCTCTTGTTCTGGAAGCTGTCGTACCAAGTATAGGAATCATCTTGGAAAATATTATAGAAAGATTATAGCCCAATGTTGCATGTCCGTAATAAATGTGCGCCATTTCATGGGCAATAACAAATGCCAAAGCATCCATATCACTATATTCCCGGTAGGCAACCTCAAACAATTCGCTGTGAATACAAATCCACTGTTTTCTAGGCAAAAATGCTGAAAATGCATTTAACACACCATTTTGCTGTACAACATAGGCTTTTGGAACCTTGATTCCTAACCGATGTGCATATTTCTCTATCAGTGCATACACTTCCGGGAAATTTTTTTCTGTAATCCGAAGTGACATGGAACGATACTGGGCATACATATAATATAATACGGGAATAAATATCACCATAAGCACAATACCGTACAATATTAATTCTACCTCCAGTGGCATATCCTCAAAGGCATCATATCTATATTGTGTCTTATCTTCCACATAATCCTCTGAAAGCTCCTCGCTCATTTGCGTTCTTACTAACTCTGCCCAGTCTTTTATTCCTGCGAAATTACCTGCCAACATAGCAATAACTGCTATGATTATAAGTACATTCAATACAACCATTCTACGATACCAACGCTTCTCCAGTCTGTGTCGGCACGCATTACCCTCTTGCCTGGTAATACATGCACTCTGATCTTCCTCTGTCAGCTCATATACCTTTTTACCTTCAAAATAATCTTTTTTTCTTTGTTTTTTCATCTTCTGTACTCCTTTTTTGCCAGGTTATTTGGTGTACTCAAATTATCATACATAAAAAAGCCACGGCACTTCCCTTTTCTATACTATATGCTTACCTTTTTCTCCATCAGTTTAGCTGTTCCGAAAAACAATGCCAGATTAACTCCTATCAAATATACAATTTCAAATACATCTACTACAGCCGTTGAATCGGTTATGAATAAAAGTAAATCTGCTGTCTTTGTTCTTACAAATACGATTAAAGCAAACGCTACAATATATCCTGCAAATCTGACCAATCCTCTTAGTCTTTCCAACGGAAGCGGAACAGCCATAACAAATAATCCAAGATTTGAGAACAGCAGTACCGACACCAGTAAATTGAACCAAACACCTATAATCGGAGCAAGCGTTGCATTTGCAGACTGCATCATTTCTATAATAGTGTTCAAAATTTTACCTACATAGCCCGTGGCAAATCCATAGGTATCTGCCGCCAGTCGTTCGCAATATGGGACTACCGTGAAAAACAGTCCATAAATTACAATCGTTTGCAATAAAGCGGCTAAAACCTTTGCACCTAAAACGGCAGTCGCTTTCTTCGGTAACATAAATTGCATAGTTCCATGACTGGAATTCAAGTCAATGTGAAACAAAATCAAATGCTCTATTGGTGCAAGCACCAACTCTATTATTGCTCCGACTCCCATGAAAGGTAATACACCTTTCATCACTGCTACATTTCCGATCCGATAACACAAAAAAAATACTGCCAAAAGCACTAACAGGCCGCCTACCGTCACACCCTTAAAACACATCTGTCTTCGTGCTTCATATTTCATCAGCTTTAACATAATTCCAATTCACCCTCCGCACTTTATAAACTTACCTTTTTATCCATTAATCTGGCGGTTCCAAAGAATAAGGCAAGGTCAATTCCAATGATATAAACCCATTCTGCAATGTTTCCCACAAATGCCGGTGTCTTTAAAATATCAAATAACCAGTCTATCCTCTCAAGCAAAAAGAACACCAAAACGATTGCAGCAAAAAAGAGCACATAGCCAAGCAAAGATGCCAGCTTTCCTTTTCCCGGAATGGCAGTAACAAACATGCCAAGGCAGGCAAAAAACAGCCAAATGGTTAAAAGCGTAAACCAAAATTCAATGATGTCCGGTACACCGTTAAGTCCTTCTGATGCATTCCAAACAATTTGTCCAATGAGACCCGGTGCTTCTCCGAATTTATTTTCACAAAGTCTCTCGCAGAACGGAACTACGGTAAAAAACAAAGTATATAGCACTGCGCTCTGAAGCAACGCAACCAATAGCTTAGATAACAAAATTGTGGTAGATTTCTGTGGTACTAAAGCCAGCAAGTACCCTTGTCTGCTGTTCATGTCTTTATCAAACGTAAAGGAAAATTCAAATGGTGCAAAAAACAGAATTATTATGGTTGCCAGGTTCAGTACCGTTACAATTATTGTGGCACCGATGGCATTTCCCGCCCAATAAAAGCCAAAGAATCCGGCAACCAGTGTCAGAAAACACCCCATAATGAACCCCTTGGAAAACAACTGTCTAAAGAACTCATATTTCATTAACTTTAACATTTTTTCATCTCCTCCCTTAAGCAAATGTTTCTCTGTAAACATCTGCAATGGATTTTCCTCGCTCCTCGCGGATGTCATCCGCATCTCCCACAAGAACGTTTCTTCCGTCCTTAATAAAAATCACACCGTCTACCACAGTTTCCAGTTCTTCCACCAGGTGGCTGGAAATTACAATGGTCACGTCCTCATCTGCCACCTTTAAAATGGTAGCCATGATTTTATCTCTTGCCACCAGGTCGATACCGTTTAACGGTTCATCCAGCAGATACAGCTTTGCCTTACGGGAAAGGGCTGCTGCCAGGCGGACCTTTGCTGCCATACCTGTGGAAATTTTGGTTACCTTATCCTTTAAATTCACACCCATATCAACAACCATTTCCTTATAGGTGTCGAAATTGAAATCTTCGAAAAAATCCTGATAATACTTGCCCGCATCTTCCACCGTCATATATGGATAGAAATAATTTTCCGTCGGCATATAGGACACTTCTTTTTTTGAAGCCACGCCAATTGGCTGACCTTTATATAAAACCGTGCCTTCTGTTGGTTTTACCAAACCTGCCACTGCTTTCATAAATGTGGTTTTACCACTTCCGTTTGGTCCAAGTAAAGCATAAATACGGCCTGCTTCCAGCTCCAATGTAATATTTTCCATCGCAATTTTATCAAAATATATCTTTTTCAAATTACTGCATTTCAACATATTTGTTATTCCCTCCTATCTACTCCTGCTCCTCCAGGCGCTTTTCCATAATTGCCATTAACTCCTCCTTGGAAAATCCAAGGTCCTGCATTTCCTGTACAAAATTCTCCAACAATTCTCCTGCCATTTCTTCCTTCATTTTTTTAATTACCTCCGCATTCTCCGTAACAAATGTGCCAAGCCCTCGCTTGGTGCAGCACATGCCGGCTTGCTCCATTTCCTTATACACCCGGGCTGCTGTGTTTGGGTTAATCTGATACTGTACCGCCAGTTCCCTGGTGGACGGTAATTTCTCGCCCATCGGTAATTTTCCCTGAATCATATCCTTTTTGATTTGATTGATCACCTGCAGATAAATCGGGAGGTTGTTATTGTATTCCATTGTCTCACTTCCTTTCGTGTATCACTGTACTAGTTTGATAGTACACTAGTTTTCCCATATTGTCAACAGTTAATTTAAAAAAATAATGTCTTGTCATTTCATTCTATATGCTTTATCATAGTAAACAAGTAAATTGTGTAAAGTTTTTTAGATAACAAATATGGGAGGATAACAAATGAACACAAGAATGCGGCAATTAAAAATCCTGCGCATCACCCTGTTGGTATTACTGGTTTTGATTACGATTGTTGTGCTGATTCTTACTCGCAAAACAAAAAATGAAAAACAAATTATATGGTTTGATCAGTTTACCTGGCCGGTCACGGAATACCCGATTTCTTCCGATGAAGAAAACCAAGGTCTGATTCCGGTGCAAAGCGGTGACCTATATGGGTTCCTGAATCATAACGGTGAACTTACCATCCCGTTAACCTACTACGGTGCAAAACCGTTTTCTGATGGACTGGCTCCGGTTGCCACCACACTTTCTGCCAAGGCTTCCGATTGGGGATTTATCAATCCGTCCAATGAAATGGTCATTGCTGCGGTCTATGCCGAAGCAGGCATGTTTTCCGATGGGCTTGCCAAGGTTGCAACTTACACGACAGACAACCGGCTTGTTTACGGTTATATTGATTCTACGGGAACCATGGTAATTACACCGGAATATGACCAGGCCGGCGATTTTTCCGACGGTCTTGCCATGGTTGCAAAAAAAGATGACACCGGCGCTTTAAAATATGGTTATATCAATACCACCGGAGAATTTGTTGTTCCGATTCAATACGATGCGGCAGCTGATTTTGCGGAAGGCTTTGCAAAAATCGGCAAAAAGAATTATGAAAATGAAATGCGCTATGCTTTTGTGGACACCACCGGCAACATCATTACTCCTTTTGATTATGTCGGTGCGGGAGACTTTTCCGAAGGAATGGCCGCTGTTGCCACCCAGTGGGGCAAAGATCCTGCCATGTGGGGATTTATTGATACCACAGGAGAGCTTGTGATACTTCCTTCCTGGACCAGAGTTACTTCCTTCTCCGAGGGAATGGCTGTCATAATTTATACCGACCAATACGGCAACTGGTATCACGCCCTTATTGATAAAACCGGAAAGAAGGTTCTTACCTTTGAACATGATACCCAGATTAACGAATTCGAACATGGCTTTGCCCGCAGTGGCATTTTGCGGGGAGATGTCAAATTTGGCGTTATCAACACCTTGGGCGATCTGGTCATTCCTCATGAATATAATAACGTGAGGATTTACAAACATAATCTGGTTGTTACAGCAGAAAAACGTACCAAGTACGGTCTTCTGACTACCACAAATGAAACTGTTCTTCCGGCAAAATATCATCACATTGAACCGGTGGACAATTTGGTGTTTGTCCGCAAAAACGAGAAAACCGGCGTGTTTATTTACAACACGCAAAACTAACGACAGCAAAGGAGGACATGATTGCAGAAACACTGGGTATGAAGGCATTTTTACTGACTGACGGCCTGATTAACGAGAAAAATATGGATATTTCCAAGTATCCGCAGGGTGGATTTGAAGAGTTGAAAAACCACATAACCAAATTACAATAATACACAAATAACCGGGAAAAGCCTTGCTTCTCCCGGTTATTCTTCCTCCTGTAAGCCTTTATCCTGTTATTTTAATTTACCGTTCTTGTACTCAATAGCACCTGTGATAAAAAACATTACCAGCATTACAATAATTCGGATGATCCAGGCAGACCACTCAAACTCGTTTTTGTTAATTATATCCACAATACCTAGACCAATCAGCATGCCAAGCATTCCCCAATTATACTTATTCCATATTGCTTTTATCATTTTTATCATAAATATTCTCCCATTCCCTATTGTGATTCTTTACTCCACCGGCCAAAACAGTTCATCCAGTGTACGGTTTAGCGCCTTACAAATATCAATGCAAAGACTGATGCTCGGATTGTAGTTGCCGGCTTCAATCAGACCTATGGTCTGCCTTGTAACACCGATTTTTTCTGCCAGCTGCTCCTGGGTTAAATCGCATTCCACTCTGGCAAGTTTCATTTTTTTATTCTTCATTACTCTCCTCCTGCTCTTTTACCGCCTTGTCTGCATTCTTTTCGGAAAGCTTAATCAATCCCAGCATTGAGAAATAAAACAGAATCCCCCACATTGCAGCCATTCCAAGAATCATAAGCCAGCCCTTTGCATAGAAGATACCATTTGCAATCAGTTCCGGTAAACCCATAATTAAGCCAAAAAACAGGGAACCAATGATAACTCGCTTGCCAAATTCCTTTTTGCCGGTAACCTCTCGCTTTTTGCTGCCCCAGATCATCCAGCCCTTTTTCAATGTGTTTATAGTAATAATAATGGCAGGAATCAACCAGATTACCAGATAAACAAGCAGCCAGGTCATTTCTCTTGGCCAGCTTACTTCCTCCGGTTGAATGATGCCGTAGCGGCTAAAATAATCCGTCATCGCAAACATGTAAAGCATTTCGCCGATGATAATTACCCAGAAGGAAATCATAAATGCTTTGGAATGAATGGCGTCCCGGATGGAAATCAGTGCATCATCTTTTTCTTTGATAACCAGAATACCGCTTTGTGCACGTTTGATCAGAGCATAGCCCCATGCCGGCACCAGACAAAGGATTTCCAAAATAAAATTGTACCATGGTTCTCCAAGTACCAGTTTTAAAACAAGACATGCCAGCAAGCCGGCAGAAAACAAATAAAACATTGGTGTCATTAACTTATTGGTTTCTTTTTCAATTCTCTCATCTTTTACTTGTATTTGATTTTTCTTTTTGAATAACATTTTCTTTCTCCTTTTACCCTTTACAATATAAACTCAACTTAGCAGTTACCCTTCGAAGTAACTTTACTATATCACATCATTTTACAAATTGCAAGATATATTTTACATTTTGTTTAATTTATTTTTCTTGCTGCAATTTTAATTTTGCGAAATTCTTTTCTTATTTTCAAGTTTGTTTCTCCTGAAATTTGCCAAAAAAGCCGCTTGCAGGGCTTTTGCTCCCTTGCAGGCGGCTATCCTTTTACTTATATTCTTTTACTACTTTCCCGTCAAAATCTTTCCAAAGAAACTCTCCGTTTTCCAGTGTCATATATCCATGGTGGCTGTTTTCTTTCGGAATAGCCGCAGACCCCGGATTCATATAAACAAAAGTTTCGTGCTCCGTGCATTTTGGCACATGGGTATGACCGCAAAGCAAAATATCTCCCTGATTCAGTGGTGGAGGATTTAACTCGCCATACACATGTCCATGAGTTGCATAGAGCAAACGGTTACCCAAATCAAGTACCGCATAGTCTGCCAGAATCGGAAACTCTAACACCATCTGGTCCACTTCCGCATCACAGTTGCCCCGCACGCAAAGAATTTTTTCTTTTCGCTCATTTAACAACGCTATCACCTTCTTCGGCGCATAGTCCTTCGGTAGGTCATTTCTGGGACCATGATATAAAATATCTCCCAGCAAAAGCAAGCGGTCTGCCTGCTCCTTGTCAAACGCTTTGAATACTTCCTTACAATAAAATTCCGAACCGTGAATGTCGGATGCAATTAACCATTTCATACCTTGCCCTTCCTTTCAGAAAAAGCCGTGACAGAACATCACGGCTTTTGTTTTAATATGCGCCTTTTCTTCTTAACATGGAAAAGACTGTTTTTATCATGATTTCAAAATCGTACCAAATACTCCACTTGTCGATGTATTCCGTATCCAGTTCCACAACATGGTCAAAATCGGTAATCTGGCTGCGGCCGCTGATCTGCCACAAACCGGTGATGCCCGGCTTAATGCTCATGCGACGCCAATGGAAACGCTCATACTTAGCAACCTCATCCATTGTAGGTGGTCTGGTTCCTACCAGACTCATGTTGCCAAGAAATACATTAAAGAACTGAGGAAGCTCATCGATACTTGTTTTACGGATAAACTTGCCCACTTTGGTAATACGCGGGTCATCCTTAATTTTGAACATCATACCATCTTTGACTTCGTTCTGTTCCCGGAGTTTCTCTTTTAATTCCTCAGCATCTACACACATACTGCGGAATTTATACATCATAAACGGACGACCGTTCAGGCCTGCTCTTTGCTGCTTAAATAAAACAGGGCCTTTGGAATCTAACTTAATGGCAATGGCAGTTACCAGCATAATCGGTGAGAATAAAACGATGCCAACAATACTGCCGACAAGATCAATAATACGTTTCGCAAACTTGGAAGACTCATTTAAGCAAACCTTATGATAAGTGATAACCGGATAAGTTCCCACGCTGCTGACATAACGCTGTGCACCATGCGCTTTATAAAGACTCATAATAACACGGATGGAAACACCCATTTCCAAACAAATGTCGATATAGGGCTGGATATCAATATCATCATCCTTACGGTGCATCAGGTATACCTGGCCAATATTGTGCTCTAACAGAATTTCTTCTAAAGCAGACACATTACCAAGATACCGCTTGTCCTCGGTTTCTTCCAGGCTGACATAACCTATCAGCTTAACAGAAGTATTGCTCTTAAACAAATAGGTCTTAAACTTTTCCAAACGTTCAATATCGCCTACCAACAAAACTCTTGGTGCATTGAATTTGGAGTGGGTTGCCACAAAGCGCATAATAAACGCACTTTCCAGCAATAAAAAGTACGCAAATGCTGCATATGCCCCGTAGAAGTACCAGTCAGCTTCATGCCGGTCGACATACACAAGAATAATCATGGCTGTCGGAATGGCAGAAGTCAAAAAAGACTTTGTCACCTTGTTAAAAGTTCTGTCCACGTAAAAAAAAGTAGTAACATTGTACATTCTGGCATCCTTGTTTGCCATCATGAAAATCAACATAAAAACAACACAGATTGGTCCATATAAATGGAATGACTCCATGAAAGGAATTCTTGCAAAAATAGTTGCAACGAAGAAAGATATCACCATCATGAGACAGTCACTAATCATATGTAACAAATTTGTATTTGCACCTCGATTAAATTTGCCCAAAATAAAGGCCCCCTCTTCTGTAAATTTTCATACCCCTCTGACTATTATAGCACTTACAAATTATCATGTAAATACTTTCATTTACAAAATAATGTCAAATGCAGCTTTTTTTATTTCCTCCGTAGTGTCTTTTCCCTCCGGGCGGGCAATTACATGTACCTCCACATCAGCAATAAGTTCGAGACACTTCTGCCCGATGCGAGGGGCATATTTTTGCTGTCCGAGAAGATGACGTAAAAACAGATTATTTAAACAGATCTGCAACTTTCCGATGCTCTGTATTTCCTGAGTAATGACTTCTTCTCCCCTATGTACAGTAAGCATAATAAATTTCCTTAGCGGTTTTCCGTCCAACTCAAACCCGCCCCGGTAGGGAACCAGAAATTTATCTTTAAACTCGTTAATATAAATCACTTCATCAAAGCTGTAACCCCGTTCCACAACCACGTTGCGGCATAACTTTTGGAATGGGAAAGCCGGATATACGATGCTTCCTTTTTCTTTCTCATACTTTACCACAGCCATATCATCCGCCATCAGCTTCCAGCCATGCTCTAAATAATGATTGGTAATGGTGGATTTACCGCTGCCGCTTTCACCGGCAATTAAAATTGCTTCCTTCCCGTTGTGCAATGCGCTGCAATGAATAGCCATTTCACCGCGCTGTAAAAACAGCATGGAGATACCAAAACCCAGAAGATAGCTTTGCAAATAATTTACCTTCCCCTCCGGTTTCAGATGATAGGTAATCTTTTTCCCCTGCTCTACCGTAAAAATACAGGTATTATTAAATAACCAGCTGAATTCATCCCCAAACTCATAATATATTTTCTGCTCTGCCTTTTGTAAAATTTCTTCCGGCATAGAACCACTGACAAATTCAATATCCGGTGTTTTCTCTCCCGGCTCTGCCTTTACCAGCTGCAAAAATTCCAAATCCGATTTTAAAAGACAGCCATATAAGTGATAATAGTAATCCATCCACATCCTCCAAAAAAACTAATGCATATATAAAAATCCCTGTCAAATTTAATTTGACAAGGATTTTTCATTCTTATGTTCCGATTAACCGCATCCTTGCAGAACTATTTACCTATTCCATGGATACAAAGTTCAATTCCTTTAATTTAGTTAAGAAATTACTAACAGATACTGTACATTCTTCTTCGCTAACCTCATACTCGGAAAGAAGCTTCGCTACAATTTCACCATAAGTAATCGGATTTTGAATCATGTCCCAAATATCGTTGCCGACACCCTTAATCATAAAATATTTTCCGGTTGCAAAGTCAATCATAACCTTTTCGCCGGCAAGCTCTGTAACATTGATATCTGTAATCAATTTTACCACTGTATTTTTATCCATAAGTATATCCTCCTCTACTTTGTTCCATTGTACCTCGTTTCCCTTACTTTTGCAACAAAATACGTTCATTTACCCCAAAAAAGTTCATATTTATTCTTATGTCTACTACCATTTTTTTGGTTTTTGATATATACTGTATTCAGAATAATCATTTTCGGAAGGAGGAACTCCTATGTACAAAATATTGCTTATTGATGACGATGCCGAAGTTTTAGATATTAACAAGAAATTTTTAATGAAGGAAGGGTACCAGGTTGCGGCTTCCACTTCTGCGGTCAAAGCACTTTCCGTTTTAAAAAAACAACCTTGCGACTGCATCGTTTTAGATGTTATGATGCCGGAAATGAACGGTTTTGATGCCTGTGCAAAGTTTAGGAAATTTACCGATACCCCAATTATTTTCCTCACCGGAAAATCTTCGGAAGACGACCGCATCAACGGGTTGATGCTGGGCGCGGACGACTACATTGTTAAACCATACAGTTTAAAAGAGCTATCCTTACGAATCCAGGCACTGATGCGCCGCAGACAGGTTTCTGTCAACGCAGCAAAAGCACCGGCTCCATCTACCATGCTTTCATTTCCACCATTGCAGATGGATACCATCGAGCACAAAGTGTATTGCAATGACGAAGAAATCGCATTAAGCAACCGCGAGTTCTCCTTACTACACTTACTTGTGTCCAATCCGGAAAAAACCATTACCTTTGAAGAAATCGGCACCAAAATTTGGGGCACCTATGCCGAGGCAGACCGACGCTCCATCATGGTGAATACCAGCCGCCTGCGCAAAAAACTGGAGGCCTATCCGGAACTGGACGGCATGATAGAAACCGTGTGGTCCGAAGGCTATAAATTTATTCCAAAGAAATCGAAGGGTGGACCTAACTATGGCTAAAAAGCAATTTGAATCCCCTTCCCTTACCATTGAAGAACTAACCGCAGAACTGTATCTTTCCAAGAAAGATTTAAAAAAAGCCAATGACATGCTGGTGGAACAGGAGAAAAACCGTACAGAGTTGTTTGCCAATCTCTCCCACGATTTACGCTCTCCGATTACTGCCTTGCGCAATTCCATTGACTACATACAAACACTGGAGGAATATACCAAAGAAGAACTGCAACCCATTTTCAATTTAATGCAAAACCGCATTCTTACTTTGGAAACCCTGATTAATAATTTGTTTTTACTTACTACGTTGGAAAACACCGCCATTCCGTTTCATTTTGAACCAATCGGTATCGGCATGTTTTTAGAAGACTTTTTCTTTAACTGTGAAGCCGACAAAAAGTATGACAACCGGGAGCTTGTTTTAGATGTTCCTCTGGATATGGACGCCATACTTTCCATCGATACAGCCCAGTTTATCCGGGTTTTGGACAATCTTTTCAGCAATGCTCTCAAATATTCCGAGGACGGTGCCACCATTACGTTAAATGCCTTCCAAAGCGATTCTGCCGTTACCATCCGTGTTTCCGACACCGGTATCGGCATGACGCCGGAACAGTGTGAAAAGGTATTTGAACGCTCCTATATGGCCTCTCCTGCCCGCACTCCAAGTGCCAAAACCGGTTGCGGCTTGGGATTGTCGATTGTGAAAACAATTGTAGAACGGCATGGCGGAAAGATAACATGTGAAAGTGAGCTTGGAAAGGGAACGACGTTTTCTATCCGGCTTCCTCTTCAGACCATTAGTTCTGATTAAGAAAAACCGTGTGCACATAACACAGTGCACACGGTTTTAATTTATTCCTGTTCTTCAAATGTAATTGTCATTCCTGCTTCGAAAAGCTCACGATAGGTATCATAGTTTACTTCGTAATTCACATATGGAATGCCCAGAGAAATAGCCAGGTATTTTGTTTTCGGCTTCAACGTAATGGTTTTATTGCTCACCAGTTCCGTATTCCTTAAATGCCTCATATCAGAATCCAGTTCAACAATAAAAATACGTACCCCGCTCTTGGAAGCTGCATACACATAGGTAGCTTCCGTACCTTCCGCTACTTCTAAATAGTTCGGAATTCTGATACCTTCCGAGTTCTCTGTTTTTATACCGGTGGCATAGTAGTAATTTCCTGTTTCGTAAGAGAAGAAATCCGAGAAATCCACTTCTTCCATTGCAGCAATCAGTCCCTCCGGCTGAACAGGATCCAGTATCAAAATTTCTGTGCTGCCATCCATCGGGTCTTCAATTACCGCACCGGCATCATCCGTATCAATAAAGCCTAAGGAAAGCTTCATTTCACCAAACCAGAAGAATTTCTGGAACTTCAAAACCTTCGTTGCCTCATAACTGTTATTGATTGCCACTCTGACATAGGCTGCACCGGAAGGAATTTCCAGAGTCTTGCTCCAAAATCCGTATCCGTCATTGACTGCAGAAATAAACTGCATATCTGCGTTGTAAAAATGTACATAATGAATTTTCTGTAAGGTTGCATTATTGGTCGTCACCAGATTTAATGTCAGGTAATCGGAACCTCCCGGAATTTCCATTCCGTAACCGTTTCTATCTGTAACAATAGTTCCCCAGTACTTATCTTCCTTCAATTCACCGGTACTCTGGTTTAAGGACATATAAGAAAAACTATCCAAAGAGTCTAAGGTTACCTTGTTTGTACTGCAATATGCCTGTGGACTAACCAGTGCTTCCAAAAGCTCATGCTCGGAAGCGTCAAAATCTTTACGGTTCACCAAACCATAGTTTCCAAGGTTACCGTCATCCCAGTAAATGCAGCGGAGTCCCCTTGCATTTGCTCTTGCCACAAAGTTTGCTGTAGCTTCTTTCCTATATTCGATTGGGCTATAGGAAGGTTTTGTTCCGAACTCACCGATAATAACCGGAATACTGTTCTCCATTGCAAATTGTTCCAAACTTGCAAACAAGCCTTCAATATCCTGATCAAACTGCTCGCTGTAGGTATGAATCTGTGTCAATAAAAACCCTTCGCCTGACGGGTCATTTGGTTTCACATAATCCCCCAGGATTAATCCGTTATAACCATCCAACAGTGTCGGTGCACAGAGAATACGATATTCATTATTTCCTCCGGTAGCACGAACAGTATCTACAAACACCTGATTCAGACGGTTCATCTGCTCTGCAGATGTTGCACTGTAGTTCCAACTTTGTGCGACGTTATCCACCTCATTATAGGCTTCAAAAATCAAATGCTCATCGTAATCCCTAAAGAAGGTCGCAATTTCTGTCCATAAATCCTCTGCATCACGAAGTACTTGCGTAAAAGTCTCTTCATCCGTACCGGTAAAGATAATCGGCTGCTCGTGATGGGTATTTAAAAATACATACATATCATTTGCAATGGCATAATCCACCACATCCTGCACACGGTCAAACCATGCTTCGTGAACTCTCAACGTTCCCTGTTCATCGTTGTAAGTGTTATAATACCAGGTTACCGGAATACGGATGGTATTAAATCCGAGCTCTGCGATATGGTCAATCAATTCCTTCGTAACTGTAATGTTACCCCAAATACGTTCCTGGCCAAGAGCCGGCGAATCTTCTTTCCGGTCTCCGTAATGGGAATCCAGGGAATTACCAAGATTCCATCCTACGTTCATAATATCCATGAACTCTTCTGCCGTAATCGGATTCATGGCAGTATTATATTGGTACTTTTCAAACACCTCCAGTGTGTTTACAGAACCGGCTGCCCACTGCTCCTCATAGTAGGAATACTCATACTTTTTGTCATAGCTTACCGATATTCCGATGGTTGCGGTTTCTTCCTGCTTCTGCCATTTTTGTCCATCGTAAAGGGTAGACGTGTTAATCACAGTACCATCTTCCGACAGTTCTAAGATGTTCATCTTCAAATAACCGTTCCACAAATCAGCCATCATCGGAACATCCAAATATTGCACATCCAATAACTGTGTCGTGCAGATACTGTAACGGTTTAATCCGAATTCACCGGTACCGCTTACATAGTTGCCGCTTCTCCAATTATCACTATCTGCAAAATCAAACTCTTCAAAAAAGACAATTTCTGTGGTCGCATCCTTTTGTTCATCGGAAAAATCAATTACCAGGCCGTAGCCTAATAAGTCATACATTCCGGTTGCCCATTCAGATGATTTTACTGTTAAAGTCACATACACTGCATTTTCGGAAGGTATGTAAATATCCCCTCCGTACATGCTGTCAATACAGGATAACCATTTACCGTTTTCATCGTATTCACGAATGGAAACACCCACTCTGGAATCGTTAATATTTACATAATAAGTATCCCTGGTTATTTTATAATAGTTTCTGCTGCAAACGCCTCCGGAAGAATATTCATACGCTCCTCCCCAGGACTTATACCAGCCATACCGGTAGTTTGCCACATTAGAGGTAGATGCTGCATTTAATTCCGGTCCAAATAATGCCGGTGCATCACTCTTATTCGATAGCTCATTGTCAAAAAGCAACTCGATTCCAAAGTTTTCCGGTTCCTCAGTAATTACCGTATACGAATCCTCTATCACCTGACCATCTGCAAATTGGTACATCGTCATGGTAATATACTTTGTTCTGCTGTTGATATAATGATAATCCAGATTTCCTAAATCCATGGAAGTAATATACTTCCAATTAGCATCATACTCTTCCACAATAACGCGATAGGAGTCATCTGCTATCAGCAGCTGTAGGATACTATCCTTCACTTCTACGGCATACGGTTTTTCCATATCTTCCGGGCTTTCAGGCTCCTCCGGAGCTTCCGTAATTTGCGGTTCCTCCGGTTCCGCCGGAGTTTCTGTAATCTGTGGCACTTCCGGAACTACAGGCACTTCCGGAGTTTCGGGAATCACCGGTTCTTTGGTATCATCCTCTATAATTCCAAGCAGCAGCTCCAGCACAAAATCATCTGACGCAAAAGTTTCTTCATATTTAGCATAAGACATGCTGTAATTACCCGGTATACACAAGCTTATTCCAAAGTAAAAAGCATTACTGTCCGTAATAAATGCCTCTCCGTTTTTTACATGACTACATTTAATATACGCACCATCTGCGGCATATTCAAAAACAGAAAGCCGCAGGGTATCATTTGAACAATACAGTTCATACTTTGTTTCCGGAACGCAGATCTTTGTATCAATCAACCGGATGGCATATCCGGCATTACTCTTATTCCCGTTTCCGGAAGAATACAAACCGGATTCCCATAAAGCAATATTCATCAAATTCGTATCTAAAATGTCATGGCTGTAATTATCCAGTTTTTCAAAATAAAATTCCAAACCGGCATCGCATTTTTCCGCAAACGTATTCACACTGAGATTATACTTTACCGTATCGGTAACAGAAAGACGCACATACTTTGCGGTATCAAACATTGTATATTCGCTTCCGTCCTTTAAATTACGACTTCCCAACACATTGTAATTCTCATCCAGCTGAACAGCACTTAGTGCGCAGCCTGTTGCAGAAAAAGTTACGGAATAAACCGTTCCCGGTTCTACTTCTTTATAGTCTTTCAGTCGCACAGAAGATACCGTATTTTCTTCTCCTTTTTCTGCACTATACTTACCCTTTTCCCATAAACCGGCATTGGTTAAGTCTGTGTCTTCCAGTAACGGGCTGTAGTTTTCCAAAAGCTCTATGCTTGCGCTGTATCCGTTTAGGAAAGCTTCTTCAAACTGAGCATATGTGGTATTATAATTGCCCGGATTATATATATAAATTCTGACATATGCCGTATCCTGCAGCATGGTTATTTCACCACCATTTTTATAGGTGTCACTGGCCAAAACCTGCAAGAAATCATCCAGCTGAATCACTACCACGTCATAGGCATTATCCGTTTGACACATCCGGTATGTCATTCCCGGAACTACTGCTATATCTTTACCATAGCAAAGACGACCGGACCAGGATTCATAATTTCCGCTTTTCTCGGAATATCGTCCCGTTTTCCACTCAGTAAAATCATCTAAAACATATTCTTCTCCTTCTATCAGTGTATCCCAAACAACAGCATCTTCCGCGCCCCGTGCATGACATGACACCGGCATCTGCACCATAAATAAAGCACTCATTGTTAAACAAACCCATCGTTTAAACGACTTTTTCACTCTCTGCTACCTCCTTGTTTTCCCAGAGCAGAAAAAAACTTCCATTTTCTTTCGTAAAATGGAAGTTAACTTGCAACTGGCTACCATCTTACAGGCCCTATAGCTTTGCGTCATAACTTTTCAGTTATTTTGCCCAATTATTTATACAGTTATTGTAACAAGGAGTGAATTTCAAGTCAATAAAGGCTTTAGTCCTAGGAAAAGG
Organism: Lachnospiraceae bacterium; assembly: GCA_017622795.1. Taxonomy (GTDB): domain Bacteria; phylum Bacillota; class Clostridia; order Lachnospirales; family Lachnospiraceae; genus SIG299. Next base: position 16,738 of record JAGAQI010000079.1, read on the forward strand.
CATATGTTCATAAAAAACATATGCCTTTACTGTGCTTACTTCATTAAGTAATATATATACGGGAAATATCGTACCAACGCAACTTTTATTCCTAAGTTTCCCAGTTTTTCTTTATAAAACTGTTTAGACAACCCTCTCAATTCTTTCCGCTCCGCTTCATACCCATGCTTATATGCATCTGCTTCCAAACCCGCCAGACGGTTAGCAATATTTTTCCAATATTCTTTTTGAAAAGTTTCATCACCACACATTTTTAAAGCATGATAAGAGTGGATTAACGCTTCACCATGTTCCAACACAATTCTTGGATTTCCGGAGTTCATAATGCTGCCCTGACGCTGGCGATAAAAATACAAGCGCTCCGGAATCCACACTGCTTTTTCTATGTTCTTCACTACATCAGATGCAAACCGGATATCTTCCATCCGTTTTCCTTCTACAAACCGTACACCCTCCAAACATTCTTTTTTGTACAATTTGTTCCACGCCCAGGTTGTAGGTCCGGTAAATGCCTCCAGAAACTTTTTGCAATACTCCTGCCGGTTAGCTGTTTCAAAAGTTTCTTCCGTTATACTATAACTTTGGACAGTCGGCAACTCTTCCTTTTCAAAAAAAGCAAATTCCCTACAGATTGCAACATCAGTCTGCTCTTTATGTATTGCTGCATATAACAGTTCATACATTTGAGGATGAATAAAATCATCACTATCCACAAAACCAATATACTCTCCGTGTGCATATTCCATACCCACGTTCCTTGCATTTGAAAGACCGCCGTTATTTTGATGAAGAACTGTAATTCTGGGATCTTTGTCTTTATATTCATCACAAATAGCTCCGCTGTTATCCGTGGAACCATCATCAACTAAAACAATCTCAAGATTCTTATATGTCTGCTGTAATACGCTTTCAATGCATTCAACTAAATAATTTTCTACATTATATACCGGAATTATAACTGATATAAGATTATTCATTACATTCTCCTCATTTGCATTGCTCATGCCTTGAATCTATCCACAATAGCATATTCTGCACCATTACCACCGGTCACATACATTTTCCCACATCTCAACCAGGCATGGGCAATCATTTTTCCATTTTCGTCAAGCCCACATCCTAAATACATGGTGGAGGCAATTCCTTTCCTCTTAAGCAGCCGTTGTGCAGTCAGTGCCCTCACCAAACATTTGCTCTCCCATTTTGTTTTATTACAAACCTGATTTACTGCATATGATACTTTTTTTGCATAACGGTATTCTTCCATAGTTGCATCTTCTGAAGATTCTTCTCCGCGTATGCCCCAGTTATCTTTCATCTTATCGCTTTTACGATATAAAATCTGAATACGAAAAGAAGCTGAATATACCCAGGCCTGAAGTGTTTCCGGTTTATGTTCATTATATCGTATAAATCTATAGACTCTGCCCAACATTTATTTTCTCTTCCTTCTTTCGCAGTTTTTCTAATGCAATCGCAAGAACCGCGCCCACTATTCCGCCAAATACATTGGTTTCCAAATCAACAAGCTCTGTATAACCACGTGCCGTAATATATTGGGAAATTTCGATGGACGCACTCATCCAAAAACTCAAACATCCGGTAATTAATATCCTTCTCCAGCCTTTTTCCCATTTTTGCAGCCATGTAGTAACAATGCCAAAAGGAACAAAAAACATAACATTTAAAAAATTGGCCGTATTATCATCCATATTTTTTCCGAACCACCAGATTTCAGTCCGTATCGTCCGTAATGACATTTGTTCACGTCCGGTTACCGCAATTTCCCACATTAGCAGCATTACCATTACAAGAAGCATAATCAAAACTTCTTTCCGGAGGTTTCGCGCTTTATTGCAAATTCTCGCATATAACAATCCCAGCAGTTGCACTGTAATTACTGCCATAATACAAGCAAGAAGCAAATCAAAAAAATCAATGTTGCTCATTTCCTTTTGGCTCATTTTCAACATACTGTACCAAAAACGATTCCAAAAATCACCCATAGCTTTTCCTCGGTTTCTGCATTTTAATAGGCTCGAATTAATTCAGCAAATTTTTTAAACTCTTTTGCTATCCCTTCCAACATAAAGTTGCCCTTAATCGAGCTTAGTTCACAAACGTCCTGTTCCATTGCTGTATCAACACCTTTATATCGAACATATGGCAAATCCTTTATCCACTGATAAATCCCCTGCACTTTCCCATTATAATTGTCAAAAACAATGCACGGTGTTTCCGCCAGTGCAGAGAACACCATCCCATGTAAGCGATCTGTTACAACCAAATTCGCCGATGACATTTCCCGCAGCACTTCATTTACTTCACTTTCACGGTTTTCCGTAGATATCAAATAATCTTTCTGCGTATCAACAAACTTTACAGTTTTATAATTCTTTTTTATACATTTTATAACCTGTTTCTTGGATTTTTTATCCAAAATACCTTCTAAATCTGAGCGGAGACACAAAACAGCCTTTGTTTTTTCTTTTTCAGCCGTCCGATATGGTTTTTCAAATAGAACCATGTCCGGAACCAAAACAGAGGGATTTCTGAAGTTTTTATCTGCAAAACTTTTCGAATTTTCTTCTCTCACCCCAAGTAACAGTCTTTTATGATTTGCAAATAATTCTATATCCTTTTTCAGTTCTTCTTTCCCTGATTCATCTCCGGTATACCATATGGTCTGCGGCATAATGATGATTTTATTTTCCGGGAATCTTTGTACGAAATCTCTTCTGATTTTTTGAGAAGCAGGGTACTGGTTTCCAAAATTACCTCCTCCTGTACCAAAAATCATATCCTCTTCGCCAATCATTCTTTCCATCTGCTCACAGCACAAAAAATAATTTCGTGCAGAAAGTTCTATCACATCATAATCATTGAAATGCTCGTCTAAAAAATGTCGAATTGCCAAGGCTATTTTATGGTCTCCCAAATTGCCAAAATCTTCTGTCCCCAAGAGCCATATTACCGGTTTATCCGATTTTCTTTCTATTTTTGCATATGTCATGGAATCCGGCTTAGAAATTCCCTTTTTTATTGCAATATTCTTTTTTAATCTTTTATAATACCGCTTCAAAAGTTCCATCATTCCTCCGAACTAGCTCCTCTTAATAATTGAAACTGCCTTTTTCCAAATAATTTGAAAGCCTTCTGTTCTGCTATAAGCCAACATAAATATTACCGAGCACATTCCACCTATAATCATCCCTTTTATAATTAATGTTCCCCAGCCTGATACTGTAAAAAAATCACTTATACATGATAAAGCAAAAATTGTTATGGCAACCAGAATCAAATTTATCATTATTGTTCCATAATACCGCAATGCGCCGCTCCCGAAATATTCCTTAAACAGCAGCTTCGGTTCGTACCAAAAATAGGTAGACAATCTTGCAATTGCAGAGGCTAAAATTATACCGGTAATTCCAAAGAAATATCCCAGCACGATTGATAATACAATGTTCAGAACTGCACCTGTCAGCATTACATATTTTGTTTTTATATATAGTCCGGCCGCATCCCTAAAAACCCATAAAGGCTGCAACACACATGCCAGATAAGTATTTAATGTAATCGCAAAAATAGTTACCCGGGAAAGAATAAAACTTTCCCCCAGCCACACATTGACCAAATCATTTGCCATCAGACAAAATACACTGGTAATAATTCCGCAGAAAATAAAACTTGCTGATTGCATTGCAATAAATATCTCTAATCTTTTTTCTTTTGTTTCTTTTACAATTACATTACCGATGCTTGCCGTAAGTGCAGAGAAAACAATCTGTTCCAGTAAAAGAAGTTTATTGCTTACCATCAGATAATTCGAATAAACACCTACCATTGCAGTTCCTATAATAATAGAAATCAGCATATTATCCGTGGCCGTAAACAATGTGGTACTCATTTTATAAACAAACACAGATTTCATGTTGGAAATAATTCCATCCGTAACCTCTTTGTCCACCTTTTGCACCAGTTCTTTTTTATGTAAAAACGGATATTCCTTTTCTGTTTTTCTTGACGCAATATAATTGGTAAGAAACTGTGCCAATACACCGATAGACAAATACAATATATAATTCTTTGTAAGCCAAAGCAAAACAATCTGTAAAAGAACCTTTGCAGTAGAAATAACAATATTAATACTTACCACCTTATAATTTTTCTGATCAGCAGTAAGCAACGTTGTTTTATAAACAAAAAGATAGGATATTACTACATTTGCCAGTGCAAATAAATAGTAAACTTCCATCAACGGAATGTCTTGTTCTGTATTTACAATAAACTTCAAAAAAGGAATGCAAAGCAGTCCCAATGTCAATACAGCCAGTGCAATCACATTATAAATTTTTTTATAAAAGGTAACCAGGGACACTAAACGGCCTTCGTCACGGTCAGCTAACGGCTTATAAAAACTATATGCCATTGCTGTATTAAACCCTAAATCAGCCATGGAAAGCAAAGTCAAAACATCAGAAAAAATACCGTTTAACCCTAGGTATTCTTTTCCAAGCACCTGAATAAATACCGTACGGGATACAAAGCTTAAAATCAAAGTTATCGCCTGATACAAAAATCCTGTCACCATATTTTGAGCCGATCTCTTTACTCTGCCTTCACTCATTACCTTAAAACCTGCCTTGTTGTCTATTTTCTAAAATTTAATTGCAAAGAACGGTAAATATTCTGCATCCTTTCTGCCTGCTCCTGCTCCAAAGAAAATACCTGCCGCTTCTTTTCCCGTTTTCCCTTATTAAACATTCCGTTTACACCGCGGATTACCCAGGCTACCGGTAACAGCCAGCTGTTCTTTTCCAGCCACGGATAATGCTCTTTCATATAATCAATTCCCGGGAAATAATACCAGGTTTTCAACGTGCTTCCACGTTCTGCCTGGTCCTTTACAAACTGGCCCCAAACTCCGTTTTCACCTTTTCCGTAAATGCCGCAATCCACCATGTAGTTAAATAACTGGTTATAAAACTCTGTAGATTCCTCATTTCCAAGCCAAATCTGAGCCAGTTTACTCATGTGCGCTTCAAAGCTTGTCAGACCAAGCTTTTTCAGTTCCTCCTCAATATACGCTCTGTCCAGTAAACTTCCCTGTGATTTTAAATACACATAAATATCTGCCACATTACGGATGCCGCAGCCGTTTTCATAAAAATGCTTTGCCATGTGGGCAATCATATACACGTAAAAGTCTTCTTTTGAAAAATCATAGGTATACTGTGTACCAGGCACCGGAACTGCGCGGAAATTATCCTTGTAATATAAATATTGACCCTTGTCTACATTTTTATCATAGAGACTCCAGTGGGCTTCCAGTATCAGATACGGCTTTTTGGAAAATACCGCATGATGCTTTACTTCCTGAATTTTTGTATAGCCTTCTCCGTTTAAAATCCCCTCTGCTTTTTCAAAGGAGTCCTCATACAACATAAAGTCAACATCACTCATTTCACGCATTTCCGGCGACGGATACAGCTGTTTCAAAATGGTGCCCTTCAATACCTGATTCCGAATGCCTGCCTGTTCAAACTTCTGCTGCAAATGTTTTGCCTCACATACCTGCATCAATGTCTGCATCATACTCTGTTTTACCAGACTACGGTATTTTATTACAGTTTCCTCCGGTAGCTCCAGTTTCAATAATGCACCCAGAAGCAGATATGTCATATGCCCACGCTTTGCTATATCTTCCAGAATTTCCAGAGAAATCCCTTCCGGTATTGGCGCAGGAGTTCTTTTCTCAAATTGAGAAAGAACCAATTCACCCAAATATTCCATGATTATTGTTTTTTTGCTCTGCATGATTAATACTTCTCCCTTTTACATCCGTAACCTCTACTGCTCTGCTTCTTGCTGTTCCAACAATTCCTGCTGTTTCAAAAGTTCTAATTGCTCTAATTCTTCCCTGCCGGCCAAAATAGCCTCCATGTTTCCGCCTGCTGTCACAATCTCTTCCGTATACTTTAAAATATATTCTCCTCGTAATTCAAAGAAGGTGCGTATTTTTTCTATTTCTTCTTTGTAATACTCCTCTGTCAGATTCCCGAAAAATCTTCTATAACTGCTTAATGAGGCTTTTTTTAGTAATTTCTCCGTTTGTTTCAATGCTACATCTACTCTCTCCGTGATAAATACTTCATTTACGAAATGACTCATGGTATCACTCAACTGTTTGCAAAATTCTTCATTCATCAACAAGGATTGTAAAAAAGCATCTCCAAGCACAGAAGGCATCAAAAAACTGTCAATACTGTAGGTAGTCTTTTTCCCATAAGAACCATTATACATAGAGTTGTCCAACCTTGACAACGTAACACGCCATTTTGTATCACAATATGGAGCCTCGCTCTTCTCCCAGCTTCGCCACCATTTGCCAGATACACCAAACTCCGCATTTGCCAGATACATATTAATGCAAACATAATCAATATAGCTTTGAATGTCTAGTTCCTGCTGTACCGCTCTATAATTTTCATCAATACTTAAATCATTATTAACGACTCTTTTGTATAAATCAGAATATACTTCCTTTTCAAACAATTCTTTTGCTATTTCATTCTCCACAATAGCAAGACGATTGTCTTCTGTCTGATAACTTTCCTTCACATACTGCTTATCAAAATTTTCCTGAAGCATATACAAGCCCCAGTATTCTCCATCCACAAAAACAATACAAGGTTTCATTTGCAACACTGCTTCTGTATAATCTTCCAAAAGAAGGTGTGCCATGTATTCCCTTTGCTTATATTTATTATCCATCCGGTACGTTCTAACCTGCAAGCAGTTAGCGGCATTATTTAAGTAGGTCGTTAAGGTAGAACCGGGCTGCGGAAGCTCTGTAGTTCTTGTAATCTCAAAACTTTTCTGGCTGCTCTCCATGCTCAAATCCCAGGCAATTCCCAAATCTCCCGCACTTTCGTAGCTTTTATCTTTATTATTTTCAAAATATTCTACAAAAACATCCTTTGTCCAACCATTGTAATAGTTACCGGCCTGTTCTTTACTATCCATAGCAACCGCATCTTCATAAGAACGTCCGGTTACATAAATTCCCTCATGATAATCAAACAAATTTTCCGGATTGGTAACGATAGAAAGTACCGGTAAATTTTCATAATCCGTGTCATGAATAAATCCCACAAAGTAAGACGCTATTTTTTCTTCCTTCACATTACCGGAAGCATCCACCATAATCGCACGCACTACAGTACCCATATCAATACTGCTTGGGGTATAAAAATTTTCCTGCATACCGGTAGCATAAATATAATTTCCGCCACTGCGGTTCTGGATTCTGAATGGGGCTTCGTATTTCGTTGATTCTAAAGTTGGTTCCGTACCGTCGGTTGTATAATATACCGTATATCCTTCCGGTGCCATCAGCTCCAATAAAAAGTCATTTTCATAAAAGCCTCCCGGTACAGAAAACCGTAAACTGTTCTTTGAACGGACGGTTGCTTCCGCATTGGTTGCCCCCTTGGTTGCCGATAAATATGCCTTATCAATATTTCCGTCTGTAGTGGCACCATAGCTTTCTCCCGCTTCCAAAGAAGGAAGTAACAAATACTCTACACTGCTTCCATCTTTTTTTCGAAGTTCCAGCACTTCACCATTAGAAGCACCTAAGGGTACACCTAACTCCAGCACGGCATAGTCTCCTGCCATAAGACGCCATTCTTCTTCCACTTCATAGACTTTATTTCCTGACACATACACCTGTAATCCATCCAGTAAATAGCTGGTTTTTCCCGTATAATACAGCTCAATCCAGCCCTCCTGATTCGCCTCATTAATCATTACACCTGCGGTACTGGAAGAGTTGTTTACAATGGTTCCGGTTCCGGAATTTTGTATTTCATTACTGATATTTCCCAGTTCTTCCTGCTTTTTCTGTTCTTCGTCTTTTGTCATTTTCATAACAAAAACCAATCCAACCAGAGCCAGCAGACTCAGAATAATAATAATGATGTCTTTAATTGAAAATCTCTTTTCCACAGGTTGCTTTGATTTCTTCATTCCAGGCCTCTTTTCTAATACTTAATTACAGTTCCGGCAGCTCCGTGTTGTTTTGCTGCGCCAGATAATACGGATAAAATGGAATATCCTTTTTTAATTGCTCATAGCGGCGTTTTCTGATTACCACCTGCAATTTATCAAACAAGAACGGACATTTTTGTAATGTCTTCTTTATCTTATTTTTCAGTGATTTGGACTCATCCGTCTTAATACGCCATTCTCCGGCACATAAATGAACCGCATAGTGCTTACCGGTTAAGGTACCGATTTCGAAATACTCCTTCGGAAAAATCACAAAATCCTTCATATCCTGGAATTTGTTATTTAACTTAAATTCCGGATAATTCTTTAAAATATGATAGGTGTAATAATAATTGCTGGTTGCATATCCGTCTACCACCAGTTTTCCGTCTTTCCAGTTGAATACCTTGCCATCTTCATTTTTTCCGAATACGGTCGCATCGTACATATCCAGCAATGCTTTAATCAATGGGTTGCCTTTCTCTGCACCGATGATGGCAGAACCAACGGAACAGTCAAAAATAAAGTTTAAAAATGCCGGATGCTTTAATAACGGATCAAAGGACTTATTTACCTTAACATCTGTATCCATATAAATTCCGCCATATTCATATACTGCCTTTAAACGATAGTAGTCTCCGATAAATCCAAGTTGTTTTTCGGCATAGGTTTTTCTTACAAAATCATTTTCATCAAAGCTACAGTTAGATTCATCCCAACGCATTACCTGATATCCTTCTAACTTATTCCAGGAATCTACACATGCCTGTAAATCTGCCGGAAGAGGCTTTCCTCCGAACCAGCAATAATGAATTATCTTTGGAATACTCATACTTAACTCCTCCTTAATACTTTCCTTCTCGGATGACAACATCATAAAAAGTTCCTGTTTTTTTCATTTCTTCCGCATCAAACCGGGTGCTTAATTTATGGATTCCGGTCTGCTGACATAAAATTTCATACTTTTTCTGATTATATTCATCAAAAATATAGGTTGCCAATACATGGGCATCTACCTGACTGACAATCGGCATATTCTTATACTCTTCTTTATAGAAATCTAGCGCCATAGTCAAAAATAAATGCAAAAGGAAGTACGCTACATTTCTATTATAGTGCTTCCAATACTCATACAAAAGTTCCCGCGTAAGACATAATACGTTATTATTCGTTGTACTGTTAATAAACCAGCTATTTACTTCCATAATTTCAGGATTATAGCCAAAATAATAGAAACTGTACATAAACAACGGCTCGTCATCCATTTGCTTAAAAATCTCACCATTTGTACACAATACCGTTGCATCCATCCAGTAACCGCCATATTTAATCAACAGCTCAAGTCGTAGTAAATCAGAGAAATGCGCAGCGCCCATTTTCCCTTCTTTCCATTTTTTTACTATATACTCCGGCATATCTACATAGTCAAATATATTGCTCTCATCCAAAAAAATAATTTCCTTTTCCGGTGCATATTTCTTTACCGATTCGTAGCACCGTTTTACTATCAGCGGAGCATTATCGTATCCCTGTAACCAACATATCCATATTACATTTGAATTATATGCTTTCTCCAGTTTTTCCCACTCCCGGGTACCTGTACATTTTTCGAAAAATTGCTTTTTCAGCTTTTTATAATACAGCATGCGATGCTTTTGCGCCACCATGACATTATATAAAAAAGAAAGTTTTTTATCCCGGTACTTTGTCTTCATCATAATATTATCATAGACAGAGCCTAATAACATATGATCTTGTATTTTATGCAATATTTTCTTACAATCCATAATTTTCACACTCCGTACAACACTAATGTTGTCTACTGATTTTTCCTAAAACTTTATAACAGAAACAAATCAAAGCACATTTCTTTTCCAAAATCATTTTCTTCATAATATTCTTCTTAGGTACATCGAAATGAACCAGCATTAACGCATCTCGAAACTGCGAGTCATTGCATATTCTCCCAATCAGCTGCATTTTACGTTCTTTTGCTAATTCTTTTCTGCAACTAATTTGTTTTAAATGCATCAGCGTTAATGTTGCATACAGTTTAGCAAATCGAGCCTTCTGTTTATCATTATTTTCATATTTAGCGCAATATGCTGCTGCATGTTTATAATATTCCGATACACAATCAAAAAAAGTATCATAAAACCGGGTAATCAAGCTGCCCGAAGATCGGACAAAATATTTATAGTACATTTTATTGTTTACTACCAGCTTTTCTGCAACCCCCAGCAATTTAGAAGCAAATATGATATCCTCATAAATTGGATATTTGGGATCGAAATACAGCTGATTACTATCCAATAAGTCTTTGCGGATCATCTTATTCCACGGTGCATTAAAGACTTCTGTTTCCATCGTCTGAATCAGATAGTTCTCAAAATATTCCTTATTTGTTCCTACAAAAAGGCGTTCCATCGCATTCGGTTTTAACTGTTTTGTATCTACATCATAATACCAGAAACAGAACATCACCACATCTGCCTGATGCTCTTGCGCTAATTTTATGTTATCTTCAATTACAGTTTCTTCAAACGTATCATCTACATCAAAAAATATAACATATTTTCCGGATGCCGCATGGATTCCTGTATTTCTTGCGCCGCTTAAGCCTTTGTTTTCCTGATGAATCACCTTCAATCTGCTATCTTTCTTTGCATATTCATCCAGAATTTCCCCACTTCGGTCTTTGCTTCCGTCATTTACCGCAATGATTTCAATGTTTTCATATGTTTGTTTCAATGCACATTTTAAGCAGGCATCAATATAGTTTTCTCCATTATATACAGGAACAATAATACTAACTTCCGGACTCATTTTTTCCTCCCCCTATTTCACGTATTTTGATTGAACTGCAGCCTTAGTTTTCTTTGCGCTTCCCTCTGTCGACAACATTACCATTGAAATCGCAAATATCACATACAAATATTTTAACGTCTGTAAGGAATCTACCCATTTCAAATTCAACAAATAACATGCACAGCCAACAAAAAACACTTTTGCCAAAGCTGATTTTTTCTGAAACGCTTGTTTTATCAAATTCCATACAAAATAACCAATAAAAAATAAAAATGCAATTAGTCCCGGATACGCATACCGGATATATTCTGCAATATAAAAATCATCTACCGATCTGACAAAAGACCCATTAATTTCTGCTGAAAAACTGCGTTTTCTTCCTATTCCCAGTAGTGGATTCAGCCAATCCAGGGTGAAAATATACTTTAACTGTGCTCTGTAATTCGAACTGCTTCCTAACGCATTCGGATCTGCACCATACTGTATGGACCATTCTGTTCCTAATATCTCATCCAATATGGTTGTAATCTGTAACATCATATAACTTCCGATGGAAGTATTTTGAAATAGTACAAGAAATACTGCTAATGCAATTGCCAGCACCCCACAAAGTAATAAAAAAATCTTTTTATGGTAAGTACTGGACACAATAAACATTAATACTATCTCTATTACAAACACACCCAGTGTTGAACGTGATCCCGTCAGGAATACATTTAACGCCAGCAAAACCAGCAAGGGAAAATGCGCAAATATATTTACCTCGTCTTTTTTCTGGTCATAGCAGGCAAAAGAAGTCATCAGTATCAGCATTAAACCATATCCCAAAGAGTGTACCGCAGAACTCATGATACGGTAATGCCCGGAACGGACAAAGCGGCCGGTATAGGTTCCGCTTATGGTTTCCAAATAGGAAAACGGCGAAACGCCAATCAAAAATTCTACCATTCCCAAAATAGTCAAAAGATAACAGAAAAATAATAAATATTTAATTGTTTTCTCCACACCAATGGAATACTGAATTATATACACCAATAAGTATAAAGAATATAATTCAAGGAAAGGATTTAGAAAAGCATTAATGTCTACTCTCAACACCATGGTATATACCAATACAATCAAATACGGCAGTAATGCTTTAGTAAAGCCCGAGGATACAATTAAATCCACAAACTCCCTCTTCCGCTTGTCCTCTGCCACAATCATCAGGGTTACCACAATAATCATGATACGAAGCAGTGTCAGGTCAAACAAAGGAAACGGAAGTCCAAAATACTGCGGCATAACAAACAGAGAAAATAAGAATGCAACAGCAATCCACTGAAACACCTTTATTTCTCTGGCAGGTTTTACATATTTACTTTCTAATACCGTCTTTACTTCCATTTGTCCCTCGTTGTGCTCTATTTGTGCTTTAATGCCATGTAAAGTTCCACCGGAATGGAACGGCTCTTATGATAACAATCCGCATAGGCAAGCACCAGCTTTACCGTATTCAGATACTTTTTGTTTTCCATCAAATCAATCCTCAATTCGGTTGCTTTGATATTTCTTTGTAATAGCTTCTTCTGTTTTTCCGTCATGCCGATATCGTTTGCAAACTGCAGTGTCTTTTTATGACTGTCTAGCAGTGCCCGCAAGAACGCAACCCTTTTCGGGAGGTCTCTCATCTTATTCAACGATACATTGGCATCGTGCAATCTTCTGCGCAAGGTATAGGCATGATACATATAAAGCCCGTCCATACAAAGCGCCAGCTTCCAGGCGTATTCATCGTGGGCCCAGCCCGCATACCAGTAAGAAAAAGTCTTATCTAAAAATTCACGGCGCATACACATGGTACAGCCCTGGCAGCCGATAAAAATGTTTTCTGCGCAGTAGATTTTCTTTTCTAATGACTTATCATTCTTATGCTGCTTTAATTCCCATTCCGGTACACTGGCAGCATTCTCCGAACTGATGAAAGGTTCAAATTCGGAGCCTAAAAGCATCATATCCGGATGTTCCTTCATCAGTTGCTCCATCTCTTTCACCCGTTCCGGAAGCCAGATATCGTCCTGATCACAGAACATAATCAAATCGCCGGTTGTTTTTTCCACCGCCCCCATAAAATTGGATGCATATCCCAGATTTTTGGGGTTCACGGTAATGCTCCACCGGTCAGCCAAGGCGTGTTTTTCAATATATTCCCGTACAACCTCTACCGTTTTATCTTTTGACCGGTCATCACAAATAATGACTTCATCCACCGGTCTGGTCTGGGTACGGATAGAATCCAGCTGTTCTTCTATGTATTCTGCCCCATTGTAGGTTGCCATTGCTACCGAAATTTTCATATTTTTATCCTTTCATCACTTTGCCCAGCACCTTACCGATTGGCCGGCTGTTCCATCTGCGTACCAGCTTAATATATAACCCGATTTTCCCGGTGAAATATTTATTTTCGCGGTACTTTGGAAAATACTCTTTTAAAAATACAAAGCTTTTATCTAACAGTTCCGTTTGGATAGTCTTATCCTCCACACGGCCGATTCTGCTTAAGGAACTGCACAGTATAATTTTTGTGCAGAAATACTCTAATTCCTGCTGATACTCTTCGTAAAAGCCCTTAGCTTTATAAAAATCGAGAATGTCTTTTAATACATCAAAAATGTTGCCCACCCGACGGCTCTTGTTAGCATTCATCGTGGAATTTCCGCGAAGGAAATAGTACACTAAATGTTCCGGCAAGTAAGCAGATTTTTTTACAAACGGAATCGTTTTGATGTAAAATGCCGTATCTTCATAAATCAGACCTTCCGGAAAATCCACACCGGAATCCAAAAGTACTTCCCTTCGGTACAGCTTATTCCACGGAGATACCTGCGGGTCGATAAACATGTCCTTCTGACTGCTGTATTCCCGGATATTTCCTCTTGTTTTTAACTCTTTGTTTCCCTGCTCGGATTCCTGGATATAGTGGTAATGACACTCCACCAGGTCACAGTCTTTTTCCTTGGCCAGACAATACATTTTTTCAAACATGGTGGTATCGATATAGTCATCGGAATCCGCAAAGCCGATGTATTCTCCGGTGCACTCCCGGATGCCTAAATTTCTTGCGGTGGCCTGTCCGCCGTTTTCTTTGCTTAGCACCCGTACCTTTTCCGGATATTTTTCTTCATATTCCTTTAACATCTGCAGAGAGTCATCGGTGGAGCCATCGTTCACTGCAACAATTTCAATATCTTCCAGTGTCTGATTTACCAGTGCGTCCATACAGCGCTTTAAGTATTGTTTTGTATTATAAACCGGAACAATCACACTGACCTTTTTCATGCTTGTGCTTCCGCCTTTCTACAGAGTTCTTTTGTTTTTTTCATTACATGTTCTCCAGATTTTCCGAGAACTTTTTGTGCCTTAATAAACTTCCGGTATCCTGTTTTGATTCCGTGAATATCACTGCCTAACGCTGCCACGGCACCGGTTTGCAGATACTTTTTACACAATCTGCGCTTTTTAAAACTACATACAGCATCCGCATTTAACTGAACCAGACAGCCAGCTTCCATCAATTCCTGTACCGAATCAACGGAGTATCGGTCCGCATGGGCAAGTATAACCTGAAACTTTTTTGCCAGTTTACATACAGAGTCCACCAAAGGTTTTTCCCACTGCTTTGTGAACGGCATTTCCAAGAGCAGTACTTTGGTACCTTCCACGCACAACTGCTCTAAGCCTTCCATCCGCTCCATTCCTTTACAGGCCAGTACCTCCGCACCAAGCAGCAGTTCCGGCATATTTTTTATCGCCAAGGACTCTTCCAACAATCTGTCATATGCCTCTTTTCTTGCCTGTACAAACCCGGGCACAGTATCCAAGTGCGGATAAAAGTGGGAGGTTGCCACAACCATGTCTACCCCGGCTTTTGCTGCCAGCTCCAACTGTTTTTGCGCCATTGATACCGAGCCACAGCCGTGATCCAGTTCCGGCAAAATGTGGGCGTGAAAATCAATCACTATAGCCTTTTCCATATCCATAATCATAGTTCTTATATCCATAGTCCGGAGACTTTATCGAAATTCCGTTGTAAATAAAACCGCAAATGTTTGCATCCACCGCTTCTAATTTTCTGACAATCATTTCTTCACGGTCAAACTTGGTTACCATTTCGCGTACCACAAGAATGTACGCGGTAACCAGTGGAGCCAGTACTAACGCATCGGACACAATACCAACCGGCGGCAGATCAATAATAATAACGTCATATTCCTGCTTCATGTTTTCCAGGAACTGCTCCATATTTTTGCTGATTAGTAGTTCCGCAGGATTTGGAGGAACACTGCCCCGCAGGAACACATCAAAGTTTTCCTGCACTTGATTAATTTCCGGTTTCTTGGTCAAACCTGCCAGATAGTCACTTAAACCTGTTTTTCCTGCCTCAATTTCCAAATATTTGGCCAGTTCACTCTTTCGCATATCACCGTCAATCAACAGAACCTTACGGCCGGTATGGGCAAAGGATAACGCAATGTTAATACTGTTAAAGCTTTTTCCTTCATTACTGTCGGCGCTGGAAATGGCATATACCGGACATTTTTCTCCTCTTGCGGTAAACATTAAATTCGTACGTAAGTCACTATACGCTTCCTTCATCACAAACGGACTGTCTGCATTTAAGCGTAGCTCCACCGTTTCCTTTTTCTTCTTCGGAAGAAGGGATGGAATGGTACCGATAATCGGAATTGTAAATAAATCTTCAATCTCGTATTTACGACGGATAGTAGTATTCAGCAAACCTCGAAGCAATGCAATTGCCGCCACCAGAAAAGCACCGCCCACAGCACCGATTGCCGCATAAAGCAATACACTGGTAGAAGAATACGGTACGGTAGGCAGTTCTGCTGCATCCAGAATTTCAATACCGCCGGATTTAACAATACGGATGATTTCTGCCGGAGCCAGTTCACCAATGGCATTTGCCACATTCATGGCAAGTACCGGGTCGTCATCGTATACACTTACCACAAATACCGTAGTATTATTTACCGCCGTAGCACCTATACGCTTTTTTAAATAATCAGCTGTATAACCGATTTCATCCATACCGAGGCTTTCCAATACCATATTCAAGAAACGGTTACTTTTTAAAATCTGCATGTAGCTGGCAAGTAAAGACCTCGCCTGGGAAACTTCCGATGTGCTCAAGTTGACACCGGTATCCGTAATATAATCCGGATTACTGTATACATAAAAAGAAATTTGTGCCACATAGGTTGCAGACTGCCGTGTATAAGCGAAACCGCCGGCAAGCAATGCAAAAATCAATCCGCACAAAATCATATACTTTAAATTCTTTTTGATAATCCAGAAAATTTTCTCCAAATGAAAGTTGGCTAATATTGTTTTAAACATAGTTTCCTCCGTTTGTATAGTTGGTATAATTATACTACTGTTTGCCCTTTATTGCAACGAAATCAGCACTTCCCGATAAACTCTAAAATCAGATTTTCCACCTTGCTCTCCGGGGCAATATATGGTTGAAAATCAAAGCATTTTGCCTTCTCTATGTATTGTAGTAATTCTGCTTCATCCCGGCAGCAAAGCACACAGCCTTTTTCTTCAAAAGCTTCTGCAATCTGCAGCTGATGGTCATCCACATGCTCATTAAATTTCTTCAGGCGCGGCACCACAATAACCGGACGTTTTGCCTGGATTCCGGTCATAATGGTACCTACACCGGAATGGGTAATCAATACGCTGCAGTTTTGTATCATTTCCGCAAACTGTGCCGCATCTACAAAGGCACTGTACTTACAGTACTCCGGCTGATACGTAGAATGCCCACACTGTACAAATACTTCTTCTTCGGTTGTCTGCGCCAGTTGATCCGCCGCCTTTATCAGACGGTTCATTTCGAATTTTTGTGTTCCCAATGTTACCAGAATCAAAAGATACCACCTCCCAACACAGACTTTGGATATAACTTTAACATATCCTCCCATTGTACGATAAACAAATCTGCCATCTTATAAACCAGTTTTCCGGTTAAGGAGGCATCGTGTACTCTGGCAAAAGATTCTATGTAAATAATTTTTTTCTTTTTCAGCTTTGCAATTACACAAAACGGATAAGCAATCAAAGCACCGGTGGTAACTACAAAATCCGGATTTTCTTTCTTAATAATTTTCCATGCACGGAAAAACAATGCCGCAAACTTGAATAAAAAGCGCCATTCCCTGCGGTTGATTTGAGGAACATAATACTGTTCCCTACAAAAATTCTTTACTTCAAACTCACTTTTTTCCGTTACCAGAAAGCAGTCATACTGCTGCTCCAGCTTCCGTAGTCTTGATATTTCCTCTAAATGACCTCCGGAAGAAGCCACCATACAAATTTTTTTATCCATTGTATTTTCCTCCTGCTGCACGCAGTACTTTGGTTCAGGATTTATCACATCCTTAACAATTTATTATAACACAATGTCGGGCAAGTGGCAAGATTGCTCTCCTATTGCCATTGATTATAATAAAAAAACAAAGCAAATACTTTTTTCTTACAAAATTGATAGATTTGTTTACATTCTGCCTGTTTTTGTTTATAGTAAAATCATCAAAAAGGAAATCGCATTTGATTGGGCAAACAAGAAAAACAACAGTAAAGGAGAATACAAATATGAAAACTTGGACAACACCGGAAGTAAGCGAATTAAACATCAGCGCAACCGCACAGGGTAAGGCAATCACAACAAGCTTTGACGAAATCAGAGTAGACCAGGATGGTGACTACTGGGCAAGTTTTGCAAGTGGTGCAGACAGCAACCCTGAAGTAAACGGAACCTTAACCACAAATTAATTTGTTTATTACAAAAAGCATCCCGTTTCCGCGGGATGCTTTTTTATTTCTTTGTTCTATCGGCTATACTTCTTAAGGAACAGACCAAGTGACACCAGCACCGTCACGTCCTGTGCCATAGCTTTATCCTCAATAGCTTCTGCTCGTTTTAACCGGGCAACCAACGCCTGCAATTTATTTTTATCCAACATCTGATACAGTCTGTCATCCTCTAAAAGACAAATAATTTCCTGCTTATATTTCATCCATTGCTTGTTCAAACGGAATACAAAATCCGCACTTTGAAGTCCCCGATGCCCTACATCAGTTCTGATTTCTGCAGGCACAATACCTTCCATAAATTCCCGAACCAATCTACGCTCTATCCCGTCACTTACAAAGCATTCCATCGGGAGCGCCATGCAAAGCTCAATCAAGCGCTTATCCTTGGTAGGATCTCTAATTATTACTCCCTGCGCCAGCCCGATTTTGGTGTCATACATTCCCAAATGCTGCAAAATTCTTGGTTCTGTCATAAAATTTTTATGAGCATTCTCAGAATCCATCAGAGAGCCGCCACCCTTTTTCAGCATGCTACGGATTTCCTGTTTAATTCCATACTTACGGAACAACTCCTGGCGTACAAAAGATTCCTCCACCATGGACAAATCCGGCAGCCATTTTTCCTTTAAGGCTCCCTTTGCCACCCGGAGTACATTCTCCTTACTCACCCTTCGGCGCCGCATAAATGCGGTTGTAGCCGCTTTTGCACCGGATATATCCAACTTAAGCAGCCGTTGATATACTAAAGATAAAATCGCGCCGTAAGAAATGGTGGAGTTGCCAAACTGGCCCTTTAATACCAGCTTACATCCCTCTTTACAAGCTTGTTCATAAATATCATCCAGCCAAACCAAATTCGCATTGGATTTTCCCGGCAGTTCCGTATATTCCACAAACCGCTCCAACTCAGAAAACGCTGTTTTTTCTTCGCAGGAAACAAAATGGTTCACCACATTCGGGTACTTTGCTGCAATCAGTTTAGGGCCTGCAGATTCATTCATTAAAGCATATCCTTCTTCGCATACAAAATCCGGAAGAGGCACCGACGTATAGGTATGTAGTGTTTCCCCTTGTTCTGCCAGCATAGGCGCTGCCAGACACGCTACTGCAGAGGAATCCAAGCCACTGCTTAAAGTCATGGCAGTTTTCCCGGAAGAACGGAGCATACTTTTTACACAGTCGCAGAAGGTATCTAAAAACAGCTGCTTATATTCGTCATCGCTTTTCAAACGTATTTTTTTTACTTCTTTCGCCGGATTCCAGTAACGTGTTTTGATAGTTTCTTTCTCCGTAAATTTCACATAGTGCCCGGCTTCCACCTGATAGATTCCCTCAAATGGCGTCAGCCCCGGGAAAATAATCATATCCGGCGCCCGGAATGCTTCACAAGCTGCCAGCCACTTTTCAGAAAGTGAAACCTGCTGTTTGCCCAGCATTTCTAACAACGGCCCCATCGTTGTGGAAAACATTACTGCTTTCTCTTTTTTACAATAATTGATACAGCGGCTGCCGGTATGATCTGTATAGATTAGTACTTCCCCTTTGTTTTTTTCATATACAGCAAAGGAAAATATACCAACCAGACGCTTTACAAACTCTTCTCCCCAGGTAAGGTATGCGAGGAAAGCCAAAGCACCGTCTGTTATGTCTGCATTTTCTTTTTTTAGTAAAGCCAAGACCTCTTCCCGGTTGTCTAAAATACAGTCTGCCGTAAAGTAAACATTTCTGTCTTTATCATACAGCGGAAGTATCTCTTTCTCCGCCCCCGCAATTACATGCTGATGGGCACAGGAAAAATAAACATTTTCTTCAAAAATGTGGTCAATCCGGTCGATTTTATACACATTCATGGTCTGCTCCGCAGACGTAACAATGCTTTCCTTTATTCTGTTTCCGGACAAATTCACTTGTCCCCAAATTGCTCCCGCCACTTTTACTTCCTCCGCATTATAACTTCATAAGTTTTTTAATACTTTGTATCTGATCCTCTGTGGTATCACCGGTCATCGGTCGCAACAGCTTATACACCGGCACCGTCTGCGCAATTTTAATACACTTCATCATATCTTCCGGTGGGAATGCAAGCGACGCTTCAAACACCGGCTTCATAAATAAATTATCTAAAATTGCCTGCAGCGTTGCATGACCCTGCAACTGTTCTGCAACCACGGCATTACCGGAATACCGGTTTAATGCAACAATGCCGCCAAGTTCTGTAGGCTCATCACAAAATTCTCCCACCCTGCTGATGGCGAATTTATCCTTGTCTTCATCAATATACAATAATTCTTCCGTATTGAACTCATTTCTGGCAACAGCATCCCGGCACAGTTTCTGTTGCGGAAACGCCGGAAGCACCAACGCCTTTCCATCCTTTGCAAAATCCACAACGGCAACATCATCCGTCATGAGTTTTCCGCCATGCTCTAAAATTTTTGTAGTTAACGTAGATTTTCCCGAGCCGCTGCCTCCGCAAATAATTAGAGCTTTTTCTTTCCATTTTACCGCGCTGCAATGAATTGCCAACTGCCCCCGCTGCCAAAAGACCATAGCAATGCAATAACCGAACACAAAGGGTGTCAGGTCTGTCATCGGAATCCCCTTTTTAGGGCGGATGGAAATGGTGGTTCCGTCGGTTACAATAAAGCTGCCCTTATGGTTAGAAAAATGAATTCTGCTTTTGGAAACTGTATATACGTGATTAGCATAATCCTCTTCCGAATCACCGTCTATTTCTTTTATAACTTTTATCCAAATCTCCGGTGCTGCTTCCTGTGTCTTTAAAAGCTGGGGATATTCTATCTCCGATGCCAAAATTGTATTATAGATTTTATAAAAATAGTTTTTCATCTGAGCTAATCCCCCCTGTATAGCAATCCTTTTTCCACTAAAATAATTATACTATAACCGCTTTACTCTTAGCAAGTAGCAACGCCTTATTTTCCTTGACATTCCCCCTCACTATGATAAAATAAATTCAGAATAAACACGGAGGATAAAACTTTGCGAACTATTATCAACTATTTGAAAAAGCTGCGGGCCAATTCGCCTTACGCAGTATGGTTATTGAAGTACACCAAACCTTATCTGCCGGCGTTGTCCCTTACTATGTTGTTTTCCATCGCGGCATCTTTAATCTCCATCGGAACTGCCGTAGTCAGCCAGCAGTTAATCGATAACGCCTCCATCGGCAAAACCATTACCAGTAACATTGTTCTGTATATTCTCTGCATTCTCCTAATGCAGCTGATTCAGATTATCAGTTCCATGTTTACGGTTATCATCCAGGAAAAGTTTTCTTTCGGTATCCGCAAACAGGTATATGAAAAAATCCTGCATTCCTGCTATCACGACGTGTCCAAGTATCACTCCGGTGACTTAATGACCCGTCTTACCAGTGACACCGGTAATGTAGCAGACGGTATTGCCAACATCATTCCGCGAATTATCATTCTGGTAGTCGAGTTTTTGGCATCCTTTATTGTGCTTTTATGCTACGACCCAATGTTAGCTGTTTTTGCATTGCTGCTTGCTCCGGTGGGCGGTATTTTAAGCATCTGGCTTGGCAAAAAGTTAAAGGTTCTGCAGACAAAGGTACAGGAGTCCGAAGCCAGCTACCGTTCCTTTATCACCGAAAGCTTAAGTAATATTTTAATTATCAAGTCCTTCCGTACTGAAGATTATTCCACAGAGCACTTACAGGAGCTCCGTGATGATCGTATGAAATGGGTAATCAAAAAACAGCGCATGGGTTTGGTGGCATCCTCCGGTATGTCCTTAACCTTCCAGGCCGGCTATGTTTTGGCTCTTGCCTGGGGCGCAGCCAAGCTTTCCACCAAAGCCATCACCTACGGTACCATGAGCGTTTTCTTAACTCTGGTAAACCGTTTGCAATCTCCAATCCTGGGTTTAGCCCACACCATTCCGCAGGTAGTAAACGTACTTACTTCCGCCGGCCGTGTGATGGAACTTCAAAATCTTCCGGTAGAAACAGAGCTTAAAGAAACCATCACCCCGCAAAATGTGGGTGTTAAGGTGGAACACTTATCCTTCGGTTACTCCGATGATGTTTTATTTGATGACGCTTCCGTCTCCATCAATCCGGGCGAATTTGTTGCCATTGTCGGTGCTTCCGGCATTGGTAAAACCACGTTAATCCGCCTGATTTTATCCTTCATGAATGCTAACGCGGGAAAGATTCAGTTCTTCAACGATAAAAATGAGCAGGTGGAAACCAATGCCAATTCCCGCGAGTTTATGTCCTATGTACCACAGGGCAATACGTTGTTCAGCGGTACCATCGAATACAACATCCGTATGGGCAAAAAGGACGCCACCGACGAAGAGGTTTACGAAGCACTCCGTGCTGCTGCCGCTTACGACTTTGTTTCCGAGCTGCCGCAGGGTATCCACACCGTCATCGGCGAACGTGGCTACGGCATTTCCGAAGGTCAGGCACAGCGAATCGCCATTGCCCGCGCCTTAATAAAAAAAGCTCCGTTCCTTATTTTGGACGAAGCTACTTCTTCCCTGGATGAAAAAACAGAACTTGCGGTATTGGAAGGAATCAAGAACTTCTCCTATCATCCAACTTGCTTATTAATCACCCACCGCCGCTCCGTACTTGCGTACTGCGACAGAGAAATCAGAATTGACAACAAGCAGATTACAGAACAACCAATGTAATTACAAAAATTACGGCGCGGGAAAACTCCTGCGCCGTTGCTTTATTCTTTATTCTTCTTTTGGTTCGATTGCACGGGAAAAGGTGATGAGATTTTGGAGACTTAAGCAGGCATCAATGCCGGTAAGCATTGCCCTATCCTTCTGCCCATCCGAATTCTCTAACGGAATCTCTGACCACTGTTTTAACACATCCCAGTCTAAATATTTTCCCCAATAAGACCTATCTAACATACCAATCAGGCGTTGCTTTCTCTCCAAATATTCCACCGGATCTTTTTCTTTTTTCTCTGCATTTCTCCAACTGGTATCCTCTTTTCCGGTCAAAGTGTACAAAGATTCCGGAATTATGTCTTTAAAGGTTTCTTTAAAAATGTATCTGTTTACTCCATGCTTTAAATACAAATTTCTTGGGATAGATACTGCATAATCTGCCACCCGGTAGTCTAAGTACGGAGCAATATATCTTGCACCGCCATAGGCTCCCAGCAACGCTACAATATCCAGACGGTTTCTGCTGCCGCCACTCCTGATGTAAGTTAACGGATCATACGCAAAATAATTTGGTGCTCCTTTTTTAGAGTCATACTGTTCGAAAAACTCTTTTTTTAACATCTCTTTAGATGCAAGCGCACTCACAAACGGACTGGTAAGTTTTTTCCGTGATACCATTAGGTTTTCCCGACATCTAAGCAGTGTATTATAAATTCTGTGTTTTCCTCCCTTGGTACTTTCCCACATATAATACAAATAATGTCCATATTCTTTGTTGTAAAACAGTTCATACGGATTACAGCGATGGCTGACAGTTTCATCTCCTCCGTGTCCCGTGAATACCACCTTTGCGCCATGGTCATTCGCATACTGTGCCACCTTAGCAATCTGCAATGTGCTGATATACGGAGGAAAAACATACCGTCGGTATAAGCCCGCATTCATCTCCGGGTCCATTCCTACAGCTTTCACCTTCCGGTACATTACACTGTCTTCTCCGATACGCACCGACTTTTCGCTGAACTTGCAAACAATATTTTCCTGTTCGCAAATGTCCTTTACAATCAAACGCTCGTCATTTTCCGCATACGGAATTTCTTCCGGTGCCGCAGACCAGGAAAAGTAAATTGCTTCTCTGCCCAGTCGGTGAATTAATATATCAATAATACTGGAGTCCAGTCCTCCGGACAGTTCTCCCGCCACCAGGCCGGATACCGCCTGTAATCTTCTTTGTATCGAATCGGTAATTAACTCTTTTAAACACCTTTGATACTCTTTTTCAGAAGAAAGACGCACCTTTTTGGTTCCTATCTGCCAATAGGTTTTCTTATCGCACTGAAGTTTATTTTCTTTTATGGAAAAGGTTATATAAGATGCCGGTTTTACACAAAAAATGCTGGCAAACTCCGTATTTTCCGTGCCAAAATATGCACCTCCGGCCACCTTACACCACAGCCAATGTTCTGCCACAGATACATCTGTTGTTTCCATGGAAAGCAAACCCCGGATATCCGTGGAAAAAGCTAATTTCTGTCCATTTGTATAATAAAATAACGGGCGGACTCCCATATGGTCTCTGAAAAATGTAAGCTGCCGTTTTTTAGAATCATAAATAGCGCCGACAAAATCTCCGTTTACTTCTTTCAATTGTGAATATCCAAATGTTTCAATAAATTGAAGCAGCAACTCCTCATCGGACAGGCTTTCTGCAAAGTCACCTTTCGCCACCAATTCCTCGCGGTTATACAACACCACATCCAGAACCGCGTAGCAACCGTTAGACACCAGCACCGGAGAACTCTGCGGTGCAGATTCGTGCAACTTCTCCATAAAACATCCCATATGGCAATTACTATCCGCATCAGTGTTTGCAAACCGGACTCCATACGCTTTATTCCAGCTTTTCAGCTTATTCAATTCCATAGAATTTGGGGGCATTTGTTCAAATGGCTGCCATACACCATAAATTCCACTCATGCGTCCTTCTCCTTAGTATTTCATTTTTCCCTTAGTATAACACAGTCTACGCTGTTGTGCAAAGAAAAAGCCCTTGTCCAAAGACAAGAGCTTGAAAATTTCTTATTAGGATAACTTCTCGTTAGGTGTGCTGGATGGATAACCATCACCGTCACTGTCCTTACCATCTACTAAGTCGTTATTAAGGCCTTCACCATTGTGGCTTAATTCAAAAAAGAAATCAATATCACCATGTGCTGTTTCTGCAATGTTAAGTTCTACTACTTCTGCGTTCTTCCAAGTCTTCATTTTAAATTTCCTCATCTTTCTTTTTCTGATTTTTCGTTTACGCTTCTTGTGCGTTCCTTGATGATGCCATCATACATCCACTCAAATCATAAAGCAACAATTCTAACAATATTGATAGAATTATGTTTACATGCTATTCTATACTCTTCTCTTTTTCCTTTTTTATGATATAATTTTCCTATATGAACAATTTTAGGAGGTTCCCTTATGAACTATCGCTTTGACAAATACAACAACAAGATATCCCTTTTAGGCTTCGGCTGCATGCGCTTTCAGACCACCCTCGGTAAAATCGATATGGCAAAAGCCGAGCAGCAGATTATGGCTGCCTTTCGTAGCGGAGTCAACTATTATGACACCGCCTATGTGTACCCGGGCAGCGAAGCTGCCATCGGAGAAATTTTTGAGAAAAACGGTATCCGTGACAAAATCTATATTGCCACCAAGCTGCCCCATTACTTAATCAAAAGTCTGGACGGATTGGAAAAGTTATTTCAAGAGCAGTTGCGTCGTCTTCGGACAGACCATATTGACTACTACCTGATGCACATGCTTTCTGACGTTGCTACCTGGAACCGGTTAAAAGATCTGGGAATTGAACAGTGGATTACAGAGAAAAAGGCAAGCGGTGCCATCCGCCAGGTTGGTTTTTCCTACCACGGAAATTCCGATATGTTCTGTCAACTGGTGGATGCTTACGACTGGGAATTCTGCCAAATCCAATACAACTACATGGACGAGCACTCCCAGGCGGGCCGTAAAGGTTTGAACTATGCCCACGAAAAGGGACTGCCGGTTATCATTATGGAACCGTTGCGGGGCGGCCGTCTGGTTAACAATTTACCGGAGGATGCCAAAAAGATTTTTGCAGAACATAAAGAAAAATACACACCGGCACAGTGGGCTTTCCGTTGGCTGTACAACCAGCCGGAGGTAACCTGTGTGTTATCCGGTATGAATACCTTAGATATGATTGAAGATAATATTAACACTGCCTCCGCTACGGAGGTTGGTTCTCTCGGACCCGAGGAAGAAGAGATGCTGCAACGTGTGGTAAACGCCATCAACTCCCGCATGAAGGTAGGATGTACCGGTTGCGGTTACTGCATGCCATGTCCAAAGGGCGTGGATATTCCGGGTACCTTTTCTGCTTACAACCGCCGTTACTACGATGGCAAGTTCTGGAGTGTTGTTGAGTATATCAAGTGCACCGCTCTTCGGAATAATTCCACCGCAGCCTCTAACTGCATCGGCTGTGGCAAATGCGAAACCCACTGTCCACAGCATATTGCAATTCGCGAAGAATTAAAAAATGCCGGCAAAGAACTGGAAGGACCGGCATATAAGGTGGTACGGAAGTTTGTAGAACTTTTTAAAGTGTTTTAATTTTATTAATTTAATAATCCCTGATATGATTTTATCCTCCCAAAACCCGCTTTCGCTAGCATCGAAACGCAACGGTACTAGGTTCGTGCAACCTTTGGTTGCAAAACCTCACCAAGGACCGGCGTTTCTCCAGCGTTTTGTCCGGATAAAATCATATCAGGGATTGCATAATTAATAAAAACATCCATTCAAAATTTTACATCATTCGCTACTTTTTGCGAAACATTCGCCGCCACTTCAGCACATATTCCAAAAGGAATCCTGCCATAATGCATCCTAAAAAAGTAAAGGTCCAAATTATCCACAAGTTATCGGTTTTCCCGCCACCCGGGTCGGTACCTTCCGTGTGAAACAGGGCTCCTGCTAAATAGCCAAGAAAATAGCCCACGGAAGTAAACCATGGTGCAAATTGTTTTCTCGCAAATAATGAAATCAGCAATGCTAAGATTCCCGCGATAAATAAATCTAACGGCCATTCTTTCATGCCATGTAACCTAAAGAAAGCATAGCGGCAAAGCAGAAATCCCAGCAAAAGCACGCCAAGAGAAATCAAGTGTGTCAATAATAACCGTTTATATTTCTGCCAAAACTCCGATACATTTTTACTCATTTTCCTGTGCCTCCATCTGCTCTGCCAATTCTTTGGTAATCCTGTCCTGTTCCGCATAGTAAGCGTTCAGCTCTTCATCCGCCATCCGGACACGTTCTGCCAGACCTTCCTCATAAATGTCAGAACGTAAGAATCCTTCCACATTGACCCTGCCTTCTTTTATGGTGCCTCCCTCCTCTTTCCGAGGATATTCCAGCACAAAATCGATGGCATAAAACGGTACATTCCTACGGTCAAATACTTCCTTCAGTTCCAACAACACTTCTGCTGCACGTTCCACCGTTACCACATCATCTTCCACATAAATCACCAGATATCCGGCTGTTTTTGCCAGTTCCCGGATGTCATATTGTTTATCCAGTTCCACCTTATCCAATATGACATAGCTTTCCGGCCAGTACGGCACCCCCTGCTCCACATCCGGTGCCCGGAAACCAACCTTCAAATCGCCATAAGCAATAAAACTGGTAAACGGGTAATCCGGTGCCTCCAACACTTCGTCCACTAAAGCACGGTATTCCATATATAACCGGTTTTGTGTATTTCCACCGTACAATACTCGGCTTTCATAGGTATCCAATTTTAAATTTCCCAACATATCAATCCGCAGGGAAAAACTTGAGTCTTCGCTGCTTGGGGACATAATATGAGCATAGTAATCCGTATCTTTAAAGTTAAAACCAATCCGCTCAATTTCAAAATCCGTATCCCCATATACCTCTTCCAGATGTTTTTCTGCAGTTCTGGCGGCCAGCCATTTGGAAACCGGGTTTCCCACCAAAGCATTGGCAAACCAGCAAAGCCCGGCAATCATAATCAGGGCCGCTACCAGTGCGGCAATTTTTAACCATTTCTTCTTCATTGTCATTCTCCTTTCTGATGTCAGAACATACCACCGATTTTAGCGTTCCTTCCGGAATGCAAAATGCAATAATCCTGCAACTAATATCCCAATCTCCACAAAAATTGTATAAATACCAACCCACATTAAAATTGCTACGAACGGCATATATTCCATGCCCCGGGCCAGACCTAAAAAATTAATCAAACTCTGCATTATAAGTAGTAAAAGAGGAATTTGATACACTGCCTGCCACCGGAAAATCACATAGCCAAGAGCTCCGATAACCGGCATAATCAGGCTGTTATAAAACATTTCCTCACTGGCGGTAAGACTTAAACCGAAAAGCACGCCAAACATTAACAGCATGGTCGAAAAAATTTGGATGCGGCGCTTTAATTTACCAAGTTCCTGCTCCAAATTCGGAGTTTCTTCATTGATTTCCGTTATCTCGTTTTCATATAATTTTCTGCAGGCTTCACACTCCGTCACATGCTCTTTTACCGCGCGCACGCTGTCTTCACTGGCAATGCCGTCCTTCACCAGCGGCAGCAAATCCTTGCATATATCACAGGAAATTCTATTCATAACCCCATCCCTCCTTTTCTAGTATCTGTCGTATTTTTTCTTTTGCTCTAAAGTAAATAACCCGGGCTGAACTTTCGGATATATTCTGTAACTTTCCGATTTCATAAAAAGAATACCCCTCCAGACGGAGCTTTACAATGTTCCCGGTGCGCCCCGGTTCTTCTTCCAGTAACGCATAAATGCGTTCCAACATTTCTTTGTCTATGTATTGGTCTTCCGGTCCTTTCACCTTAGTACCACCACTATCAAAACAGCCTAACTCCCCTACCAATTCAGATAGAACCACAGTCTCTGCGCGCCGGTTCTTTTTCCTAAGATAATCCATCAACTTATGTCTGGCAATGGAGAACATCCAGGTTTTGATATCGGCCTCTCCCCGAAAGGAAGCAATGGATTTTACTACCTCTAAAAACACCTCCGAGGCCAAATCCTCAGAAAGAGAAGTATCGTGAGTGAGGCTGTACAAATAACGGTATATGTCTTTGTAGTAAGTGCGGAATAATTTTTCAAGTAATCGTTGCACCGGTACGCCTCCTCTCTTTTTTTCTCTTCACAAAGATTAGTCGATGAAAAATTGGATTTGTTACAGTATAACATAACTTTTTTTCTTTTTCACCTCTATTCATTCTGTAACTATTTTTAGTTGCATTTTTAATTGTCATGTAGTATATTATCTTTAGAGGAGGTTCGCATAAAATATGGGGCAAAAAGATAAACTGATAAAAAGACTTAAATCTCATCCGAAGGATTTCACATTCGACGATACTGCACAAACCGCATCCTCGCAAAGAGCTTTTAGAGTATCAGGTTAAGCAATTAAGCGAAACCTTAGAACAGGAGGGACTCATATGAGCAGTACCATGGAATATAAGGGCTACCTGGGCAGTGTGGAATTTTCTGAAAAAGACAAAATTTTTTTTGGAAAAGCTATGGGAATCCGTGCCTTAATTTCTTATGAAGGTACTACAGCCCAAGAACTCATCGATGATTTTCACAATGCTATAGACGATTATCTGGCACTTTGTGCCGAAGAAGGAATCCAGCCGGAAATTGCATATAAAGGCAGTTTCAATGTCCGCATTTCACCGGAGCTTCACCGTCAAGCCGTTGTATTTGCAACATCACATCAAATGTCCTTGAACAATTTTGTTGAAACAGCAATCAGAAAACAGTTAGCATAAAGCAACAAGAGCCACATATATGTCTGCCGTAAACAGCATATCATATATGTGGCTCTTATTTTTATATCATCTTAAACATTTTTGTTTCATCATCCATAGCACCAGCAACTTGAAAAGCGTCCTCTATTGATTTCTCATTTTGTAGCAACGCATAGAAGAAACGCAGAACAAACATCAACGCAGAATTTCCTTCTACATAATCATCTGGTGCGATATAACAATTTTCTTTTGCGAATCCTCTGGCAATCCGGTTGTCTCCGGTTGTGCATCCGGTACTAATAATAAGTTTATCTTTCAACCGACAATACTTTTCAATCTCAACCACACCAAAATTCCCCTGAGGTTCTTCTGCCATATACACATTTTCTCCAAGTTCCGGCATCAGAATTTTTCCGCCCTCACCATGACAAGAAATAATAATATCGTCTGCTTCAAAAGGTAATTCTCCTCGTAAAACGTCAATAAAATCCTGTGGACGCCCTACATACTTAACCAATACCGCGCAGCCAAAATGTTCTAAGGTCTGCCGGATTGCTTCCGCTTCATTTCCGGTATTTCCGATACAAACAATGAGTACCTTTCTCATCCTTTCCTCTCCTTTATAACGGTTTAATCACCTTCTGGTACATCCGATACAAAAACACACCGGAAAGTACTACCGACATCAATTCCGCAATTGGAAAAGCAAGCCAAATTAAATTCAAGTTGCCTGTTAAAGAAAACAGATACGCCACCGGAAGCAGCACAACCAGCTGTCTTGCAATGGAGACAATCATACTTAACATACCGTTACCAAGCGCCTGAAAGGTGGAGCCTGCAATAATACAGAAACCGGCAAACAAAAAACTGATACTGATAAAACGCAGTGCCGGCACGCCAATGGCAAGCATATCTGCAGACGCTTCAAACAAACTGAATAACTGTACAGGGAAAATCTGCATTACTAAAAATCCAACAAACATAATGCCGACCGCATACATAATCGCCAGTTTCATGGTGCGGAGCATACGGTCTTTTTTCTTGGCACCGTAATTATAAGCAATAATCGGCACCATGCCGTTGTTTAAACCAAATACCGGCATAAAGATAAAGCTCTGAAGCTTAAAGTATACTCCAAACACTGCCGCTGCCGTGGAGGAAAAGCCCATCAGAATTAAGTTCATACCATAGGTCATGACGGAGCCGATGGAACCCATGATAATGGACGGGATGCCGACGGAATAAATCTTTTTGATAACTGCACCGTCCGGTACCAGTTCTTTCATATTCAACTGAATTTCCGGATTCTTCTTTATATTCAGCCAGAACCCAAACACGGCAGAAATAATCTGTCCAAGCACTGTTGCTACCGCCGCACCGGTAATGCCCATGGCCGGCAGTCCAAACCATCCGAAAATCAGGATAGGGTCCAAAATCAGGTTGGTAACCGCACCGAGCAGCTGGGTATACATGCTAAGGGTAGTCCGGCCGGTTGCCTGTAACAGACGCTCTGTAATAAACTGGCCGAAGATACCGAAGGAACATGACATAACAATAGTGAGATACTGTGTTCCGTACTCAATCAGTACCAAATCATCCGTCTGGGTGGTAAAAAACCAACGGCTTCCAAAAACGCCGAATAGTGCACAGGCAATAGCGCTGAATAACATCAGCAGAATACCGTTGTGCGCCACCTTATTCGCCAGCTTCTGGTTCTTTTCACCGAGGCTCTTCGACAGCAGGGCGTTAATACCCACTCCGGTACCGGTACCAAGAGCAATCAGCAGATTTTGCACCGGAAAAGCCAGGGATACGGCAGTCAGGGCATCCTCACTAATTCTTGCTACAAAGATGCTGTCCACCACGTTATAAAGTGCCTGCACCAACATAGAAAGCATCATCGGCACTGCCATACTGATAAGCAGTTTATTTTCGGGCATCGTGCCCATTTTGTTTTCTCTTGTATTTTCCATAAATTCTTCTTTCTGCACACAGAATGCTTCCGGTCTGTTACAGCCGGAAGCATCTATATAATACTTATTTATTTCATTAATTCTTCCATCTCATCAAGCAGTCTGCCAAACATTTCCAAACCGGAATTTACTGCCGCCGGAGTAGTCATATCCACGCCTGCAATCTTAAGTAAGTCGATTGGAGATTTGGAACATCCGCCACTTAAGAACTTTAAGTAGTCTTCTACCGCAGGCTGACCTTCCTTTAAAATGCGGTTTGCCAGTGCTACCGCTGCAGAGAAGCCGGTGGCATATTGGTAAACATAGAAATTGTAATAGAAGTGAGGAATTCTTGCCCATTCCATGGCAATATCTTCATCAACAACCATATCGTCACCAAAGTATTTCTTGTTTAAGTCATAGTATACCTTGCTGAGTGCATCCGGAGTCAGGCTTTCCCCGCGCTCACACATCTGATGTGTTAAAAGTTCAAACTCTGCAAACATAGTCTGACGGTATACGGTACCGCGGAAACTCTCTAAGAAATGGTTAATTAAGTATGCTCTCTGTACCTTGTCGGTAGTATTCTTGAGCAAATGCTCCATTAAGAGAACTTCGTTACAGGTGGAAGCCACTTCTGCTACGAAAATTACATAGCCGGCATCTACGTGTGGCTGTGTCTTGTTGGACAAATAGGAATGCATGGCATGACCCATTTCGTGAGCCAGTGTGAACATGTTATCCAAGGTATCATTATGGTTTAATAACACATATGGATGAACACCGTAAACACCTGCGGAGTAAGCACCGCTTCTCTTACCTTCGTTCTCATAAACGTCGATCCAACGGTTTTCAAAGCCTTCTTTGATAACCGCACGATATTCTTCACCAAGAGGCGCCAGTGCTTCGTATACGGTAGCCTTCGCCTGCTCAAACGGAATCTTTACATCCGCTTCTTTTACTAACGGAGTATATAAGTCATACATATGAAGCTCCTCTACACCAAGAAGCTTCTTACGGATGGATACGTAGCGGTGCATCTTATCCAAATTCTGGTGAATTGCTTCAATTAAATTGGTATAAACGGAAGCCGGAACGTTAGTACCGTCCACCGCAGCCTCTAAGCAGTTGTTGTACTTTCTTGCTTTAGCAGAAAACCAGTGTGCCTTTAACTTGCCGGAATAAGTAGCAGCCAAAGTATTGCGATAACTCTTGTAAGTGGAGTACATTGCCTTGAATGCTTCTTCCCGGACTCTGCGGTCACTGCTTTCTAAGAACGGAACATATCTGCCGTGGGTTAAACGCACCTTTTCCCCATTTTCATCGGTAATCTCAGGGAATACTAAATCGGCATTGTTAAACATGGAGAATACGTTATCGGAAGTTCCGGTAATGTCACCGGCAGAAGCAAGCAGCTGCTCCATTTCTGCAGAAAGCATGTGCGCTTTTCTGCGCAAAATGTTATTAAATGCGTTGCGGAAGACTTCTAACTCCGGCTTTTCCTTGTAAAACTTTTCTATGGTTTCCTCCGGAATTGCTAAGATTTCCGGTGTCATAAATGCAGTCTTTTCCCCAAGAGAAACAAACAGAGTTCTCACCTGCATCACCAGTGCCTGATTCTCGGTATTGGTGGTATCCACGTCGGAGCAACGGCTGGCATAACTGTATGCCTTACCGCCGATACGGCCGATTTCATCGTCTAAATGCATTGCCTGATATAAATTTTCTGCAGACTCACCCATGCGTCCCTGGTAGGTTGCCAACTCCTCTGCTAATTTCTTTACTACTTCAAGGTCAGCCTTCCAGTCTTCTACGCTGGCATACATATCCTCTACCTTCCAGGTATTTTCCACCTTGACCTGACTTCTCTTTAATAATTCCTTTGCCATTTTTCTTATCCTTTCTCTCTTTCTATTTCTTCACTTTTACACCGAGCCATGAATAGTTATATTCATAAAGAACCCTTGAGCGAAAGCGCGTTCTTAAGAATATATCTATTCAACAGTGTTGAAGATTTGCGCAATCGGAGAATCCTCATCCAGAATCAGCGTTTTGTTTTCACCTCTTAAAGATGCCTTCGCTGCGTCTAAAGATAATACATAGGTGTAGAAATCACTTCTGGACTGGTCAGCGTATACTTCCGATAAAATCTTCATATATTCCGCTTCACCGGCTGCCACGGTAGCTTCTGCCTCTGCCTTCGCTTTGGAGATGCTGACAGAAATTTCATAATCGGTCTGGGTGCGGATTTTGGTTGCTTCCGCTTCACCTTCTGCAATATAGGATGCCGCAATGTTGTTACGCTCGGAAATCATACGCTCATACACCGCATTTTTATTATCATCCGGAAGGTCCAGACGCTTAATTTCCACCGTAATAAGCTCAATACCGTACTGTTCCATGGAATTGCCGAGATTTGCCATAATCATCTTGGTTAACTCACCGTCACGTCCATTGATTACTTCCGTCTGCTCCAGGCTGGAAATAATATTTTTCATGGACATAAATACAGATGCATTAATTCTGCTTTCTGCATTTGCCACCTGGGAATTTAAGGTTTGTACAAATAACTGCGGATCATTAATTCTCCAAAGCACATAGCTGTCAGCCACCATGGTCTTTTTATCCATGGTAATAACATCAGATGCCGCCAGGTCATAAATTAAAATCTGCTTTGGTAGAGTGTCGGTACTCTGGATAAACGGAACCTTAAAACTGAGTCCCGCTTTATCAATAATCCGTTCGATTTTTCCGAACTGCTTTACTAAGGTATATTTATTTTCTGCGGTCACTACCAGGGAATTGGCAAGTACAATCAATGCTGCAAAAAGAACAAGCACCAATAATACCTTACCGATTCCGCTGCCGGATTTTTTCTGTTTCTGTTCAGGCATTACATATTCTTCCATAACTTTGTTCCTCCCTTCCTATTCCCCAAAGGAGTCCAGCGGTAAAATTTTCTGTACACTGCCGTCTCCGTTGTCAATGATAACTTCTAAATCAGGAAGGATTTCCTGCATGGTTTCAAAAAACATTCTCTGCTTAGTAATCAGCGGATACTTAATATATTCCTCATACAGCGCGTTAAATCGTGCTGCCTGACCGTTTGCTTCATTAATGCGGGCTTCCTTTTCTGCCTCTGCCTGCTTTTTAATCTGGTCTACCTGGGCCTCTGCCTGCGGCATCTGCTCGCTGCGGTATTTGTTAGCATTGTTAATAGCAGTTTCTTTGCCCTGCTTTGCGGTTTCTACTGCCTTGAATGCTTCGATAACCTCTGCTGTCGGAGGTTCTGCATCCTGAATGGACAGGTTTACCAGCTGGATACCGATATTCTTATCCTCCAGCTGTGCCATCAGCTCTTCTCTGATTTTGGACTGGATTTCACTTTTTCCGGTAGTAATGACACTGTCTACATCATAAGAGCCGATTACGGAACGGATACAGCCCTGGGCCATATTCTTTAAAATCAGCACCGGATTTTCAGAAGCGTATAACGCCTTGATTGGATCGTTTACCTTATACTCCAAAAAGAAATCCACATTTACAAAATTGTAGTCGGAAGTAATCATTAAGGACTCATCTTCAATAGACACATTGGTATTCACATCATAACCGATGGAAAGTCCTTTAATGGTAGTATCTACCTTTTTCACCTTTTGTATAAACGGAATTTTAAAATGCAGGCCCGGTGTTCCTACCGCTTCTGCCCTACCAAAGGTGGTAATTACTGCCTGCTCCTGCTCTCCGATGGTGTAATAGCAATTAAAACCGAGAATCGCTATTACTAAAATTGCCGCAACAATTTTTACTACCCGAAGAACGGTTTTTGCATCATTCGAATTCATTTGTTATCCTCCTTATTATCTCCTTTTTCCCTTTCGGGTTAATATTCAGCGTAAGGGGCTGAGGCAAGATGCAAACACCTTACCGCAACCCCTTCCCCTGTTTATAGTGACACGATGATCCGTGCCATATCTTCTACTGTTTCTGCAATGTAGGCCGCACCGGCGGTTTCTAATTCTTCTCTGTCTCCAAAGCCGTACAGAACACCCATACACTTTAGTCCGCACTTTGCAGCACCAATTACATCAAATTTACGGTCACCTACCATCAGCACATCGGAAAGGGCGGTAATACCCTGCTTTTCCAGTGCGTAACGGATTACCTCATCCTTTTCGTTGCGGCTGGCATCATCATTAGAACCGCAAATGTCGTCAAAATAGACATCCAGTCCGAAATGTGCCAATATCTTTTTCGCCATGTGCTCCGGCTTGGAAGTGGCAACAATCAGTACCTTTCCGGCATCCTTCAAGGTTTTTAAAGCATGTTCCATGCCTGCATAAACCACATTTTCAAACATACCGGTTGGGATAAAGCGTTCTCTGTATTTTGCCACAGCCAGCTCAGCTTTTTCTTCATCAAAGCCAAAGCCGTCCATAAAGCTTTTTCTGAGCGGCGGGCCGATAAACTGCTCTAACTCTGCTCTGCTTTCCACTTTAATGCCAAAGTGGTTTAACGCATATTCGAAGCATTTTGTGATGCCCTCAGCAGGATTCGTGATAGTGCCGTCTAAATCCAACAAAATATATTTCATTACAACCTCTTAGAATGCATTAATCATATCATTTACGCTGTCTGCCATAGCCTTTGCCTTAGCATCCGCATCTTCTAAGGAAGTGCCAACCACACCGTAGTACAGCTTAATCTTAGGCTCTGTACCGGACGGACGAACACAAATCCAGGTGTTGTTTTCCATTTCGAAGTAGAGTACGTTGGAAGCCGGAAGACCGGTTGGAGTAACTTCACCGGTAGCCAGGTTCTTGATTGTATCCCTCTTGTAGTCGCGGATAGCGGTAATCTTGCAGCCGCCAACTTCTGCCGGCGGATTCTCACGAAGAGAAGTCATGATGCTCTGAATCTTATCCAGACCTTCGATACCCTTCATAGTAACGGATACGATGCCGTCCTTATAGTAGCCGTAACGGTCATATAAAGCAATCATAGCATCCCATAAGGTCATGTTCTTTGTCTTATAGTAAGCTGCTGCTTCGCAAAGAGCCATAGTAGCAACGATAGCGTCTTTATCTCTTGCATGGTCGCCGATTAAGCAGCCATAACTTTCTTCGAAACCGAACAGATAAGTGCCTGTGCCCTTCTGCTCGAACTCAAGCATCTTCTGACCGATGAACTTAAAGCCGGTTAAGCACTCGTAAAGAGCAATGCCGTAGTACTTAGCGATTGCCTTTGCCATATCGGTGGAAACGATGGTTTCAATTAATGCACCGTCTGCAGGGAGACCGCGAAGTTCCTTCATCTGACCGATTTCGTAGTCAGCAAGGAGACATCCGGACATATTACCAGTTAAGGAAATATATTCACCGGACTTAGTATCCTTTACATAAACACCGAGACGGTCTGCGTCAGGGTCATTCGCTAAAACTAAGTCTGCATCTACTTCCTTCGCAAGCTTTAAGCCAAGAGCAAATGCTTCTGCTGCTTCCGGATTTGGATAGCTTACGGTTGGGAAGTTACCATCCGGTAATTCCTGTTCCTTAACTACATATACGTTTTCAAAACCAAGCTCTGCTAAAACTCTTCTTACCGGAACATTACCTGTGCCGTGAAGTGGTGTGTAAACAATCTTTAATTCCTTTGCCATTGCCTTGATGCAATCCGGGCGAAGAACCAGTTTCTTTAAGGTTTCAATGTACTTATCATCAATTTCCTTGCCGATCACATGATAAAGACCTGCTGCCACAGCGTCAGCCTCAGACATAGTCTTAACATTAGCAAAGTCAGTAACTGCCTTAACTTCTTTTAAGATCTCCACATCGTGAGGAGGGGTAATCTGTGCGCCGTCTTCCCAGTATGCCTTGTAACCGTTATATTCCGGCGGATTGTGGCTGGCTGTAATATTAACACCTGCTACACATCCTAATTCCCGAAGTGCAAAGGATAATTCCGGAGTAGGACGGAGGCTCTCAAAAATATACACAGGAATACCGTTTGCGCAGAGGCAAAGTGCAGTTTCCTTTGCAAATTCAGGAGACATACGGCGGGAGTCAAATGCAATTGCAACACCCTTGTCCTGCTTGCCGGCACGGATGATGTAATTTGCCAGACCCTGGGTAGCCTTACGAACGGTATAGATGTTCATACGGTTGATACCTGCACCGATGATGCCGCGAAGACCGCCGGTACCGAACTCTAACTCGGTATAGAAACGCTCCTTGATTTCTTTTTCGTCATCTTTAATGCTTTCTAACTCTTTCTTTGTTTCTGCGTCGAAGTATGGATTGCTTAACCATTCTTCATACATTTTCTTGTAGTCCATGATAATCCTCCTCATATGAAAAGTTTTATTTAGTGCTGATATAAACAGGTCATAAACCCAGTTGTATACATTTTACCATTTTATGAACTAATTCGCAACATATTTAATCAATCCAGCTGAAGTTATAGTAGGAATCTTCCCCGTTATCGGTTTCGGAGCAGTTAAAGTTCTTTACGCCGCCATCAGTACGGATTACCGTAATTACATAGGAGCCGATAATCTTCTCAAAATCCATCGGTGCGGTACCGAGGTAAGTTCCGTCCAAATAAATTTCAGCGCCGCTTGGTCCCAAAATATAAATGGCATTATTTAAATTCAGGTTATAGCCCATATTGGTAACAGAAACACTGGTCATTATATCGGATAATCCATTATCATTTCCGGATGTGTTCCCTGTATTCTCGCCCGTATTGTTATCGTTAGTGCCACTATCCGGAGTATCGTCATCCGTATCACCAGTTTCCGGTTCCTGCGGGTCTGTGGTAGTATCCTCATTATCATCCGGACTGTTTTCCTCCGTTTTCTGCTCAATCAGAAAAACAGATAGGCTTTGCTTTGGCTGGTCAATCAGCACAGTAGCATTATAAGAAACATATCCGCCTTCGGAAAATTCAAACCGGTAAGTACCGTATTCCAGTTCCACACCATCGGTATATACCGTCTTTACACCATCGATGTAAAGGTCTGCTCCCAACGGGTCAATATGAATGGTCAGCCAGCCTTTCTTAATCGGACCGCTTCCGTATTCAAACACATCGAACACCGCTGTGCTGTCCCTGGCAACCGTAACGGTTTCCGTTCCTTCGTATTCACCGCACTCCACCGTTACCGGATAGGTACCCTCCCTTACCAGATAATTGGAAACCTCTGTAATGGTATCGATTCTGGTGCTGCCGATGGTAATCACACCACCTACAAAATCCTCATGATTTTTCAGTGAAATATATCCGTGTCCTTTGGTTACCACAATTTCATAGATAGTTTGTCCGACACCCCGGATTGTCAGAATATCTACCGTCGGCTGGATATCACCCAAAGTTATCTGCTTTCCGTTACTCATAACGCAAATACCCTCGGTATAACGGTAATTTTGTCCGCGGAAGGAGATTTTATCTTGGGCAATCGTCATATAATCCACTCCCGTTTTTTCCCAAACAGAAGTATCTTTCGGCTTTTCCCGTCGGTCTACTGCCTCACAGGCGGTGGAAATCCATTCCTCTTTTGTATTTATGGTGAATCTGTACAAACCACCTTTTTCTAATTGTGATGCGGCCTGCTGGATACCGTATCCGTCATAAAACGTGGTTGCTCCGGTATACACCAGCTTTTCCTGCTCTTCTGCCTCCACATTATAGACAGTAATCATTTTCACTTCCGTATCCACATCAAGTACTACCGCCAGTTTTTCTTCCTCTGTCACCCGGGAAATTGCTTCTGTAGGTGTTACCGTTGCCGCTACCGTGCCTGGATTCTTTTTCTTCGGTTTCTCCTCCGGAAGAAAGAGCAGTGCCGTACTAAGCAGCATAAGCAGAATCAAAGTAAGCATCATTGCGATTGCTCCGCTTTGACTTCGTTTTTTCCGATTTCTCCTTTGTTCTGTCATTGGCAGTCTTTGCTCCTCTCCTTAGATGTTTTATGTAAATAAATATTTTAGACTTGCGCTTTTTTTCTCAGCCTGTTCCATGGTTTGCAACAGTTTCTGCATATTTTTTTCCGGAATCCAGGATTTACGGTTATTATAATATTGGTTTGCTACTTTCCAAAATTTCTCCGGATAAGAAAGCATCAGATACAATAACTTACGATCCATTTCAGTCATTGGATGGATACTGTGATATTCCCGCAGCATTTCTTCCCCCAAGGTAATATCCCACTCCCACTTTTCCATCATTTTGCGGAACAATAAATAAAAATCCTGGACTTGAATGCCGGTAACCGCTTTATCAAACCCGGTAACCGCCATGCGGTTATCTCCTAACAGCAACACACTGTGATGAGTAAAATTTCCATGCAGCATACTGCCCTTTGCTACTTTTTCGTTGTAATACTTTTCATAGTCAGACAAATCCAACTGTCGGGCAGTCTGCTCAGCGCAAGAGTACAGGCTGTCAAACTGAGTTAAAAAATTTTGTTCAAAAGTGTTTTTCTGCTTTTTAGACCTGATATAGGTCCGCACCCGGCGCAATTCCTTATTCCTGCGCTCCAACACTTCCGGAAGCTTAGGTTGCAGACAGAAGCCTTTTTCCTCTTCCGTCAACTTTAATCCCTCCATACAATTATGAAGCCTCGCTAATGTTGCTACCGTATCCAACACTTGTTTGAAATCATATGCATTACACTCTTCTCCGTAAAACCAATTTTTCATAACAAACCACTCGTTATATGGTCCCTGCACTAAAAAATTCTGTTCCCGGTTCGGAATATATAGGTCAAGTTCCGCAAACCCCTGCTCTGCTGCAAACTGTTTGACCTTTTGTTCAAATTTTACTTTACCCTCACTGTACGCACAGCTTCCGAGATTTTTTAATCCCCTGTCTGTTTCTAATATCCAGGATCCTTTGACACGGCCGGCTCTGTATACCTTTAAATCGTATTGTGCCAGCATATCCGCAATTTTTTCTTCCATACTCCCTCCGACCAAAATCATACTCTTTAGAGTTTATGTATTCGAAGGAAGGGTTATGACTCTACTGCATATATTGTTTTGCTGCCTGCAACAAACTTTCTCGCCGGTTCAATTCGGGTGCATCTAAAACCATCTGCAGCAACTGTTCCAAAACTTCTCCCAGCTGTTTTCCCGGCTTTGCCCCGGATTCGATTAAATCTTTTCCGTTCACCGCCAACTGTTTTAATGAAACGCAATCATTCCGGTGTATTACCTCCCGGTAAAGCTTCTTTGTTTCTTCTAATGCCTGTAATTTATGCTCCAATAAAGCCGGATTTTGGGACAGAATATCTGCCTGCTGCAGTTCCCATAAATACTCCATCAAATCCGCTCCGAGCCGGTGCATCATATGACGCATGGCAGCCAGGTTTTCTTCCCTGTTTTCCGATAACGTAATATATTGGTCATGGGCTGCCACCAGCCGTACCACAAAATCTGTTGTCTCATTATCAAATTTCAAACGCCGCATTACTTCTTTTGCCTTTTTTGCGCCCACCTCCGCATGCTTTGGGAAATGCTGTACTCCACGGCTGTCCGTTACCTGCATTCCCGGTTTTGCAACATCATGCAGTAACGCGGCAAAACGTAAAATCTGCAGTTCCTTTTTGTCCCATTCTCCATTGATGCCTATCTGCTTTAAAACATTTAATGTATGCACACCCACATTATGCAACTGATTTCCGTTCTTCTGCTCTGTTACAAGCATAGCATCAAATTCAGGCAGAACAATTTTTGTAATACCGTTTTGTTGCATCCACAACAACCGGTCCGGATGTGCAGACAATAAAAGCTTTGTCAATTCCACACGGATTCGTTCTGCGCTGATTTTTTTTAAATTTTCCGCACGCTCCGCAGCAGCAATCCTTGTATGCTCTTCGATGGAAAAACCGAGCTGCGCAGAAAAGCGGAACGCTCTCATAATACGTAGGGCATCTTCATCAAAACGGTCTCCCGCCACACCCACACAACGGATAATTTTATTCTCTAAGTCCTTTACTCCGCCAAAAATATCCACCATTCCGGTCTGCTCATTATAGGCCATGGCATTGATAGTAAAATCCCGGCGCTTTAAATCTTCCTCCAGATTTTTGGTAAACAATACTTCTTTGGGATGTCTGCCGTCCTCATACTCACCGTCAATACGGTAGGTTGTAACTTCAAAACCTTCCTTATCCAGCATTACCGTGACAGTGCCGTGCTGGATACCGGTATCAATCGTACGACGGAACAAAGCTTTTACCTCATACGGACTGGCTGATGTGGTAATATCCCAGTCATCTGCCTCTCTTCCAAGCAAAGAATCCCTGACACAGCCTCCTACTGCATATGCTTCATACCCGTGTGCCAGCAAGGTTTCGATAATCATATTCACTTTTTCCGGCACCTGGATGTTCATGGGACGGGCTCCTTTTTACTACGTTATTATTTTTTTATTGTACCATACAAGAAGCCAGCCCGCAAGGTAGGGAATTTTAGTTGTGGATTTTACATCTCGCAAAATTATGGTATAATTGTATATAATTTTACAATACGGGAGAATAGATAACCAATGATAAAAAAAGTAACCAACACAAAAACTGTAGAATATCTTTTTTCCGCTTGGCAGGAAACCTGCATCTGGTCGGCCCTGCAGGGCATTATGGGCGATATCTACGCAGAAGATACAGAAAATCCCGACGCTGCCATGGTAATCCTTGGAGACTTCTGCTTTCTTGCCGGAACTCCAAGCGCAGAGCTGGTAGCCTTTAAACCGACCACATATAAGAAAAACTACATTATCATGGTGCCGGAAAACGCCGCATGGTCTACATTAATTGAAACCCATTATAAAGACGGTGCGGAAAAAAACTTCCGCTATGCCATCAAAAAGAATGCAGGGAACTTCAATAAAGAAAAGCTGGAACAGGCAGTGGCAACCGTGCCGGAAGGATTAGAACTGCAAATGATTGACGAAACACTTTACAATGCCTGCCTCAAAAAAGACTGGAGCGAGGATTTTGTGTCCAATTATAAAGACTATGCCATGTTCGAAGAGCTTGGTCTTGGTGCTCTGATGGTAAAAAAAGACACCGGTGAGATTGTTGCCGGTGCCTCTTCTTACTCCACTTATAATGATGGGATTGAAATCGAAATTGTTACCAGGGAGGACTATCGCAAGCAGGGTCTTGCCTACCGCTGTGCATCCAAACTAATTCTGGAGTGTTTAAAACGTAACCTGTACCCAAGCTGGGATGCCAGAACCAAAATTTCCGTGGCACTGGCAGAGAAGCTGGGGTATGAGTATAGTCATGAGTATGTGGCGTATGAAATAACAAATTACTAGGAATGTTGTTTTGCAATAATGATTTCAGCAATGCCCGACTCTTCCGTATCCGGGTAATAATATTCATCCCGGTAAAGAAACAGGATCACATCTGCCTCCGGCTCAATGATTTTGTATTCCGGAAGGTCAGACAGTATCGGACGCTTATCCGAACGCTGTTCTACGGTACGGCTCAACTGGGACAATGCAATAACTGTCACATCCAGTTCTTTTGCCAATACTTTTAAAGTACCAGAAATCTCAGAAATTTCCTGCTGACGGGACTTTGGTTCCCTATCAATAGCCATTAACTGTAAATAGTCGATGATAACCAAATCAAGACCCTTCTCTTGTTTTACTTTACGGCATTTAGCGCATAGCTCCGAAACAGAAATCCCCGGTGTGTCGTCGACAATTAACGGTGACTCACCGATGGATTCTGCATTTTCCATAGCAAGCAACCGTTTTACTAAACTCTCCGTGCTCATTTCCAGAGAGAAGTAAACCGTTGGAACCTTGGAGCTTATCGAACTCTGTGTTACCAGTTTTAATGCAAAAGTAGTCTTCCCCATGCCGGGACGGGCTGCCAGGATAACAAAATCCTGTTTTTTCAAATCAAATGAATTTTTCTCAGAACACTGATTACTCATTAGCACACCTCTTAAAAATTAGTTTATTGCGCGGCTTTCTAACCTTGTCCTGATGATATCATCCTGTTATCTGCAAATTTGCAGATACACAAAAAAAGACATATACGGCTTCACGGACGACTTTATTGTCTATGAGTGCCTATATGTCTTTTTTGTACATGTCCTAAGGACGCTTGTGTCAATTCAAATTAGTATGCCTTGCCCCAGTAAACCAGCTTCTTAGCCGGCTTGCCGCAGCATACGCAAGTGTCTGCGATTGTTTCCTGCGCAAATGGCATACAGCGGG
Source organism: Lachnospiraceae bacterium (assembly GCA_017622795.1). Taxonomy (GTDB): domain Bacteria; phylum Bacillota; class Clostridia; order Lachnospirales; family Lachnospiraceae; genus SIG299. The sequence continues at coordinate 60,193 of JAGAQI010000079.1, forward strand.
AAGTGATTCCTGCGGTTTCCTTTAAGCTGTCTTCGCAGGCTCTGTCGCCGCACCACATAGCACGGATGAAGCCAGGCTTGTTCGCAGCGATGTCAGCCATCTCTTCTGCGTTGTGAGCATCGTAGGTGTGCTCATCACGATGAACTCTGGCACGCTCTAACATTTCCTTCTGGATTCTTTCCAACAGCTTTGGAATTTCAGTTTCTAAATCATCGATAGCAATAGCAACCTTCTCGCCGGTATCACGTCTTGCTACCATAGCCTGACCTGCTTCGATATCCTTTGGTCCGATTTCGATACGAACCGGAACACCGCGCATCTCGTGCTCTGCAAACTTCCAGCCCGGGCTCTTGTCGGAATCGTCAACCTTAACTCTGCAGCCGCCAAGCTTTTCACGAATCTTGTCAGCGGTTTCCAAAACACCCTCTGCCTGCTGGCGAATTGGGATGATAACAACCTGAGTTGGTGCAATGGCAGGTGGCAGAACGAGACCATTGTTGTCACCGTGAACCATGATAACCGCACCGATGAGACGGGTGGTCATACCCCAGGATGTCTGATGTACGTACTGTAACTTGTTTTCCTTATCGGTATACTGAATGTCAAATGCCTTAGCAAAACCGTCACCAAAGTTGTGGCTGGTACCGGACTGTAGTGCCTTACCGTCGTGCATGAGAGCTTCGATGGTGTAAGTAGCCTTTGCGCCGGCAAACTTTTCCTTATCGGTCTTCTGACCGCGAACCATAGGAATAGCAAGGGTATCTTCACAGAAATCTGCATACAGATTTAACATCTGGATGGTTCTCTCCTGAGCCTCTTCTGCGGTTGCATGAGCGGTATGACCTTCCTGCCACAAGAATTCCATGGAACGAAGGAACGGTCTTGTGGTCTTCTCCCAACGGACTACGGAACACCACTGGTTATATAACTTTGGTAAGTCTCTGTGGGACTCGATGATTCTGGAGTAGAAATCGCAGAACAGAGTCTCGGAGGTAGGTCTTACACACATTCTCTCCTGCAGAGGCTCGTTTCCGCCGTGGGTAACCCATGCTACTTCCGGTGCGAAACCTTCTACATGATCCTTTTCCTTGTTTAAAAGACTTTCCGGAATGAACATTGGCATGTAAACATTCTCCACGCCGGTTGCCTTAAAACGGGCATCCAACTCCTTCTGGATTAACTCCCAGATAGCGTAACCGGTTGGGCGGATAATCATACAACCCTTAATACCGGAATACTCAACTAATTCGGCTTTCTTCACAATGTCGGTATACCACTGTGCGAAATCCACGTCCATAGAGGTAATTGCCTCTACCTGCTTCTTTTCTTTAGCCATGATAAAATCCTCCTTTTCTTTTTGGAAAGCGAAGTGTTTCAGGGAGATTTTTGTGAGTTTCTATATCCGTGTTCGTCTGACTCCTCCTACATCTGTTCGTCTATTGTCAAACATACGGAACAAATTCCGTCTGTTTGCCATAGCCGCACATCTGCAGGCTGAGATGCCGGACACTTGGACATAGAAATTCACAAAAACGCGAACCTGTAACACTTCCGCTAAAAGAGAAACCTCCGGATTTTATCCTATCCGGGAAACCCGCTGCGCGGGTAAGGTTTCTCTCCCGTAAATTTCAGCATACAAAAAGGTCCCTCTTGTATGCCATGATACAAAAGGGACCGAAACTTCGGCGGTACCACCCTAATTAGTCAATTGAAAACAACTGACTCTCTCTCCTTGTCTTTATCGCAGACATACGCTGCACTTTCATGCAGGGCTCTAAGGCAGGTTCCAAACCAACTGTGGGAAGCTTTCACCAACCGCTTCTTCTCTGGACACGCATTGCTTTGTACTATTCCTTTTCATCGCCACGTTACTTATGTTTCTTTATTTTATGATGGTTCCTCTGATTTGTCAAGCATCTTCTGGGAAATCCCCGGCAAAACACATAGTTTAATTAATCGGTATATCCAAAGCACAGAATCGTAAATGTCTTATCCTCCTGGCCTTCCTTCATGCGGATTTCCACCGTATGCTCCGCAGCATCTTTTTCATCAATGATAAGAATTACATTGTTGTTATTCCAGCCACCGGAGCTAAAGCAGTTCAGACTCATTTTATACTCGCCGTCCACATAAACATCTGCTTCACCGAATTTCTGATTGTTAGCTGTCTTGTAATTCAGCATCAGATTTTTGCAAGTTAAGGTCATAGTAAAGCTTTCGTTGCCTGCAGACACATCTCTCATCCAGTTATTCGGGAAGGATGGCTTACGGTCCAGACCAAAGTGCTGGATTTCAGTATCCTTTGCGGTAAAGCTGCCCGGATGAATGGTGATTCCTTCGTAAGTCACATCACTCTCTAACATTACCACATGTTGAAATTCCAGGCCCTTCTTTCCGGTTTCCGGTAAAGTATTCATTTCTTCTACTTCTTCCGCATCAACCACCGCAAGAAGATTCATCAGATAGTCACACATCATACGATGTCCGTAGTTTGCCGGATGATAATCATCGGTATAGAAGAGTTTCTTATCCAGCTTTTTGACCGTCATCGGTTCCTTGATGGCATTTGCCACGCTGACCATCGGCAGGTCATAATGCTTTCCTACCGGAATATAGTTATCCTGCACATTCCAGAAATCACTTCTGGATGCAAACAGTAAAATCACTGCCGCATTGTTTTCCTGGGACAGCACATCGTGCACCAGACTTTCATAGGCTCTGGTATTGGTGGTTTCGCCCCAGTCATTTACTGCAAATTCAATAATGAATAAATCCGGTTCCCCGCCAAGTACATCCAAGACATCCTTCTTAAAACGGATAGCACCCAGACAGGATGGAGTGCCGGAAAGGCCTGCATTTACAAAGTTAATGTTGTCGCCGCTTCCGTAGGTTTCTTTAAACGCTTCCGCAAACAAATAAGCATAGCCCTTGGAATTTTGGGACGCACCGCCGCCTTCCGTAACGGAACCGCCAAGGATTGCAATGTTTACCTGCTCTCCGCTTCTTGCCTTTTCTAAGACCTTCTTAAGTCTTGCATTATTACCTGTGGAAACTATGGAATCCTTCATCATTTCTTCCTTCCAATCTATCTCCGGCTTCGGTGTGGCCGTTGGTTTTGGGGTGGCCGTTGGCTTTGGTGTAACCGTCGGTTCAGCGGCTGGTACTTCTGTTGGCGAAACCGTTGCTTCAACCGCTTGGGTTGGTGTCACCTCCGGTTCATCACTTTGCTGTTTCGCACCGCAGCCTGCCAGTAAGAACACTGTTGTCAGCAAAAACATATACTTTATATTTTTCATGATGATTCCCTCTCCCTATTACTCTTCCGGTCCCAAATAGGACTGCGGAAGCTCACCGCGGTAAATAACAATCTTCTGCAGAACAACACCTGCGTCAATGCCGTAGAAACGGAGCTTGTGTGTATCTGCTGCCAGTGTTATCTTACTTTCGTTGATATGGGCATTAATTTCCACGGCACGACACCACTGCGGCTCCCAGTAATCGCCGGCAATATAACCCTTTGGAAGAGCATTTACCACCATTGGCTCCGCACCGTCTGCCTGAAGGGCATAACGGAGTTCTACCTTATCACCGTCTAAGTTGTTGCTTGGTGCCAGATAGGTGCGGATGGTGTATTCCGCATCCTCGGATACTTCGAATTCATATTCCAGATACGGAAGATTTGCCACACTGCCGGTGGCATCAAACTGCTTACCGGTTTCCATGGTAATCGGGAACACCTTAACTGCCGCATCGGAGCGTCCGTAGTTTGGAATCACCCTGAACTGAGCCGCAAAAATCTTCTCCTGTTCCCCTACGGTTTCTCTTAAAGCAACCGGAACATTTTCCTTAAAGGAATCTGCCTGCAATACCACATAACCATCCGGGCGGATAAATTCTGCTTCCATTAACTCTTCAATTAAAACATCCTTGTTAAACGGGCAATCTACACCTTCTAAAACTACCGGTGTCGGAGGTGCCGCATTTTCCGCGTTCCACGCCACATAACCTAAGTGTGTCTGGCTCATCATCTTGTTCCACTTGCCGCCGGACATTTCCTCGTTATAATGGCGCATCAGTTCTTTATCTTTTTCAATGGCTTCTTCCACCAGGGCCGCAAAGCCATTGGTTCTTACATCTTTCTTTTCCGCATAGTAACGGTTGTAGGCAGAGTAAATATACAGCGCCACTACGTTAGCAGAAGCTGTTACCGGATAATATACCAGCTGCTCATAAGCATCCTGCAGGTCTGCCGGAATTTCCTGCTTACAAAGTTCTGCACCCTCCATCAGGAACAGGGCAAAATCTAACATACTCTGGGCTTCTCCGAAGTTTTCCAGACTGTAAATATTTTCTCTCATGTATTCCGGCTTACAAATTCCGTTTAACTTGGAATATCCTGCAAGTAATCCTGCCATCTGTGCCTGAATTACTTCGGAAACCCCATGGGAAAACTGCTGTTTTACAAACTGCAGATAATAGTCGCCCGGTGTTACGCTGCCGTTGGTACCGTATTTTTCAAAATCGTAGGCTAAGTCCATATAGTAGGAAATCTGCATCTCCATCGGCTTTAAGTCACCTACGTTAACAATCCAGATGTCTCTTACGCCGCATTCATAGGTTTCGGACAACTGTTCCCAGGTCTTTTCCAACTGCATCACGTTGAGCCACATGTAGCCTCTTGGAGCACCGTTATAGTCGAAGTGGTAATACATACCCCAGCCGCCCTTACGGTTCTTTAATTTATCGGTTACCGGCAGGGAGCGCACATTACCGAAGTTATCCTCACAAAGCATGATAACCACATCATCCAGAGGGGAATTACCGTTTTCATCCTTCCAGTTCTTTAAGCCTTCGCACTCCTCGTTGCCGTTCCAGTATTTTTCAACTTCCTTATAAACCACCAGCATCTTTGGCGCATTTTCAAGACCTTCTGCTGCCAGCTGGCTCTTCTGGGTCAAAATAATATCCTTTAATAAGTCAATATTATACTGCATGCTGCCTGCCAGCTCAGAGTCTGCCTCACCACGCATACCAACAGTAATTACACTCTCGTATGGTTTGTTACGCTTAATACCGTCTTCCCAGAACTTGGAGATGCCCTCCCTGTTTACTGCAAAATCCCAGTTGTATTTATCGGTATACTGCTGCCACAGATGACGCCATTCCTCACCGGCACGGCACATCGGCTCGTGGTGGGAGGTACCCATTACCACGCCGTATTCATCCGCTACACGGATGTTATCATGCGGATGCTCACTGCCTTCTTCTGAGAAGATATTACCCCACATGGCAGGCCATAAATAGTTACCCTTTAAACGTAAAATTAATTCAAAGACATGGTTGTACATCTTGTCGTTCAGACCACCGAACTTTCCGTAAACCCAGCCGGTAAAGGACGGGGATTCATCGTTGATGAAAATACCACGGTATTTTACGGAAGGCTCCTTAGATACACAATCCAGTTCTTCTGCTGTAAATTTAAGTTCTTCCTTCTTTTCCGGTGTCACATCAGCAAACCATACCCATGGGCTGACACCAATCAGTTCGGAGAGGCGGTAAATACCGTAAATACAACCACGTTTGTCGCTGCCGGCAATATATAACACATTATCTGCAAGCTTGGTAATATAGCACTCCCACTTGCCGTCAATTTCGGAAAGATTCAGTACTCCTGCTTCCGCTG